>CAYJVP010000035.1:8395-10822 GCA_964373615.1 uncultured Gammaproteobacteria bacterium | reverse complement strand
ACGCTGTATGACGAATAAGGAAATCGAGGAAACCCTGCGCGAGATTTCCCTCTTTCTTGAGGCCGAGGGGGTCGCCTTCAAACCACAAGCTTACGAACGAGCGGCCGAGGTGGTTGGCGCCCTCGACACAGAACTTGCGGCGCTCTACAAAAAGTGCGGCGTGAAGTGTCTCGATGACCTCCCGGGGATCGGCGAGAGTATCGCGAAAAAAATCGAGGAACTCCTGACAACGGGAAAAATGAAATACTACCTTGATCTCAAAAAAACGTATCCGGTCGACATGATCGGGCTCACAGAGATCCAAGACGTCGGCCCGAAGACCGTCCTCACACTCTACAAAAAACTGAAGGTTAAAAACGTGAAGGATCTCGAACGCGCGGCAAAAGCCGGAAAGATCCGCGCGCTCCCGCATTTCGGCAAAAAAAGTGAGGAGAAAATTCTGAAGGGCCTTGGG
The DNA here is from genome assembly GCA_964373615.1 of uncultured Gammaproteobacteria bacterium. Taxonomy (GTDB): domain Bacteria; phylum Patescibacteriota; class Patescibacteriia; order UBA9934; family GWF2-40-263; genus CAYJVP01. The sequence continues at coordinate 10,368 of CAYJVP010000035.1, read as the reverse complement.
TTTCTGCGAGAACACATGGGCCGGTTCCGTCTCCATGACGCGCTGCCGATCGCGGAGTCGGTGGTGGCGAAGCTCCGAAAACTACCGGGAGTCACCCACGGCGAAGCCGCCGGGTCCGTGCGCCGACGAAAAGAAACGATCGGCGACATTGACATCCTGATCACGAGTTCCAAACCGAAACTCGCGATCGATACGTTCACATCCCTGCCCGAGGTCACGGCCGTGATCGATCGAGGCTTGACGTTCGTGACGGTCCGCTTCCGGCATGGCATAAACGGCGACCTCAGGATCCTCGCCCCGGATGTCTATGGCTCCGCTTTGGTTCATTTTACCGGATCCAAAGAACACAACGTGCAGATTCGGGAGCTCGCGATCAAAAAAGGATTGAAATTGTCCGAGTACGGATTGTTCCGTGGTCGTACACGCGTTGCCTGCCGCTCAGAAAAAGATGTGTACGACCATCTCAAGATGGAAATGCCAGCGCCGGAAATGCGTGAGGCATCCGGCGAGGTTGAAGCGGCGCTCGCGCATACGCTGCCTGCCGTGATCCCCTACGGCTCCATCAAAGGCGACCTTCAGGTGCAGACCGCCTGGAGCGATGGATCGCACTCGATCGCAGACATGGTCGAAGCCGCGCGGAAAGCCGGCCTTTCCTACATCGCGATTACCGATCACACAAAGACGCTCGCCATGGCCAATGGCCTCGACGATCGCAGACTCCTTGAGCAGGGGCGCGAGATCGACACACTCAACAAAAAACTCCGCGGGTTCCGCGTGCTCAAATCCACGGAATGCGATATCCGAAAAGACGGCGCCCTCGACCTCTCCGACCGTGCGCTGAAATCGCTCGACCTCGTCTCGGTTGCCGTTCACTCCCATTTCAACCTCGATGAAGCGCAACAGACCGAGCGCATTATTCGCGCCATCAAACACCCGCTCGTGAACATTTTGTTTCATCCAACCGGCCGCATCGTGAACGCACGCGAGGCGTACAAAGTGGACATGGCAAGAATCATTCGCGCGGCGAAACAATACCGCGTCGCGCTCGAGGTGAACGGCTCGGAGCGGCTCGACCTCAAGGACACGCATGTGCGCATGGCCGTCGAGGCTGGCGTGAAACTTGTCGTGAACTCCGACGCCCACACGCCGGAGCAATTTCAAAACCTCGCCTTCGGCATCGCCACGGCTCGCCGCGGCTGGGCCACAAAGGCGGATGTGCTCAACACGAAACCGATAGATGCTTTCCTCAAAGCAACCAACAAAGGGGCCTTGACGGTGACAAGGTGACCGGATAGCATGAATACATAAAAATTAATAATAGTGATATGCCAGGAGGCGCACATATCTGGTCTATTTCTCTGCCGAAACACATGAGCCAGACCGTCGACCGGCTGGCCAAACTAACGGACCAGTCCCGCAGCGAACTGGTACGACATGCTTTGCGGGAATACGTCGCCGACATGGAGGGGGATCGCCAACGGTTTGTTGAGGCCTACCAAGCCACTCGGCGCCAAAAAATCTTCACGCACGCGCAACTCAAAAAGGAGCTTGGCTGGTCGTAAACCGGTATGTATGATCTGACATACCGATCGCGATTTGTAAAAGTGATCAAGGGACTCGATCAGGCGATCCAAAAAAAAATCATTCAGGAACTTGAACGGTTGGTTGTCGATCCTTGGCGACATCCGAACATCCGACATCTGAATAGTTCCGCGCCGAATGCCTACCGACTGCGCGTTGGAAGATGGCGCATTCTCTATGTTCTCATCCAAAAAAAGTCGACGATCGAGGTGATCGATCTGTTCATGAAAAAATCTGGCCAGGACTACGAGCGTCGAGGATTCTGAAAAACGGGCGAGTGGCGTAACTGGTAGCCGCTGGGGTCTTAAAATCCCCTGGGGGAAACCCCGTGAGGGTTCGATTCCCTCCTCGCCCACCATCCTTCGCTCGGCTCCGCCGAGCTTCGGCTGGCA
>CAYJVP010000035.1:0-8295 GCA_964373615.1 uncultured Gammaproteobacteria bacterium | reverse complement strand
TCGCTCGGCTCCGCCGAGCTTCGGCTGGCAAGCCTCGAACACAAACGTATGGGCATCAAGGTTGAATTCAATCCGGATTTGGCTCTCAGAAACATTTCTGAGTTTCACGCAGGACGGCGTAAAATCGAGGAGTGCGTCCCCGAACCGCTCGAAGTGGGCAAGGTGTATCCCTTTTTAAAAAAAGACCAACGAAACTTTTGGTTCGGCGGCGAGTTTCCGCTTCTTGAAACAAAAGGCAACCAGGAACTTTCGCGTCCACTCGCGAGCGTCGTGATCCTTGAGGCCACGCATTTTCTGGATAGTGGCAAAGTGTACACGAAAGGACGCTACAAAGTGATCGAGGTATTCACGGACGATCGAACTCGCTTCAACGGTTTCAAAAAAATATGATTAAGCGCGACGACATGGTCGGAGGCGATGCCGTGACAACGACAGACGCTCCCGGTGAAGAGCGCGCGTTTGAAGTTGGGTTGCGTCCGAAAACACTTCATGAGTTCATTGGCCAAACATCTTTGAAGCAGAACCTTAAAATCGTCATCGACGCCGCCCGCGGCCGCAAAGAACCGCTCGAGCACGTCCTGCTCTACGGCAATCCCGGGCTTGGTAAAACAACGCTCGCCCACATTATTGCAGCCGAAACCGGCTCCCAAATCCGCGTCACGAGCGGCCCGGCGCTTGAGCGCGTTGGCGACCTTGCCGCCATCCTTTCAAACCTCACAACGGGCGACATCCTCTTCATCGACGAAATTCATCGCATGAACAAAACGATCGAAGAGGTGCTGTACCCGGCCATGGAAGACTACTGCCTCGACATTATCGTTGGGAAAGGCCCCACCGCAAGAACGCTGCGGTTGAATCTCGAGCGTTTTACGATCGTCGGCGCCACCACGCGCCTGTCGCTGCTCTCCTCTCCCCTGCGCGACCGCTTCGGCATGACCTATCACCTGAATTTCTATGAGGAAGAGGACATCGCAAAAATTATTCGTCGCAGCGCTGCCCTCTTGCGCGTTGACGTTGAGGAACCCGCCGTGCAAGAACTCTCCCTGCGATCCCGCCGCACCCCGCGCATTGCAAATCGACTGCTGCGTCGTGTACGCGACTTTGCCGAGGTGAAAGCCGATGGACGCGTGACGCATGATCTTGCCGAACAGGCGCTTGCGATGCTGGATGTCGATCCATGCGGACTCGACCGCATTGACCGCCACATCCTCGCAACCATCATTGAAAAATTCGGCGGCGGGCCGGTTGGCATCTCCACGATCGCTGCGGCCACACAGGAGGAAGTGGACACGATCGAGGAGGTCTACGAGCCGTTCCTTATTCAACTCGGACTCTTAAACCGCACGCCCCGCGGTCGCATGGCCACCCCTCGCGCATACGAACATCTCGGACGCTCCGCACCAAAGGCGACGCTCCTCTAACACGCCGCACACAGCTCGGATGTGTTATACTACCTTTGTTATGATTCCGGATATTTCGCTTCCGATTTTCGTGTTTCTCATCCCCTACGGCCTGTTCTCGCTGTTCTACATCCTCTACAGCGTGTTTAACATCTACCACCTCGTGCGCTTCGGTGTGTACACGTTCGGCGCGTACCTCATCATCACCATCTTCCTTGGCGGAACGGTCTTTCTTGTTGGCGCGTCCTTTTATCTGCTCGCCCCCTACGATTGGTTCGCCCTCTGGTCTGTCACGGATATCTTCCAAGCCAACGTTCCCATGGATTATCTGCAAGGATTATGATGGACCTTCATCACCTCCCAAACCAACGACCTGGCGAAAAGGTCTCGTTGTTTTTGCGACGACATTGGATCACCCCACTTGAAATCATCTTCTACATGGTGATGCTCTACGCGATCCCGATGGCGATCGTGTCTGTCTTCTTTGACCGCGTGACATCCTACCTCGACCATCCCGTGTTTGGTCCGCTCATCCTCATGGTTGGAAGCATCTACGCCATGGGCGTGTGGCTGTTCGGATTTCTCGAGTTCACCGACTACTACCTCGATGTCTGGATCGTCACCAACGAACGCATCATCAATGTCGAACAGAAAGGACTCTTCACCCGTGTGGCATCCGAACTGCACCTGTCAGCGATCCAGGATGTCACTTCAGAAGTGAAGGGAATGCTTCACACCTTTGTCGATTACGGCAATGTCACGGTCCAAACCGCAGGCGAACGCACGCGGTTCATTTTTAAAGACGTGCCGCACCCGGAGCGTGTAAAAGAATCGGTCGTCAGATTCGTAAACGAAGACCGACAACGACACAAACAAGAGATGGTAAGCGCCGCCTCTGGTCACTCCACCCAGTCATAACTCGCCCACGTCCACCGGGCGAGTTTTTCTGCGTCCTGAAAACTCTCTGCCCGCGAATCCGATCCAAACAACACAAGCAAAACTTCATGCGTCTCGTCCGAAAGTTCTGGGCGAAGCGAAACAACCAAATTCCACCCAGACTCCTCGAGGTAGCCGGTCTTCCCGGCCATGACGAAAATGTCGTCGTACTCCGGCTTCCAGAGCATCCAATTCGTGTTAATCATGCGCTTGGTTGTTCCGTCCGAAAGAACCGTGATCGTCCGTGAGGTCGTGGACGTAAAACGACGCACATCGGGATACCCAAAGGCATAGGCCGCGACCGCCGCCATCTCGCGCGCGGTCGAAACGTTTCCTGGTTCCATGCCCGTCGGATCCACAAAGGAAGTGCGGGAGAGTCCGAGCGACCGCGCCTTTTCGTTCATGTATTCCACAAAAGCGTCGAGCGGGAGACCGCCCGCGTGGGAAACGGCATTCGCGGCATTGTTAGCAGAACCAACAAGCGTCGCGTAAAGAAGATCCCGTACCGTAAAGGTTGCGCCAGCATCGACGTACAATTTCGCACCGCCAACATCATCGCTCGCTTGAATGGCCTGAATCGTATCAAGAGAAACCTCTGACTCAAAAACAAGGCTGGCCGTCATGAGCTTGGTGAGCGAGGCGATCGGCCAAGGGGTTGCCGCCCCGCGCTCGGCAAGCACAAGGCCGCTGCCGCGATCCATGACAAGATAGGCGTCGGCGGTCACCTGCGGCGGCCCACTCTGATCTGTGCCGTGCGCATACATCCCATCCGGCGCATAGGTGGCAAGCACCGAATCCTCTTGCCAGCCAAACTGATAGGCCCAGTCCTCAAGATTCAGAAGCCAACCGGCTCCGGAATCAGGAATCGCCTCCCACGTCTCCTCGTGAAAAGCTGCGCGAAGATCCGAGCGTCTCTCAAAAACAGACTGCAGCGCTGGATCTCGCGCCGATGCCTGAACGGCAAATGGCGCCGCGACAAGAAAAAGCAGGATCAAAATGCGTCGAGCCATACCTTGCGTCATTTCCAGCGCTGTTTGATATCAACGCCGGTATAGAAATAGGTAAGAATCTCCTCCCAGTCCTCTCCATCATTGGCCATGCAAAGCGCCTGGGAGGCGGACATGCCAACGCCGTGTCCCCAGAGCGTCTTCCCTTTGTCGCATGGCGCGGACACGGATTTCAACCACGCAACGTCGCCATACCACACCTCGCTCCATGAACGCGTCCGTCCATCTGAGCGAGAGAAATACGGAGTGATGGCCGTCTTGCCTTTATGCGTCACGACCTGTCCGCGCGTGTCCTCAACCGCTTGGGTGAGCTTGGGAGTGCGTTGTTCTTGGCCGTACCCCTTGTACACCTGATCGGCATACGCGTCGACATGAAAATATTCAGACGCGTGTTTTGTTGCCCGCTCCCAGTGATAAAGGCCGTAGGTGCGCGCAGCCGTGATGAGCGCCCTCTGAAAATTTATGTGGGACACATTGCTCGTCTCTGCGAGTCCACGCAAATACATCTCCATGGGGAGTTCGTTGATGAGCCACGTGCGGTCTTTCGTGCTGTTGTGGCGCAACTCGAGAATATTGCGAAACGTGTTGTCCGCGTACGCCGCGCCGCGTGTTTTACGACGATCGAAATTCGTCACCGTGCAGATGGCATTTTTCTTTTCGGGCACGAAGCGCAGATACGAAGAGGTCTTCTCCTCTTCACCGTCCACTTCGAAGGAATAGCGTCCGCCCCGATACCACGCTTCCACCTCGTCGCCATCGTCAAGCTTTGCCAACACCTCGCCATCTTCGTCCTGGAGCTCAACATCCGACGCGCAGGTAATATCCACGCGGTCGTCCGTTTCCTCATCAACAATCAGGACCCCAACGCGCATGGTCGGCTCATCCATGAGAGATCGAGATTCTGCCTTCTTGGCCTCTTTGCGTTTCGATCTATCCTTCACGTCCGGAGCATCCCCGGTCACCTCGATCGGAATGTCGATTTCGCTGCCGGAAACCTCGACGTTGTCAGCCACCAAAACAAACTGCGCGGTATATGATCCGCGCTTCGACGGGGCCGTGAATTGAAAGGTGATGAGATCAAGCGCGCCCGGCGCGACCTCGCCGTCTTCTTTCACGACCGCGACCTCATCATCGGACCACGAGCGATGCGAATAATCGGGTGTGGATGTGGCCATCGCAACGGTCGGCAGACGCAGCGATCGTGTCTTCCATGTCTTTGTCCCCAAATTCTTCAGACCAACCGTGTACGAGACCGTCTGTTTTGGGTCCACCCTCAATGTCTTTGCGCTTTTGATCAGGATGGTTGCGGCATATCCATCAGATGTATCTTCTGTATCGTCAGAGTCAGAGGGAGTGGACAGAGGGGAGGTTGCTTCGGAACGCGTTGACACGGCTTCGCCCTCAACACGGATCTTCAGAGTAAATTTCCCTCCGGGAATCCAGGCCGTGTCTTCGGCGGCAAGGGAAAACGTTTCCGCGTATGTCCCGCCCGTGCGTGGCGCCTTCAAAATGAACGAAAGATGCCCGACCTCTTTTGGAGCAACGGAGCGCTCGGTCAGACGGGACGGCTGGTCTGCCTTCTCCCAGCTGGCATCCTGAAAAACGCTCGTGCGATACTTCGGTTCGTGCGTGTAAATGGAAACGAAGGCGGATCCGTCTTGTGTCCAACTCGTCGTTCCGATGTTTTGAAAACCAACCACAACCGTCTTCGTTTCTCCAGGCTTCATGTTGATTTCGCCACGACCGGTCATGGACACGGGCAAGGCTTCGTATCCCTTGAGAGAAGCGGCCGCGGCCGCACGGGGGGTGAGAATCGACTCCACGGCAGAGAGCACAAAGGCCAGAATCGCCACAACAAAAAACACCACAGCAATATGCAAGGTCGCTTCAAGAAACGACCGCCAGCCGGGCGTAGTTTTTCGCTGTTCTGCCTCCATAGTGGTTGAATGCGTGGTGTTTGTTTCCATCCTTATTTTAGCAAAATTTTACGCTTCCGTCAATCAAGATGTGTTAGACTATTCTCCATATGACAGCCATGCAGGACGTGGCAGGCAACTACATCGTCCAGATGGGCGGAAAGGCGCTCTCCATTCTTTTCGGACTCGTGACGGTCGGCATTCTCACGCGCACGCTCGGGGATAGTGGTTTTGGTGAGTACACGACCGCGATCACATTTCTCTCTTTGTTTGGCGTGTTTGTTGATTTCGGCCTGACGCTCACTCTCGTGCAAATGATTGCCAAGGAGGGAGCGGACGAGCCCCGCGTGGTTGGAAATTTTTTGGGCCTTCGACTCGTCTCGGGCGCTGTCTTCTATGCCCTCGCGCCCGTGTTGGTGCTCTTGTTTCCATACACCGAAAGCGTGAAATGGGGCGTGGCGGTTGGGGCCCTCGCGTTCCTCTTCATGTCTGCCTCCGGGATGCTCGTAGGCGTGTTCCAAAAACATTTACAGATGTGGCGCTTCTCGGCGGCCGAGCTTGTCAACCGCATCTTGTACCTCATCTTTGTCGCTGCCCTCGCCTTTTTTGGTTACGGACTCGTGGCCATGATCATCGCCATGATGGTGGCGAACCTCGTGTGGCTCGGTGTGACGTTGTTGCTCGCTAAACCTCTTCTCCACATTCGACCGCGTTTCGAGACACGCGTATGGGCGGAAGCCATTGCCCGCAGCTGGCCAATCGCTCTGTCCATTATGTTCAATCTCATCTATCTGCGCGGCGATATTATCCTTCTGGCAAACTTCCGGCCGTTTTCGGAAGTGGGCCAATACGGTGTGGCCTACAAAGTCGTGGACGTGCTGACGGTCATTCCTATCATGTTCATGGGGCTCCTCCTGCCGAAACTCGCGGCCGCCTGGTCCGGACAACAGCGATTCGATTTCCGTGAGTACGTGCAAAAGGCGTTTGATCTGTTTGCGATCATTGCCATCCCCCTGGTCATAGGCGCCCAGGCCGTTGCCGAGGCTCTGACGGTTCTCATCGCGGGCGATGGATACGAACCAGCCGGAGCCGTGTTGCGTGTGCTGATCCTTGCCGTATTGTGCGTATTTCTGAACACCCTGTACGGACATGTGGTTGTGGCCCTTGAGAAACAACGTGTCATGATGTTTGGATACGCGATCACAGCCGTTCTTGCCCTCGCCGGATACCTCTGGGCGATCCCGCGGTATGGAATGTGGGGGGCGGCATGGGTGACCTTCCTTTCCGAAGCGCTCATTGCCAGTCTTACCTTCCTTCTCGTTCTGCGTGTCTCGCGCATGTTCCCCACGCTCACGGTTCCCGCCAAAGCGCTCACGGCAAGTGTTCTTATGTACGCAACTCTCGCGGTTTTACCTCCCCTGTCTGTTCTCATTGAAGTTGGAGTGGGAGGGTTGGTCTACGCGGCTGCCCTGCTTGGCACAGGGGGAGTAAGATGGAGTCAGATCATGGACATGGCGCGACTCACAAAACCACGCGTCTAAGGGGTTATGTACGAAATCCTTCTTCTCACGGTCGTTCTTCTCTTCGCCTTCCTTGCCTGGCGCGATCTGCGGCTGGCGATCTTTCTGTTTCTTGCTTTGCTTCCCGCCTATCTTCTTCGCACGGAACTGTTTGGCTTCCCAACGACCCTCCTTGAACTCCTGTGGGCCGCGCTTGCCCTCCGTTGGCTCATCGCGCAAATGCGCGACCGATCTTCGTTTGCGTTTTTACGAAGCTGGTGGTTGCCCATCGTACTGCTGTGTGTGGCCGCCACGATTGGAATTTTTGTCTCATCAGACACAAACGCGGCGCTTGGCATCTGGAAAGCCTACTTCATCGAACCTGTTGTCTTCTTTCTTATTCTTCGAACAAGTCTTCGCGACTATGACGATGGAGAAAAGGCGGCCATGGCCATCGGCATCGGCGCGCTCCTGATCGCTGTGTTTGTCATCTTGCAAAAAACCACGGGTGTCGCGATCCCGATCCCATGGGACGTTGAGGGACGCGCCACAAGCATCTTTCCGTACCCAAACGCGGTTGGTCTGTATCTTGCCCCGATCATCCTGCTGTCTCTCGCCGGACTCCACCGCGCGGTCGATGCGCGATTTAATTTGCGCGTATGGCTCTGGTGTTTCGCGCTCGGATTCTCTGTGGTCGCGATCATCTTTTCGCAAACCGAGGCGGCCTGGGTTGCGATTCCAGCCGCCCTCCTTCTCTCTGCGCTTTGCAACCGAAAATACCGAGCGCTCACTGTGAGCGCTCTGACTCTCTTTATTCTCATCGCATTTTTAACTCCTGCGTTGCGAGAAAAAATTCTATTGCAGGATTATTCCGGCGAGGTGCGGCGCAAACAATGGGTGGAAACGGTGGGGATGCTCCAAAATTATCCGTTAACGGGCGCCGGGCTTTCCGGATACCAAGCCGCGCTCGAGCCCTCGCGCATCTTTGAAGAAATCGAGATCTTTCAATATCCGCACAACATCGTTTTGAATGTCTGGTCTGAACTTGGGCTGCTCGGCATCCTTGCGCTTGGAGCGCTTGGCTTCCAAACATGGCGCGACTTCCGTCTTGCCTATCGCACGTCCTCGCCCATGCGCTGGCTCGCCTTTGGTTGTTTTGCCGCGCTTCTTGAGATGACCATCCACGGGCTTGTGGACGTCCCGTATTTCAAAAACGATCTTGCGATGTTGACCTTCGCCATCCTGGCGCTGCTTTCGTGGTCCGCCACGTCACGCTATGCTCTTCCCAAACAAGGACAAAGCGCCTGAGAAAAACGCGTCCTGCATTCTTTTGCTTCTCGGCGTTGTGTTTGTCGTCGCGATGATTCTACGATTCGTCCAGTGGATATTCGGATAGCCGGTCGAGATTATTTCACGCAGGCATCCAGGGCGGACAGCGCGTCCTTGTCTGGAAGCATGACGGGATTGGCATTTGTGGCGTTTAGCATCTACAACGAGAGTATGGGTCTGTTCCCGAATGAACTTTTCAGGCGAAACC
>CAYJVP010000034.1:0-10957 GCA_964373615.1 uncultured Gammaproteobacteria bacterium | reverse complement strand
CGGCGCGGGCGATCAATATTGACCTCGACAACGGGAACAACAACAACGACGTGTTTGTCCTCACGACCGACGAAACGACCGTTTCTGCCACGGCAGCGGATACGGTGAAGGCGCGCATTTCGGCCTCGGGGGAAATGTTCTCGGACGTCGGATTTACGGTTGGGGCGACGACCAATTACTACGACGGCTCGGTCACAGCTTCTGCGGCATTATCGCTTGCCGCAAACGGTGGGAACATCACGCTGAACCCCTCGACGAACATACTGATCATTGACCCGTCCGGAAACGCTGTCTTGCGTATGGTGGCCTCCGATGGCGATGTGGGAGACATCACCTATGGCGCCGCAGATCAATGGATCATGACCGGCGGCGACATCAACCACACGGGCCTTGCCGCGACCCCAGCGGCCGCCAGCGGCATCTCGAACGCTCTTGCCACGACGTCCACCTATACCGCTAATTCAGCAGGGGGTCTCGGCACCCTTACCATGCGAGGCACGAATAGCACGATCATCACACAAATCACAGAAGCCGCCGGCACAACGCTTGAGGTGCAGGGACTCTTCGCTCTGGCGAGAAACGAAACGGCCAATGGACAGGTGGAAAACCTGACCGGAGTCCGCGGCGATGTATTAAACACGTCTACCAATGCGACCGCCATTGGCGGGCTGATGGCAGGGGTCATAGGCAACGCCGAACTGAACGCCGCGGGTGTCGTGGTCCCGGATGCGCGTGGGGTGAGCGGAAGCGTGCTCGTGACAGCCGGAACCGTGACGGACCTGTTTGCGGTACGGGGCGGGATCACGGCTGGAGGTGGTACGGCCACACGCGGCTATGGCGGATATTTTGAAAATACCTCAGAAGGCGCCACACGATTTGGGGTGGTGGGAACGGCCTCGGGTGGAGCCACGGATAACCTCGCGGGCTTCTTCTACGGGTCACGTGTCCAGGTCGACGATGACAGCACCATCAACGCCCCGGTCACGGTGAGCGGAAGTGGCGATCTGTTCGTCGTAGACCAGGTTGAGGTACAGGGCACGAGCGTCACGGCCGGCCGCATGATTGATTTCGTCAACGGAACGATCACAAGTGGAGAAGGGTTGCGCGTCCTGCGGTCATCCTCGGGCGCAGCGTTCACCAACACGGCCTCCGGCCTTGTCACGATTGATAATGACCAAACGGCAGTGACCTCCACGGGAAACCTCCTCTTTGTTCAAAACGGCGGAGTTGGATCAAGTATTTTCGTGGACCCGAACGGAAACACCGGAGCCACGGTCAGCGATACGGTGGGAGGTGCCGTGCATATCACGAACACCGGAAACGCCGACTACGGTCTCACGGTGTACACCAACCAATCCGCAAGCACGCAACCGCTCACCTATCTCACAAACGACAACACTTCCTTTGACAATTACGTCCTCCTCCTGAACAACGACTCCACGCAAGCTGGGTCCACGACGCTGAAAATCGACCAACTGACAGCCGCTTCATCAGCCGCCGCATTAGATATCGACATGGATGGCGCGGCCTTTGCCGTGGAAATCTTCAATGATGGAAACTTAGACACGCGCGATGGAATCAATATCCAAGGGTGTCTTGATACGAACCCAACGGGAGCCTGTGACTACGTGATGCTGCGTGACGGCAACGGGACCATCCTCGGAGCCATCGAAGGCAACGGTGCGGGTGGCGTTACGAATGCTTCGTCTGGGAGTGACTATGCTGAGTTATTCCCTGGTATCTACGCAGACCTCGCGGCCGGAGACATTATTGGCCTTGACACATCTGGAAACGCGGTGCTCGCAGATGACCGTACACACATAATCGGCGCGTTTTCCGTCAGTCCAAACACACTTGGAAACTGGGTCAATGGCTGGGAAAATCTTGGAACGTATGTTCCTGTTGCGTTGCTCGGTCAGGTGCCGGTACACGTGAATAACGAAGGCGGCGCCATCAGTCCTGGCGATTTTGTGACCCTTTCGAGCACGCCAGGAGTTGCGAAGAAATCAAATGGAGTCGGGTTTGTCCTTGGCCGCGCGCTTGAAGCGAACCCAAGCGGCACGGGCACCATCAAGGTGTTCGTGCAGCCCTCCTGGCAGGCCGGCGACATTTTGACCGATGAGGGTTCCGCAACGCTCGTGTCAGATTCGCTTGTCATGAATACAACGGGGACAGCATCCGCCGCCACAACGGGCATGGATTCCGAGATCTTCACCATGCGCGGCTCTGGTTGGGATGGAAGCGCGGCCACCGCAATTAACATGAGCATCGCAAACGAAGTCACGGATGCCTCAACATACAAACTCTCTATTCGAAACGATGCCAGTAACGAAGTTGCCTACGTGAGCCAAAGCGGCGACCTGGCGATCGCGGGACGTTTCTACCCATCCGATCGCGGCAGCTTGCAAACCGAGAAGTACATTTACTACGACGGCTCATCCGGCATGAGCGGTGACTTGATGCGCACGAATGCCTCGGGCTGGGCCACGGGGAGCTATGACTTTGCCGAAATGTTCCCGTCCGAAGAAACGCTCGAAAGCGGACAGGTCGTTGTCTTCGCCGACGAAAATGAACACGTCGCGCGCTCGGCAGGCACGTATGATCTTAAAATTGCCGGCATCGTCTCGACCCGCCCTGGATTCTTGGCTGGCGACAACGACGACGGCAGCTACCCGATCGCTCTCTCTGGCCGGGTTCCGACCTTTGTCACGACAGAAAACGGAGACATTGAAATCGGAGATCCGCTGACCACGTCGAGCTCAGAGGGATACGCCATGAAAGCCACGGAAGCGGGACCGATCGTCGGCTACGCCATGGAACCATTCTCGGGCGACAGTGCCGCAGACGATTCCATCATCGTCTTCGTCAACGTCAGTTGGTATGGCGGCGAAGAAACCGACGCGTCTCCAGGCGTTGAAAACACGGCCTCCGCGGCGGAAGTGGAGACAACCGAAAGCCTCACGAAACTTAGCATAGACGGAGACCTCTCCATGAATAGCTACGGCATCGTAAGCATTGGCAGCCTCGCCGGCATCTCGGATCGCTGGACCATCGAAGAAGATGGCACGATCAAAACCGAGGCTCTGCTAAAGACGGTCATTGAGAGCTACCAGAACGAAGACGTGGAAACCACCGCGATTACCGCACCAGACGTTATGATCACGCTTGTGGGCACGGCCGAACTTCAAAATGGGCAGGCGACGATCTCCTTCGAAGATGAAAATCCGGATTTCAACGACATCACCTCCACGGTGGCGCCGATTCGGGTCGTGGTCACACCAAACGGCCCGGTGTCCTTATACGTCTCTAAAAAAGACAACAATGGATTCACGGTCAAACAGGTTGATAATTCAGACAATGGCATCACCTTTGACTGGATGGTGTCTGCGTATCGCAAAGACTACGAACCGGAGGAACTGCTTGAAGTGGAGGCAGAAGAAGGTGAGCCTGCTACGGAACCGGAAACGGAAGTCGTTACACCAGCGGCGAGTCCACCTGAACCTAGCGATTCAACCGTTTGGTCAGAAGGCGGGGGAGATCCCGAGCCTGTGCCAGCGGAATAAGAATCAACCATCTTCGATGCGGACAGAGGATAGAATAGGATGTGCCGAAGCCCCTTTGTCTGCGTTGAAGAAATGTTCTTTCGATCCTTCGACCCCTTCGATTCCTCAGGGTCGCCCTGAGGAAGCTCGAAGGACGACAGGCTCAGGATCGCCCTGAGCGAACGAAGTGAGTCGAAGGGCGACAACGCACTTCCCAGAACGTTTGCCTTTGTTCTTTTCGTTCTGGAGCCACCCTTCGATAAACTCAGAGTCCTGAGCTTGTCGAAGGACAATCGAAGAGCCAAATACGCGAGACCCCACACTCGCGTGTTTGGCGTTTTATCTCCGAGCGGCAAACAAGATGATCTGCTATAATAAAAACGCTTCTTCCTATGATGAACCGTTTTTTTCTTCACATCGCGCGCTGGTCTCTATACGGTCTTACATTTTTTACGCCGCTCCTGTTTTTCCCATGGACCACGGACATGCTCGAGATTCATAAGCAGACGGTCTTGGTCGTTCTGACACTTATCGCCTGCCTTGCGTGGCTTGGTTCCATGATGGCCGAGCGCGCGTTCACCATTGGACGCCGTGGGTTTCTCGTTTTGCCCATCGCCTTTCTTGTGACCGTGCTTTGGTCCACGGTGAGTGGGGGCGGAGGATTCCTCTCGTGGATCGGAAACGCAACGCAAGAGTATACAAGCGCCCTGACTCTCACGACCTGTGTCGTTCTTTTTTTTCTGTTTTCCCAGCTTGGACGCGACGAGGCATTTCTGCGCCGCACAACGTACGCTCTGCTTGTCTCGGCTCTCCTTGCTGCCGGAGCGGCCCTCGCCTCCATTTTTGGATGGATCCCATCGCCCACAGGAATGATCCTCCCCCCAGCATTCAACACCGTTGGAACACTAAACGCCCTCGCCATCTTCCTTTGCGCGGCGACCGTCATCGGAAACGGCATCGTCGTTTTCGTACCGAATAAAGAAGAGGGAGGAGCGCGGTGGGTGACGCGTCTTCAAACATGCCTCTCCCTTCTTGTATCCATCCTCACGTTCATCCTGCTGCTTATCCTCGACTATTGGATGCTCTGGGCCGTGCTTCTTTCTGGGCTTGCCTTGTTGGTTGCCACGGGTCTTGCACGCGCGAAGGAAATCCCAAACACGGCGCGGTTCCTTTTCCCAATGGCGCTCCTGGCCGTCTCCCTCTTGTTTATCTTTCTTGAGAGTCCGGTCAACGTTTCGGTACCTGTCGAAATCACGCCAAGCCTGAAAACCAGTTGGGTGGTAGCGGAGGAGACGCTCAAGAATCAATCGCCGTTGTTTGGCTCCGGTCCTGGAACGTATGCGTTTGATTTTGCGCACGACCGGCCGGTTGCGGCCAACGACACGTCGCTTTGGAACGTTCGGTTCGACCGCGGAAGCAGTCACCTCCTGACGATATTGCCAACGCTGGGAGTGCTTGCCACAGCATTCTGGCTGCTCTTCGTCGTCACCACTCTTGTGCGAGGGGTGGGAACAGCCCTGCGCGCAAAACATGACTGGCACATCCACGCGATTCTTGTTGCCGGCTGGACGCCTCTTGCGGTCGCAGCCTTTCTCTACTCATCGAACATCACCCTCACGTTTCTCTTCTTTGGCCTCGCCGGACTTTTGATCGCAGATAGGCGGTCAGACGTGACCGTGCGACGGTTTGCCGGCTCCAAACGCGCCAATTTTTTTGCCTCTCTCGGATTTGTCCTCGTTTCGATCGGCATCGTGACGGTCGTGTTCGTGACCGGACAGCGTTACGCCGCAGAACTTGCGTTTGCGCAAGCGATCCGGCTTGATGCAGGGGGAGGGGATACCACGGCGATCGTCGAAAAACTCGACCAAGCCGCAAGCCTCAATCACTTCAACGATGTCTCCTACCGCAATCTCTCCCAAGCGCTCCTCGAACGCGTGCGGGAAGAACTCACGACAGAGGGAAGCGGACCTCTATCGAACGCCGCGCGAACGTATATTCAGGGCCTCACCGGAGCGAGCATCAACGCCGCGGTTCGCGCCACGGAGCTCGAGCCGAAAAACGCGGTCAACTGGCTCGTACAGGGCGCCACCTATCGTGCTCTCATAAACCTTCTGCCAGACGCGGGATCGTTTGCGCTCGAGGCATACGAACACGCCGCAACGCTTGAGCCAACAAACCCGGCCACGCAGACCGAGCTTGGAAAAACGTATGTGGCCATGGTCGAACAAACGAATGCGTTGCTCACAACAGACGATCCCGCGGTAAAAACACAGGCGAAAGCAGCCATCGAGCAACAGCTCTCCCAAGCGCAAACGGCGTTTGAAAAAGCCATTGAGCTTAAAAAAGATTACGCACCGGCCCACTACCAACTGGCTTTGGTGTTCGAACAACAGGGACGTTTGGACGACGCGATCGGAAAAATGGAAAGCGTCGCACAGTACAACCCGCTCGATGTCGGCGTCGCGTTTCAGCTTGGTGTTCTCTACCTGCGTCGCGGAACAAATGATGATCTTGAACGAGCAAGACGGGCCTTCGAACAGGCCGTCTCACTTTTGCCGTCCTACAGCAACGCGCGCTGGTTCCTCGCCTCCATCTACGAACAGCAGGGAAATCTTGCGGCAGCCGCCGAACAGGTTACGGCCGTCTTTGAACTCAATCCCGAGAA
The DNA here is from genome assembly GCA_964373615.1 of uncultured Gammaproteobacteria bacterium. Taxonomy (GTDB): domain Bacteria; phylum Patescibacteriota; class Patescibacteriia; order UBA9934; family GWF2-40-263; genus CAYJVP01. The sequence continues at coordinate 4,750 of CAYJVP010000034.1, read as the reverse complement.
CGAACTCGTGAAAGCGCGACTCGAACGGTTGCGCGCAGGCCTCGTTGCCCCGGAGCCAACAGAGCCGCTCGAAGAAAGCACGCCGTAATCCGCTCGACAATGTAAACGGCGACTGGTAGGGTCTTTCTGGAGAGAACCATGAGGAGATACGCTCTTTTCTTTCTCCTGCTCCTGCCCGCCAGCTGCTACACGATCTCCGACAAGGAGTTCAACGCGCGCATGGATCGCGACGGCGACGGCATCCCAGGCACCGAGGACTGCGATGATCAAAATGCCGACATCGGCGCCACCGGGTACCAAGATCTCGATGGCGACGGGTTCGGCACGATCCCCGTTGATCTCGATGGGTGCGATCTGACCGACGAGGCGGTCGCCTGGCAAGGGGGAGACTGCGGTGACGAGAACGCCGAGGTAAACCCCAAGGCAGAAGAAATCTGCAACGACGTCGACGACGACTGCGACGGGGACACGGACGAGGAGTGTACAGAGCCGGATCTGGACGGAGACGGTTACGACGCCGCGGTCGACTGCGATGACGAGAACGCCGCGATCTCCCCCGGAGCGGACGAGTACTGCAACGACGTTGACGACGACTGCGACGGGGACACGGACGAGGACGATGCCGTTGGTGCCGCGACCTGGTACGAGGACCTCGACCAGGACGCCTATGGCAACTCCGAGACCGGCGTGACATCGTGCGATCGTCCAACCGGATACGCGGACAACGGGGACGACTGCGACGACACAGATGTCACGGCCTCTCCAGGCAGCCCGGAAACCTGCGACGGCGTTGACGACGACTGTGACGGGGAAATCGACGAAGACTTCGACCTCGACGAGGACGGCTACCTCGACCGCGAAGGGTGCGGCGACGGCCCCGACTGCGACGACAGCGACGCGTCCGTGCACCCCGGGGCCGATGACCCCGAAGGGGACGGCGTGGACCAGGACTGCGACGGCGACGACGGCTGATCGTCGCCTTTTCTTTTTCCCTCCCCCTTGTTAGGATCCCTGCGGAGGACCCATGCTGACCTTGCTCCTTGCGACCTCTGCGCTTGCCGCCTGTCCGGACGGCGGAGTGACCGTCGAGGCATTCAACGCCAATCTCGACGCAGCCACGACCGCCTTCACCGCCTTCGACCGAGAGGGTGTCAATGAGCGCGCCCTCGATGCGTACCAGTCGGTGCCATGCCTCACAGACACCATCACACCCGCCCATGCAGAAAAGTTCCATCTTGTGACAGCCCTCCAGGCCCTTCTGGCACGAGATGAAGAGCTGACCGTCGGCGCACTCCGGGCAACGCTTCGGATCGAACCGGACTACGCCATGCCGTCGGCTCTCGGCCGCCCGGGCGCGCCACTACACAACCTGTTCGAGGAAGCACGTCGTCGCCCGCCCTCGCAGACCGAACCGGTGGGCTCAGCCCAGGGCGAAGCGACCCTGGTCGATGGCCGGAAGAGCACAGAACGCCCGACCGAAATCCCAACAATCCTCCAAAGGGTCGGGGAAGGCTGGGTCGTGCTCGAGACCGCGTACCTTCCGCCGGGCGAACCTCTCCCTGAGTGGGCCAAGCCGCGCGCCATCGACCTCGAGGCGTCGATCGCGCAACGCAAACCTCCCTCGCCGATACCGTTCTTCGTCGCCGGAGGCGCACTTGCGGCGACCTCGATCGTGTCGACGATCCTCGGGGTTGTGTCGCGCAACGAGTTCGACGACCCTTCGACGCCGTACGACGAGCTCGAAGGGTTGCGCGATCGCACCAACACCGCCGCAACCGTCTCGGCCGTCTCCGGAGCCGCGGCGCTCGGCCTCGGAGGCGCCGGACTCTACGTCGTCATCCGCTTCTGAATGGAGCGGATTTTCAGTTTTAGAAAACCGACGCCTTGCGACGTCGGGACGTATGCGATCACCGGATCTGAATCACCAGAGGTGTCTTCTTACGTACAGGGGGATGCGAAGCCTCCTCCGGAAAGTAGACGGTGTGGCGGTCAAACCCAGCCATGATCGTGCGCGTCCCTCCAGGCTCAAAGCGCGTTGGCACATTCAGCTCTGGCCTGATGCCGGAGATGCGCAGCTGATCCGCGTAGAACGAATCCATGAACCAGGCGCGCCAGAGATGGTCTGCGTACTCCACTGCCCGCTCGTTGATCAGTCGCTCGATCACTTTTCTCACGTCCTCCTTTTGCCACGGATCCGTCGCGACGTACCCGGCCGGATACCAATCCGGATAGCCCACGAAGCGGCGAAAAAGGTTGATGGCGTGCGGGAGACCGAACCAGCGGTCCACAATCTTCTGGTTCTCGGCCATGACCTGGCGTGCGTTGTAGGAGCCGAACCTGATATCGAGGAACGGCTCGGAACCACAGACATCGTTGCAGGCGGCTGCGCCGCAATGAACCTCGAACCAGGCGTGCTCGCGTGGCTCAAAGGCGCTCAACTGCTTGACAAGAGGCAGAAGCATGGCCATGCGCAGCTGTCGGTCCCAGAACTTCTGGACCACCGCATTGACGTACGGCGCCGGTGTGACGACCCAGCTTGCTCCTCTGATACGCCCACGTTTATCCGGATCGAGCGAGCGCAGCTCGCCGCGCAATCCCACGAGCGCCGGAAGAGGAAGCCCGTCCTCCACGTAATCCTCCCCGGGCTTTGTCACGACCCACGGAACGTTATTGGGAAACTGCCTCCGGTCGAGATTGAGTTCGCGACGCCCCATGATGCCGCGGGGCACATCGGTAAAGAAGAGGAGGACCTGGATGTGTGAAGCACCCATCTGAAACCTCGCAAAAAAGGTGCGCCTGTATGTCATCACAGACAAACCAAGCGGTCAACGGGTCCCTCTTTACAAGGCGAATTTCTTTGCTATGATACCTTTCCACCCTGCGGAGGACAGACGTGGGAGAACCCAGTTCCTTTGACCAAGGGCGTTACCGCGTCCTGCGCGAAATCGGCCGTGGCGGCATGGCCGTGATCTACCTTGCGCTTGATGAAAAACTCAAGCGCCATGTCGTTATCAAGGTTCCGCTTCCGAACCTGTTGCAGTCGGCAAACGTGCGAGCGCGATTCCAAAACGAGTGGCGCATCGGCACGCGTCTCGGACACCCCTACGCCACGCTCGTCTACGACATCGGGGAAGACCCAGACAGCGACAGCACCATCCCGTTCATCGTGATGGAGTACATCGAAGGGCTGGACGTTGAAGCGTGCCTCGAAAGACATGGTCCTATCCCCGCACGAGCCGCCAGCCGCATCACCGTCATGATCCTGCTGTGCCTGAACGTCCTGCATGCCCAGCGCGTCATCCATCGCGACATCAAGCCGGCCAATATCCGGCTGCGTTTCGTGGACGGCGTGCCCAAGCTCATGGACTTCGGGGTGGCTCACGTGATTTCCGTGAGCGGTCATACCGTACTTCGAGCCGGACTTACAAGAGTCGGAGGACTCATCGGCACGCATGGCTACATGCCGCTCGAACAGATGGCCGGAGAGGCCCTGGACGAACGTGCTGATCTGTACGCCGTGGCCACGATGCTCTATGTCATGCTCACCGCGGAAGCGCCCCCAAGCATGTACGACCTCGCAACGGATGACCCGCGACTGGCGCGCGTGCCCGAGCTGCTGCGTCCAATCATTCTCGGCGCCACGCGGGCGCAACGGAGTGACCGTGCCTTTCTGAATGCGGACCAGATGCTCCAGGCCATTGAGGCGGCCATCGCGCGAATGCCGCCCGATGAGTCAGCGGCGTTCTATCTCTGGCTGCGCGAGCAAGGGGAACAAACCCCCGCGGCTGAACCGAGAGCGACTATTGTCCCTGATCTTCCCGCCCTGAAGGTGGAAGAGGTTGATGAGGACAACGGTCGTGGAGCACACACCACAAGCGGAAGGTGGTTTGAGGAAGCCAACCCACCAACACGACCACCCACGTCACTCCCGTTCGACCAGCCGCGGCGCTGGTTGAAGTGGCCCGCGGCCGCGCTTGCATGCGCGATCGTTGGAGGCATCGGCTTTTTGACGGCACGCATGTGGCCCCCTGACGACGCGCCTCAAACAGAGGCAATCACGAGCGCCGTGGATCCACCCATCCCCGAGTCAAAGCTCACGAGCCTCCCAACCGAGTCGGATCCTGCGCCGCCTCCGACAGAACCGACAACGACGATGAGTGCTGCGTCTCCTCGCGTACGACCCAAAGCGACCATGCCAAGTCAAGACACGCAGGCGATGGTCGAAACCGAACACGCCCCCCTCATGCCACCAAAAACCGAGCCAACAGGCACCTTCCGCGTGAAGGGGGACGTAGACCACGCGCGTCTCAAGGGACGCGGCGGAACCCACGGTCCTGGGGAAGTGCCCCCCGGCACCTACACGCTCGAGGCATCCTTCGATGAAGGCGCCTCCTTCGTCGACTTCGGATCCTTCACCGTCGCAACGGACGGCACGCTCACCATCGACTGCAGGCGCGACTTCGGAAGCTGCCGAAAGGTCGAGTAACATCTCTCCCGCTTGTCGGGAGATTTTCTTTTTATGCCTTGACCCGCTTCGATCGCCGCGTTATTGTGTGGTCACAAAATGGGCCGTTAGCTCAGTTGGTAGAGCGCTTCCATGGCATGGAAGAGGTCAAGAGTTCAAATCTCTTACGGTCCACCACATTTGATTTGCCGAAGAAGTTGCCTCTCCGCCTTTGGCGGATCGGCTCATTTCCGCCAAAAAATCCCAAAGCATTTTGAATTCCGCCACAAGCATTCCCGCCGAAAG
>CAYJVP010000033.1:0-11802 GCA_964373615.1 uncultured Gammaproteobacteria bacterium | reverse complement strand
AGACTTACCTGTTGTTGATATGGAAACCGTCCACAAACTTTTTCCGAATGTTAACGATTATATAACATTTATTCGAACATGGAGCAGTCGTTACTCTTTACCGTATGATGTACCATGAATCGGAATCCGCTTCCGGGACGCGGATTCCGCATCCGGGAAGCGGATGGCAGGGAACCCCTAACATCTATGGACACCATTGAAAATCGCATTGCTTCCCTTGAGGCGCGAAATCTGCGTGTGGAAGCCGACAAAGCTTGGGAAACAAGCTGGACCAGACGCGGGTTGCTTGTGCTGTTCACCTATCTTGCTGTGGGGCTTTATCTCATGTCCATTGGTGTTGCACGACCATGGATTAACGCCATCGTGCCTGCGCTCGGCTTCATGCTTTCAACCCTCACCATGCCGTTTTTTAAAAAATGGTGGCTTAAACAACGTCGCAAAAAATATGACGCTTCATGATGGAGACAGCGCACCAAGTTTTGTTCTCCCAGATCAGGACGGAAAAATTCACTCGTTAGCAGACTACGCAGGTAAGTGGGTTCTCTTGTATTTTTATCCAAAAGATGACACGCCGGGATGTACGACCGAGGCATGCACGATTCGAGACGGGTGGAGTGATTTTGCGAAGGCTGGACTTGTCGTGCTTGGAGTGAGTACGGACAGCGTGAAGAGTCATAAAAAGTTTGCGGAGAAATATGAACTCCCATTTCCACTTCTTGCCGATGAGCAAAAGGAGACGGTGAAGGCATACGGTGTTTGGGGACCGAAAAAATTCATGGGACGCGAATTTTTGGGAACGAAACGCTGGTCGTTTTTGATCAAGCCGGATGGCACGATCGCGAAGATCTATAAGGACGTGAGACCCGCGGAGCATGCGAAGGAGGTGCTCGTGGATGTGCAGAAACAGAGAGATGGATAAACGAAAACGAGGCGGTTAGCCTCGGGAGACCGGTTGGCGACCAATGCGCAGGAGGTTGAGTTCGAGGACGACGAAGCGGTGCGTGGTCGGGATCTCGGGATAGATGTTCTCGAGGTAGACGCGGGCCTCCTCGTGCGATCCGTGCGCAATCTTCGTGAGGTCTTCGCTCGAAAGCAGTTCTTCGAGTGAAGCATATCGACGGATGGCGAGAATTTTACAGGTACACGCTCGGTCGCCGGAGCAGACCTTCACCTTGTCACCGACGGAGAAGCGTGTAAAGGTGCGATCGTCGACGCGCACGAGCAGGGGCTTGCGCCCCTCGCAGATCGATTGGAGCGTCCCTTTTTTTACGTCGAGACGCTGCACATGTTTTTTCATGTGGTTCTCTCGTGGGGGAGGAGAGGTATCATTCATGAGTCGTCGTCATTTGTCAATGATCTATGAAGGAATTTGAAACTCATATCCTCGACGTGAACAAGGCAGAGATGAAGGCGAAACTCGAGTCTCTTGGCGCGAAAAAGGTGAAAGATGTTCTGCAAAAACGCATCACGTTTGATTTTCCGGACCGCCGGCTTGACCAAAGCCGCGCATGGGTGCGACTTCGCGACACAGGCGAGGGGAAAATTGAGCTCGCCTACAAGTGTCATAAACCAAACGGCGCCTCTGGCATCGCGGATTGCGATGAAGTGGAATTCGAGGTTCCAGAAATGGATAGGGTTGAACAGTTCCTTCTTCTGATTGGCCTTGAGCGAAAGTCTTATCAAGAAACGAAGCGCATCCGCTACATCCTCGATGATCTCACGTTCGATCTCGATGAATGGCCCATGATCCCGCCGTTTGTGGAAATTGAGGGACCGTCGGAAACTCGTGTGATGGAAGGCGTTCGACTTCTGGGGTACACTCCGGAGCAGACGTTTCAGGGCCATGCAGGCGATATGTACGAAGCTCGCGGAATCGACTGGAAGGCGATGAAGGAGATCAAGTTCACATGAGGGACCTCTTTGCTACGCTCTTGGCGTTATGATGGGCATTTTCGATTCCGGCTTTGGCGGACTCCCTATTTTGCGAGCGCTTCGGCAAAAACTCCCCGCGTACGACTATTGTTACTTCGGGGACAACGCGCACACCCCATACGGATCGCGCTCTCAAGAAGAAATTTTTGCTCTGACGCTTCAGGGGGTTGAGTTTTTGTTTCAGCAAGGTTGTCCGCTTGTTATTTTGGGGTGCAACACGGCATCGGCTGCTGCGTTGCGAAGAATCCAGCAGGAAGTTCTCCCAGCACACTATCCAGATCGTCGTGTTCTTGGCGTGCTTGTTCCAACCATCGAACAGTTCACCGAACGCTCCGTCCAACACGTCGGTGTGGTGGCCACACATGCGACCGTTCAGTCTCACGCGTATAGAACGGAGATTCAGAAACGCCATCCGTTCATGCGAGTTTCTGAAGGAGCCTGCCCGGAGTTGGCAACCATGGTAGAAGATGGGGCCTCTGCGGAAGTGATCGAACCGTATATCAAAGATTGTCTTGAGAGTTTTTCCGAGCTCCCAGAGGTTCTTGTGCTTGGCTGTACGCATTACGAACTCGTCGAAAACCTCTTTAGAAAAAATTGGCCCACGGTTCTCATCCTCACACAAAGTTCCCTGGTCGCCTCGTCTTTGTCTGACTATCTAAAGAGGCGCCCAGAGATCGAACAGAGGCTTTCGCAAAATGGGTCTATCCGTTTTCTTACCACCGGGGACCCTGTGGGTGTCTCTCAAAAGGGCTCTGTCTTTTTTGGCTCCCCGATTGCCTTTACCAACCCCTGAGGGTGCGCTACCATAGACGCCATCTATAGATCTTATGCAAACCTGGAAACGCAAACGACCGACCGTTGCCGCGCCGGCAAAAAAGTGGAAATTTCCCGCGCTCTCGATCCTCTTTCTTCTCATGACCATCGTGACGGGCCTCTTTGACTTTCCCTCCTATTGGAATCAGACGGTCCGTGCGTTTCAGATTCCCGAGGCGTCCTATCGCCTTGGTCTTGATCTCAAGGGCGGCACGCACCTTGTGTACGAAGCGGACATGTCCCAGATCGCAGAAGCCGATCGATCCGAAGCGCTCGAAGGGGTGCGCGATGTGATTGAGCGGCGCGTGAATGCCTTTGGCGTGTCCGAGCCGCTGGTTCAGACGACGCAAACCGGTGGGACGTATCGTATGATCGTTGATCTGGCGGGCGTGCTTGATGTGAATGCGGCTATCGCCGAGATCGGGGAAACGCCGATTTTGGAATTTAAAGAAGAGAATACAGAGGTCGATCGCGAAGCCACGGGGGAAGAGCGGGCCCAGCTTGACGCGAAGAACGTCGAAGAGCGAGCGGCGGCCGATACGGCGCTTTCGCGCGCGCGCGCGGGCGAAGATTTTGCCAAGCTTGTTGAAGAAAACGGAGGAGGAGAGCTTGGCGTCATTTCGGTGTCCCATCCGGCGTATGGATCGCTCGCGCAAGCCGTCCTCGACAATCGCGTTCGCGCGGATGGCATTGTTCCAAGCGTTGTTGAGACGGACGATGGTCTGAACGTTATTCGTCTTGTTGAAGAGGTCCAGACGAAACGCATGGAACTTTCTCATATTCTCGTGTGTTGGGAAGGGAAGATTGGTTGCCAGAAAACGTTGCCGCAGCTCGACGCGAATATCGTTGTCACAAACCTCGGTAAGGAACTGACGCCAGAAAATTTTTTGCAAAAGGCCAAGGAGGTATCGGACGATCCTGGTACGGCGAGCGACGGAGGGTATCTTGGTTGGGTTGAACCTGGAACTACGGTCGCTCCGTTTGAGATGGCGGCGTCAGCGCTTCCGGTTGGAGGTATTTCGCAGGCCGTGGAAACGGACTTTGGGTATCACATAATCTACAAACACAACGAAGAGTCCGTGGGCGGCTATCGCATCGATCGGCTCCTCCTGCCGCTGACGACCCTACGCGACATCGCCTCTCCGGATGACGTCTGGAAAAACACCGGACTGTCTGGTCAAAACCTCAAGCGCTCCTCGGTAGAATTTGACGCCAACACGGGGAAGCCGCATGTGACGCTTCAATTCGACAACGAGGGCGCGGATCTTTTCGCCGACATCACGAGCCGAAACGTCGGCAAGTTGGTTGCCATTTTTTTGGACGGCGAAGCGATCTCGGTTCCACAGGTGAACGACGCGATTTACGGAGGGACGGCCGTGATCACAGGCGACTTCACGATCGAAGAGGCGAAGCTGCTCGCTCAACGACTGAACGCAGGCGCCCTGCCGGTTCCCGTGAAGCTGCTTTCACAAGAAACAGTTGGACCAACGCTTGGTCAGGCGTCCCTTGATCGCAGTATTCAGGCAACCCTGTTTGGGTTCGCTCTTGTCGCGCTGTTTATGATCGTCATATATCGTTTGCCTGGCGTGCTTGCCGTGCTCGCGCTTCTCCTCTATGCCATGTTAAACATCACGAGCTATCGACTGTTTGGCGTGACCGTGTCGCTTTCTGGCATCGCCGGTTTGGTGCTTTCGATTGGCATCGCGGTCGATGCCAACGTGCTCATTTTTGAGCGTATGCGCGACGAATTTCGCTCCGGTCGAGATTTGCGTTCGGCCATTGATGAGGGGTTCCGTCGCGCGTGGGCGCCGATTCGGGACGGCCACCTGACGACCCTCATCAGCGCGGCGGTTCTGTACTCGTTCAGTTCGAGCTTTGTTCGCGGATTCGCTCTCACTCTCGCCATCGGTGTTCTGTTGTCCCTGTTTTCAGCCATCACCGTGACCCGCGCCTACATGGGAACGGTGCGCGAGGTCGGTTGGCTCAAGAACCCAAAGCTCTACAGTTTGAAGCGAAGTGAGTAGTATGAGCAGCTTTTCTTTCGTCGGCCTTCGAAAGGTTTGGTATATTTTTTCTCTTGTTCTCATCGGCGTGAGCTTTGCCATGCTCGCGATGTTTGGGCTTCGTTACAGTATTGATTTCACGGGCGGGAGTCTTCTTGAGCTCACGTTTCCAAGCGGCGCGCCGACAAGCGGAGACCTGACGACGCTCCTTGCCAACGCCGGCTATGAAAGCGTGTCCGTTCAAAGTGGGGAAAACAACAAAATGATCGTGCGTTTGGAAACACTCGCCGAGGAGGAGCATCAGGCGCTTCTTTCCGCGGTGCGCACGTCCGCAAACGACGTTGAAGAGTTGCGTTTCGACTCGATCGGTCCGTCGATCGGGCGGGAGCTTCGTACCTCATCCTTACTCGGCGTTGTCATGACGCTGACCCTCATTGGTTTATACATCGCCTGGGCCTTTCGAAAAGTTTCCGAGCCCGTTGCGTCTTGGAAGTACGGCATCTTAACCGTTGTGACCGCCGCGCACGACATTATCATTCCGCTTGGCGTGTTTGCCGTTCTTGGACAGTTTTATCATTGGGAGGTCGGGTCTGCGTTTGTGGCTGCCATTCTTACGATTCTTGGTTATTCGATCAGCGACACGGTCGTCGTTTTTGATCGCACCCGCGAAAATTTGGGCCGCCGCGCAGGCGAGTCATTTGAGGTTGTGGTTGAGAAGAGCATTCGTCAGACCTATGTTCGTTCGATCAATACGAGTGCGACCTCCCTGCTCGCGCTTCTCGCCATCTTCGCCTGGGGCGGGGAAACCACTCGACCGTTTGCTCTCGCGCTTATCATCGGCATCGCGACAGGGACATACTCCTCGATTTTCATTGCAAGTCCACTACTCGTGACCTGGGAAAAGAGGTTTCCGCGACGATAAGACTCGGCGCGAGTGGAAAGCGGGGTCGAACGGCAGGTTTACGGCCTGTTTTTCGTTGAATGTGCTATACTATTTGGCGTATGTTTGCTGTTTTTCAGATTTTGGTAGAGGCCGAAGCGCCACGAGGTGTTGTTGGTCAATTTTTTCAGCAGCCCATCGATGTTGTGCTGCTTGAAATTCTGTTGGTCGCAGGTCCTCTTCCGATTCTTGGCGTCTTGGTCTGGGGATTTGCGACGGTGTGGCAGAGCTATCGTCAGGACGTATACGCGGCTTCGATTCCGTGGGTTCTGCTCGCCATTGACGTGCCGAAAATGACCGAGCAGAGTCCGAAGGCAATGGAGAACTTATTTGCAAGCATGCAAGGTGCCCATTCGGCGCTGACTTGGAAGGAGACGTGGGTGCTCGGCAAATTCCAGCCTCGTTTCACGTTTGAGATTGTTTCCATTGACGGATACATCCAGTACTACGTTCGCATCGAGAAACGCTATCGTGATACCATTGAGGCCGGTATTTATGCGCAATATCCGGATGCGCAAATTGCGGAAGCGGAAGATTGGACAGGCGTCATGCCAACAGATTATCCAAACGAGGAGTGGGAGATGTGGGGTTCTGAACTGACCCTTGCGAAGGAGGATCACTTTCCGATTCGGACCTGGGTGAAGTTCGAACACTCCATGAGTCAGGAGTTGAAGGATCCGCTTAGCGTCATTTTGGAACAGCTCGGCCGTATGAAACCGGGGGAGGTTTTCGTGGTGCAGATTGTCACGCAGGTCATCAAGCAGGATTGGCAGAAGCAGGGGACGAAGTTCATTCGAAATATTTATGGATTAAAAGATGAGAAGAAAAAAGGATTGATGGATTCCGCACTCGGCGCAACGCTTACACTCCCCTCCGGCGTGCTTGAGCAAACGGTTGGCGTGGATCTCCTTGGCATGCTTGGGATGGGAGCGGGGCCGGAAGAGAAGCCTGAGGATATTTGGAAGGCATTCAAAATTACGCTCGAGGAGAAGGCCATGGTCGAAGGCGTGAACGAGAAGTGCTCGAAAAATGGCATGCAGGTTAAGATGCGTCTGTGTTATTTTGGACGCAAAGAGGTGTACGACAAACGGGCACGCACGGCAATGGTGAAAGGGATGATGAACCAGTTCGCGTATCTTAATAAATTTAGTCTCTACGGTCCGCAGACACCAAAGGACGATTATTTTTGGCAGGTCTGGACGTATGCAAAGAAACAGACGCGTCTGACCTCGGCGCTCAAGAAGCGCAGTTTTTCGATTGGCGCGCCTCGGCGCATTTTAAACACAGAGGAACTTTCTTCCATTTGGCACTTTCCAACGATCACCATCAAAGCTCCGCTTGTGAAGAAAACCGAATCGCGGCGTGCGGAGCCGCCGGTTGGGCTGCCGGTCGCCATCGAGGACACGTCTCCCTCGCGGCCTTCTCGGGGCTCCATCCCGTCTTCCATCCCGATCCCAACATTTGAGGGTGGCGCATCGGCTACGCCCGTCGGCGCTGTTCCGGTCACGAAGGTTGACATTGCATTGCCGAAAACCAACATCGTGCCGCAGGCTCCCTCGCCATCTCGTAAGGCTCCGCCACCCACAGGCATTCCTCTTGCCCCACAGGTTGAATTTCAACCTCCTGTCGCACCACCTCCAGCGCCTTCTTCGAAGGCATCCAAACCAAAAATTCCCGATGCCATGCGCGTGCTTCTTGAGCCTGGTGTGGAACTGGAAGATGTCACGCTGCCGCCGAGCGAGGAAACGCCGGAGGATAAAACCGACGACGCACCGTCGAATCTGCCTTTGTAATCTATGCCTGCCTACGATCACGATCACGAAAACGATGTTATCTATTTCGGACGCACAAACTACCGCAATCAAATGCGGAAGTTTGGCATTAAAACGGACGACCGGCGACGTCACATGTACGTGATCGGAAAAACCGGCATGGGCAAAACGACGTTGCTTGAAAACATGATTCTCGCTGACATTTACGCAGGCCATGGATGCGCGTACATCGATCCGCACGGAGACACGGCGGAAAAAATCATTGATTATATCCCGGAGTGGCGACTGAACGATGTCGTGTATTTCAATCCCGCTGATTTTGACTATCCATTGGGTTTCAATATTTTGGAGTCCGCGGATCCAAATACCCGGCATGTGATTGCGTCGGGGCTTATGGGGGTGTTCAAAAAAATATGGCCGGACGTGTGGAGCGCGCGCATGGAGCACATTTTGAACAATTGCATCCTGACGCTCCTTGAAAATCCAGGAAACACCCTGCTTGGCGTGAACCGCATTCTTGTGGATCGCGATTTCCGCGTGAAAATGGTTGGGAATCTCAAGGATCCTGTGGTAAAAGCGTTCTGGATTACAGAGTTTGAACAGTGGGATCCGAAATTTCGCACGGAAGCCATCGCGCCGATTCAAAACAAGGTCGGCCAGTTTCTTTCCACCACCCTTGTCCGCAATATTGTGTCGCAGGTGACCTCGACGATCATTCCAAGAAAGATCATGGATGAGAGCAAAATTTTCATCGTGAACCTTTCCAAGGGCCGCATTGGAGAAGACGCCATGAAGCTTCTCGGCGGTATGCTTGTGACGAAAATGCAGCTTTCGGCCATGGAGCGCGTGGACATGGCGGAATTAGATCGCCGTGACTTTTACCTCTACATCGATGAGTTTCAAAACTTTGCCACGGAGAGTTTTGCGTCGATTCTTTCTGAGGCGCGTAAGTATCGTTTAGCGCTTGTCATGGCGCACCAATATATTGAGCAGCTTGAGGAGGAAGTTCGAGCGGCCGTGTTTGGAAACGTCGGGACCATCGCCATGTTTCGCGTGGGTTCTCCAGACGCCGCATTTCTTGAGACGGAATTTATGCCTCGGTTTACGCCAGAGGATCTTGTTGGTCTTGCAAAATATGAAATTTATCTGCGTCTCATGATTGATGGAGTGGCATCCGAGCCGTTTTCCGCCGTCACGCTTCCGCCGATTGCACAGAGTACGCATTCAACACAGCCAGCGATCGACGCGTCGCGCAAACTGTACGGTCGTCCAAAGGCGATTGTGGAGCAGGCGATTCTCAAATGGAGTGAAATGGGAGGCGAGGAAACAGGACCCGAAGAGGTCAAAGAGATGTTTGAGGAGGCCGAGGCGCGCCGCAAGGCGCAAAAAAAGTTTGGTGGCCGGCCCATGTTTGAGTACAATTGCACGCGTTGCAAGAAATACATGGCGCTGCCGGTTGAACTTGACCGATCGCGGCCGATTTATTGCGAAGATTGCATCGAGGTTGTGCGCGAGGAGCGCAAGAGTGGAGGGAAGAAGGGCGGAGAACGCCGCGCGGCCAGTGGACCGCCGCCGCAGATGAAGGACGGCGTGGTCGTGCAAAAGGATGTGGCGCCGATAGAGTTGAGCCTTGGCGCGCTTGGGGCAGAACCTGCCGCGACGATTCCAACGCCGACGCTTCCTCGAACCGGAGATTTTCTCGCCGGCGAACTTGGCGCAACCCAACCGGCATCATTGCCACGGAGCGTTCCGCAGACTTCCACGGGGAACGGACAAAAAAAACGTCGTCGACGGCGAGGGAAACCAGGCGGGGGCGGTGGTTTACCATCGGGTTCTCCGCCTGTTTCGGCGCCTCCGAGCACATCAAATCCTAAACCCCCGGCCTTGCCGCGAAAAGCGGCGTCAGGAGATGAAATTTTTCCGTGGTAACGTATGATCGATTATCCAGACGCTCAAGAATATTTGGTTGCCAGACGGCACGAACCGCCAGCGGCTGTTCCGACGCGTGAAAATACGCCTGCGGAAGATATTTCGCTTTTCGGTCGCACGAATTTTAGTTCTGGCATTGCAACCAAGCGCTACATTTGTGGAATCAAACGGGCTGATCGCTTGCGGCATTTGTATGTGATTGGAAAATCCGGTGTTGGAAAAACAAAACTGTTGGAGTTGTTGATCCGTGCTGACGTATTTTTTGGCCACGGCGTGTGCGTGATTGACCCGCATGGAGACTTGGTTCAAAGTATCCTAGACTTCGTTCCGGAAGATCGTCTGGAAGACGTGGTGGTGATTAATCCCGGCGATCGCGAGTTCCCCATCGCATTCAACCCGATCGCCAATGTGACCGACGAGGATCGTTTTCCCGTGACAAACGAGCTCATCGAAATTTTCAAGAAGCAGTTTGGATCCGACTGGAGCCCGCGCATTGAGCATCTTCTTCGCATGACGACCCTTGCCATGATTGATTTTCCTGGCGGAACGATTAATGGGATGGTGTCACTTCTTTCGAGCGGACGTTATCGAAGCAAGGTCATTGAACACATTAAGGACAGCGTGGTTCGCCGATTCTGGGCCATTGAGTTTCCGGAGTGGTCGCAGCGTTATGACGCAGAGGCGGTCTCACCACTCTTGAACAAACTTGGTCAACTCCTTGCGGATCCGCTCATGCGGCACATCTTCGGACAGAAGGACAACAAGATTGATTTCTACACGTTCATGCAGGAGAGACGCATCGTGCTTGTGAATCTCTCAAAAGGATTGCTCGGTGATGACGTCAGCTCATTTTTTGGCGCGGTGCTCATCACCAAGATTAAGCAATCCGCCATGAAGCGCGTGCGACTGGCCTCGCACATGCGTTACCCATTTTACCTCTACGTTGATGAGTTTCAGAACATTGCCACGAAGACGTTCGAAAATTTGCTCGCAGAGTCACGAAAATTTGCCATTGCGGTGACGGTCGCGAACCAAAATCTTACACAAATAGAATACTCACTCAAGGCAGCACTCTTTGGCAATGTCGCATCGATCATCACCTTTCAAGTTGGCGCGGATGACGCGAAGATTCTCCAGGACGAGATGGCACCGATCTTTGAGATGCGCGACATCATCAACCTCGGCGCCCGCGAAGTGTATGTCAAGATGACGATCGACGGAAAGCGCTACGACCCGTTTTCGGCTGACATCCTTGACGTCACGGATCCGAAACATGCCTCGCTTTCGCAGAAGATCATTGATTTGTCGCATAAAACGTACTGTGCATCAAGGAGCCAGGTGAAGACCGAACTTGAGGCTCTAGACCAGGATGAGAACACGCCTGCACCCAAGATTTCCAGCGACGAGATCATCGTGTAGGGATTTATCCACAAGCGGGAGGCGCTTCCTCCCGCTTTAAAGCATCGACTCGGTGGCAACTTAGTTGCCACCGTTGCAACTAAGTTGCCACATATGAGGCCGGTTGGGCTTGTCCCTGGAGGTTATTACCACGTTTTTAACCGAGGCGTTGATAAGAGGCCGATCTTCAATGATCTTGCAGATTTTCAACGATTTTATGAATCGATGTACCTGTTTAGCGACGCGAATTATGAAAATCCTCGGGGCGATTTTATCCGCAACGCCGTTGAACTTTCGGGGCATACCGTACTCAAAGATATACGGAATCCTCACGTCCGGATCCTGAGTTTTTGCCTTCTTCCCAACCACTTTCACTTGTTTCTTCAGCAGGTTACCGAGGAGGGGGTGTCAATTTTCCTCCATAAACTTCAAAAAACCTACTCTTGGTACTTCAATGATCGTATTCGTCGGTCAGGTACCCTGTTTGAGGGAACCTTTCGAGCCGTTCCCGTTTTGGACGAAGCTCATTTTTTCCATTTACCCAGATATATCCATCTAAACGCGCTAGACAAGCCATTTCCAGAATGGAGAGAAAATGAGCTTGACGACTGGGCAGCCGCCTTAATTTGGCTTGACTCATACGAATGGTCAAGCCATCATGTTTTCGCCGGGCGTAACCAAGAGCTTCCGCTCGTTGATGAGGCATTCGCGCGAGCGATGTTTCCGAACCCAGATGCATATATCAGTTTCCTTAAGGATTGGGCTGGACGGCCAGCTATTCCTATCGAGCTTGCCGATCAGCCTTGAACAAAAAGTTGCAACTAAGTTGCCACGCTTATGTCGAAAACGCCGAAATTTGATGGGAAACTCGATGAGATTCTGGCGGCGACGCAACCTGGCGCGCGTCAGGATCCGGTGACGGACGAGACGTGGACGCTCACGAGAGACGAGCTGGCGCGATGCCGCTACTGGCGTGTCCCGCCATCGCCATATGCGCCGTTGACACGCATGAAGC
>CAYJVP010000032.1:9760-11881 GCA_964373615.1 uncultured Gammaproteobacteria bacterium | reverse complement strand
CGGCGGGTTGGTAACGTCCTCACTAATGCCGAGCTTGGGAACTTGAAAAATTGTACGACATCCGGTGCCCACGCCGTCGATCTCCCAACGAACAGGAACCCCGGCTTTGACCGTGTAGATATCGCTCGGCTCGTAATACGGATCGAGGCCGGTTATTTTCATGCGAATAACCTGCGTCCCATTTTCAAGCTGGACGTTGGGATCGGCAACCGCGACGTCCGAACCAGAGGCCGACGCGGCGCTTGACGGGAAGCTGAAGCTCGGCAGGGAAAGCGGATAGCCCGCAATCGTCAGGCCGTTTTGTATGTTGAAGAGACCAAGAACAATCACGAACGCTCCGGCAAACTGAAAGAAGAGTTTTCCTGTCTTGCCTTTGAGCGAACTGGAAGCCCAACCGAGCGCCAGAAGCGCCGGTGCGGTTCCAAGAGCAAATCCCGCAAGGATCAAGCCGCTTGCCACGAAGCTCCCCGTTGTCAGCGCATAGAGCTGGAGGGACTGGGTGAATCCGCACGGCAGGAAAAACGTCGCGCCGCCAAGGAGCATCGGCGCGCTCCCGTGCTCCTTTCCTTCCGCATCCACGATCCGCCGACCGATGGCTTTGGGCATGCGCGGCATCAATCCTTTCAGCCACCTGGGATAGATGTGCAACATCTCAAGTCCCATGACAATCATGTACGCTGCGGCAAGAAGCGTCAGCCCGCCCGTAACCGTCGGAGAAAACGTAAACGCTTTTCCCAGAAGTCCGATCAGTCCGCCCAGAATGCCGTAAGAGAGAACGCGGCCGGCAACGAACATGATGACGGGCTTCATCCGTTGCAAGGGCGAGGCGTTGCCGTAGCGTTCGCGGAATTTTCCAGCGCTCGACAAAAGCAATCCTCCAGCCACGGCAAGGCATGACGACGTTCCAACGACAAGTCCGAGGACGAGGGCGGCGGCGAAGGTCATGGTACTCCCTATGGACGTTTGCGCTCCAAGAACGCCGAACTTGTTGAATAAGGACCAAGCAAGAAGGACCAGCGCAAACACGCCGATGAGCCGAACAAACGTTGGACGCCGCGCTGTTTCGCCTCCTGGGATGCGGTGCACATTCTTCTTTTCATAGAGACCGCGTACCGCATATTTGGTATCAGAAGCCAGCATGCTTTTCAGCGCGTCCAAATCGAGAGCACATCCGTCATGGCAGACGATTTTGGCCATCCCTTGAGTTGCATTGACATCAACTTTTTTGATCCATGGAAGCTTGCTAAATTTGCGCTCAATCGTGATTTCGCAGCTCCGACAGGTCATGCCGTCGACGTAGACTTGAGCCACCTTCGGAGCGACAGGCTGCTCCAGTTCTCGTACGACGAATCCGGATGCTTTTAGGTGTTGGATGAGGGCCGTTTGAACAGCTGGTTCGCTCACTTCAATTTCCGCACGACCTTGCCAGGTGTCGACTTCCGTCACGCCTGGTACGCTCCGAGCCTGTGCTTCAAACTCCACAGCGTTATTTTTTTGAAGGTTTTCAATGTGTAATGTTATGCGCATAAAATTCGTAAGAGGTGCTGAATGAAAAACCGAACGAAAGCAACCACAGCTCTCGTTCGGTATTTTCTATTAATCTTGCATCATGACCGTCGTGAGCTGCCGATGAAGTAATAAACGCGCAATCCCTTGATCGCTTCTAAAAAAAGGTGGAGCGATTTTTTCTCGAAAATTAATAATGAAAAAAGCCGCAACGACGGAGAGGAGAAGGACGGACTGAACCATGCCGGTCGTCGGAACGGAACCAAGATCAAATGCAGCTTTAAGACAGTGGGATACGCAACCCATTCCTCCCATTTGACCGGCGTGCGAATCTAAGCACGACCCGATCATGCAAGCCCCTGTGGCCATCCTATCATCACCATGGTCCATAAAAGCCATGCCGCCAAAACTAAGGCTGACGATGGCAAGGATGGCGATCAAAAATGGGGTGACGAAACGTCGCATAACAACAACGTAAGTCTATCAGAAGGTAGCAATTCTGTGAAGTTAGATTACCGTTTAGGATAAATTTTTTCCTTATTCGTTGCCAACACTCCAGCCAGTAAGCCACCAAACATCCCATGATCCGGCGACAACCGCTACGAACAAGCTGAA
>CAYJVP010000032.1:0-9660 GCA_964373615.1 uncultured Gammaproteobacteria bacterium | reverse complement strand
CTGAACGCAATTTTTCGAGCAAGCGCTATTTGGTTCATATCTGCTTCTTCACCGCTAGCTTTTTCCATTGCCAGAGAAGGAACGCGCCGGCGGCTAACCCTAGACTAAGAGAGACGCTCTGGGAGAAAAGTCGATAATCAGGAGGATCGGCACGTAGGAAGTCTATCAGGAAACGTGAGAGGCCGAATCCGAATATGGAGAACGCCGCGGCCATGCCGTGTCGCTGCCATGCTTTTAGTTTACCAAAAAAAAAGAGATAACAGAAAGACACTTAGGTATGCCAGCGATTCATAGATTTGCGTCGGGTGTCTCGCGGTTCCGAACGCACTCACGGCCCAAGGGAGTTCAGATGCGATTCCATAGTTGAAAGTTGATCATGATTGCCCTAACCGGGGGCGTTTCCGCCCCCGGCCCTCTCTCATCGTTTTCCTTCGCACGACTGACAGGCGCCTTCCATCCGCCGCGCCACCATGTAGATCGCAACGAACACGAGACTGACGGCTGCTACCGTCAACGGGGTGCGGTTATTAAGGACGAATAGAATACTTCCTGTTCCAAGAAACCCAAGGATTCCGGCAACGCAGGAAGAGCAGCTCGCCGTGCCAAGCATCGAGGCGAACGCCGCGGAGAGTCCGCCCGCCCCGCTCACAGCAACATGACCAACGCTTCCCGTTCTTTTCGTTCTGAAGATCTGCCAATGCATCAGGATGAGCAAAGAGTTGAGAATAGCGAGGGTGACAAGCAGCGCGTGGTCGCTCAGTCTCATAATGCTCAACTGGAAAGGAAAGTCATTGCCGGGAGTGAGACGCACGGGAATGTACAGGAACAGTACGTATGTCATGACCGTAAGAACCAGCAGGGCAACCACCCTTCGTTTCGGCTTCAATGTCCCACGGACAGCCTGACCAATCCGCCCAAGTTCTTTCCGCAGGTCCATAGGTTATTTCGCCAGCGCGGCATCGATCAGAGACTTGATCGAACTGAACGGAAGCGCTCCAGAGATGAGCCTAGCGTTACCATCTGCGTCAACCAAGAACGAGCCAGGAGTCCCAGACACGCCAGCCGACGAACCGCCCGCCATGTCGGCCTGTACGTGATCTTCATATTTTCCACTATCAAGACATTCTTTGAATTTCGACTCATCAAGTCCCAACTCTTTTGCGAGCGGAACGAGATCATCAAGCGCGAAGCCTGTTCCGTTAGACCTTGTTCGTTCAAAGAGCGCGTCAAGATAATTCCAGAACGCATCGTTTCCACCCAGTTCGTTCGCACATTCCGTGGCTTCCGCTTCCTTTACTGCATTCGCATGGAAGGACAGCGGGAAATGGCGGTAGACCCATTTTACCTTACCATCGTATTCGTCCATCATCTGCAACATGGTTGGGTGGAAGCGCTTACAGAACGGACATTCGATGTCCGAATACTCAATGAAGGCAAGAGGCGCGTTTTTATCCCCACGGATATGATCTGCATCTGTTACTTCAGGAACTTCGCCAGTTGGAGGCCTCGTCTTTACAGCGGGTGCCGCAGCCACCTTTTCTGATGTATCTGCAGCAGCCACCTTTTCTGATCCAGAATCGGAAGAACTGCTTTCTTTCACGAGAGGCAATCCACCGCTCGATAGAACGAACCCCAACGAGAGCACGGCAACGACCGCGACACCAGAAATACAACCAAAGATGAATGCGGTTTTGGACGGAATGCCCTCGAGAAAACCGCGTTTTACGTTTTCCATAACGCAAAGCGAACATTTAAGAATAATCCGAATCGCTCACTTGTTGTTACGGATCGCGTTGCGCAGCGAAGTATGGCGTATAACCATTGGAAACGAAGGGTGTGGACCTTGCCCAGACCCAACGGAGGCGTTTGTTTCGTTTTCGAATATCTAAATTCCTCGCAAGGAATCCTGCGTCATCGCGTGGAAAAATAACCAAGAACGCAACGATGATGAAGGGAAGTAAAAAGCCGAGGTTTTGGGACGGAAGAATCGCGTCATCAATAAACTTCATGGCCCCCGTGAACGCACTCAATGTGTGTTCCTGACAGGAATTCTGTGCAGAAACGTAAGGGTATGAAGTAAAACGTTCCGTATGGCACGAAACAACAATAAATACAGAAATCGCCGCCAGGACGATGATAGATGATACACATTGGCTAAATATCTTGAAGCGTGCGGTCATAAATTTAGTATGGGCGTGGAGCCGTCGATCGGGATTGAACCGATGACCTCGTCCTTACCATGGACGCGCTCTACCAACTGAGCTACGACGGCGGGTGACGAAAAGATACCCGATTGCGACACGTGTGTAAAGCGTCAGACGTCAATTTTCGTGACCCTCCCCGCAAACTCATCGAGTTTTTTGTTTTCCGGATTCACCGCGCGCAAAAGCTCAAGTCCACGCGTAGCCTCTGCGGCGTTTTTCGCCGCTATGGCTGCCTCGACAAAGTAGTCCAGATACCTCGGGTTGTGCGGACGCAGCTCGATCGCTTTTGCGAAATACCGCAACGCGGCAACCGGATTTCCCTCTTTCCCCTCAAGCTCCCCAAGGCTCACCTGCACACTCGCATCCTCCGGATCCAACTTGCTCGCAAACGCAAGGGTCTCTCGAGCCTGCGCGTACTGTTTGTCGACAAGGTACAGATTCCCAAGTTTCTCGTACGCTTTCACGTGCTTGGGGTTGTGGCTAATGATTTCGATATAGCGCTTCTCTGCTTCAAAATACTCTCCCTTCCCCACAAGCTCTACCGACTCTTCCATGAGCCGGCGAATGGTCTCGGGATCCGTGGCGTGCGGCCCTTCATGAAGCCCGCGTTGAAGTTTGCGATAGTATTGTTCGAGTTTGTACAGCCGCTGAACCAGGCGTCGACCGAAACGAAACACGAACCCCGCGCCAACGCTCACGGCTTTCACCACACCCGCTAATTGTTCATGGGCGATGCGTTCGAAGCGTCGCAAGATGATCGCTTCTTTCACCTGCTTCGCGTGCTCTTCTGGAAGGTCGCTCACGTTCATCACACGTACCTGCGGTATTTTCCGCCACACGATGACAAGCGCCGTGATCGCGCTTCCCGCCATGAGAAGAAGAGGGACGAGCCACCACCACATATCTATGCGGCTTGGGCCTCGAGGACATCCGAAGCCGCTTTTACGATCTCGATAAATTGACTGATCTTCACAGAAGCGCCGCCGACCAACACACCCTCAACCGAAGGTTCGCGCAAAAACGCATACGCATGCGCGCCGTCCACGCTTCCGCCGTAAATCACTCGCGCTTTTTGCGCAGCGTCTTGAGCCAGCTCCTCGAAAAGCACGCGGCGAATCATCTCGTGCATCACAACCGCGTCCTGCGGGGTCGCTGACTCTCCAGAGCCAATCGCCCAGACAGGTTCATACGCAACCACAAGCCCTTCTCGACCAAACCGCGCGTGACGCAGAGCCGCACGCACCTGTTCTGCGACCACTGCCTCGGCCTCGCCACGTCCCCGCTGTTCCCGCGTTTCGCCCACGCACAAAATCGGCGTCAATTTCCCGCGCACCGCCGCAACCACCTTCGCATGCACCATGTCGTCTGTCTCGCGCAAATGCTGGCGTCGTTCTGAATGCCCGATGATGACGTACCGCACCCCAAGTTCAACAAGCATGCGCGGCGAAACTTCTCCCGTAAACGCGCCCGTGTCTTCCCAAAACACGTTCTGCGCGCCAAGCGCCACGCGGCTCCGCGCCACGATTTTATGCACTTCGGAAAGCGCGGGAAATGGCGGACACACGACAACATCCGGAACAACACGCTGGCCACGCAACCCAAGCAACACGCCGCGAGCAAGCGCGCTGCTCTCGCGCGTGCCAATATTCATCTTCCAGTTGCCGACGATCAATTTCATAAGATTGGGACGTGTTTCAAAAGCGAAGCCGTGTTCTTGAATGGTCCGATCCCGGCCACGGACAGGCGACCACACTCGAGAATCTCGTTTGCCACTTTTTGTACGTCCTTTGCCGTCACGCGCGCGATCTTCTTCAGATACGCGGCTGGATCCTCCGCCTTCTGCAGGAACAGCTCTTGTCTCGCGTAAAATTCTGCGCGGTCCGAGGAGTCCTCAAGCTGCAACAGAAATTTGCCGTGCGCGTAATCTTTGGCGAGTTTCAATTCAGACGCCATCGGCCCCTTCTTCTTGATCGACCGCAACTCATTGAAGATCGTTTTGATCGCCAGGTCAAGCCTTGCCTTGTCGAGTCCGGCCTGAATCATGAAATTGCCCGTGTCTTCATAGGGCGAGTTGCTGGCTCGCACCATGTAGGCGAGCCCCCGACGTTCACGCACGGCAACAAACAGTCGTGAACTCATCGTCCCCCCAAGGATCATCGAGAGCGCCTTGGCAGCGATCGTGCGTTTGTCTGAAACGCCAAAGGATGGAAACCCAAACGCGATCTGAATCTGCTCCGTGTCTTTGAACTGCACCCTTGCCCGCGGCGTGCGCTTTGATGGTAGCGTGCCAAATGGAGTGAACTCTTTCGCCTCACGGTGTCCGTTCTTCACAGACCCGAATGTTTTTTCGAGCAACCCGCGTGTCCGTTCATCAAGCTTGCCCGCAACCGCGATCACAAGGCGGGAAGGAATGTAGTACTCATCGCGATACGCGGTGACAGCAGAGCGCGTCATGGTCCGCATGGTCTCGTGGCTCCCCGCGATCTCCCATCCAAGCGTGTTCCCGTCAAACATCGCTGTCTCAAGAAGATCCTCCACGTGCATGAGCGGATTGTCGCGGTACATGTTGATCTCCTCCATGATGACGGTGCGTTCCCGCTTCATTTCGGCAGGCGCGTACACCGAATGAAACAACATGTCGTAGAGGACATCAATCGCAAGCGCGAGGTGCTGCCCATCAACCTTCACGTAGTAGCCGGTGAGATCCTTTCCGGTGTACGCGTTGTATTCGGCGCCGACCGAATCAAGCGCGCGACTGATGTCAAGTGTGCGCGGCCTCTTCTTCGTGCCCTTGAACATGAGGTGCTCGATGAAATGCGCGGCGCCGTTGATTTCCGGATACTCGTAGCGCGAACCAACTTTGCACAACACAAGAAGTGTGGCTGCCTCTGTGCCAGCAAAGGGAATGAGATGCGTGCGGATACCGTTTTTGAGAGTCAGGGCGTGGTGGGACATACCTTAAAACGTCAACCTCTGCGTAAAATACGGGATAAGTTCGGCGATCGCGATGCGTTCTTGCTGCATGGTGTCGCGATCGCGCACGGTCACGGCCTGATCGTTCAACGTGTCAAAATCAACCGTGACGCAGTACGGGGTGCCAATTTCATCTTGCCGTCGGTAGCGTTTGCCGATCGATTGCGTTTCGTCATAGTCCGTGTACCAAAAACGCGTCAAATCCTGCTGAAGAGGTTTGGCGATCGCGGCAAGTTCGTCTTTCTTTGAAAGCGGGAGGACAGCGATTTTATAAGGCGCGAGTTCGTGCGGGAGCTTCAACACAACGCGTGTGTCAGTTTCTCCCGCTTCGGTGGCCTGCCCGCCGAAGTCCGAAAGGCGAAGGCGGGTAGGCGCCTCTTCCTCGTGGTACGCCTCAAGCATCGCCACAAGGAAGGTGCGATCAATCCCAAACGTGGGCTCGATCACATGCGGCACATATTTTTCACCGCTCACCGGATCTGTGTAGCGCAAATCCTGCCCGGATTTTTCCATGTGGCGAGCGAGATCAAAATCCGTGCGATAGACCAGACCATACAGCTCCTTGCGGCCGAACGGATATTCGTACTCAATGTCAACGGTGCGCTTTGAGTAGTGCGCCCGCTCTCCGTCCGGAATCTCGTGGAAAAAGAGATGCTCCTCTTTCACCCCAAGAAATTGAAGCCAGGATTTCATTTCGCCAAGCCAATAGTCGAACGCCTGCTCCCAATCCGATGGATGAATAAAATATTCAAACTCCATCAGATTGAATTCGCGCGTGCGGAAAATGAAGTTGCCGGGAGTAATTTCGTTTCGAAAACATTTTCCCTGCTGCGCGATGCCGAACGGAACGCGTTTGCGCGAGGTGTGGAGCACCATGGCAAAATCCACGAACATGGCCTGCGCCAATTCGCCACGCAGATACGCGACCGCCGAATCGTCCTCGGTCGAGCCGAGGAACGTCTTGAACATAAGGTTGAAGTTCTTCGGCTCGGTAAAGGCGCCTGTGCTTCCACAGTTCGCACAAGCCGCCTCAAGGTCGCTCTGATCGGCGCGAAAACGCGTGTGGCACTTTTTGCACTCGACAAGCGGGTCGGTAAATTCCGCAAGGTGTCCCGAGGCCTCCCACACCTTGGGATTCATAATCACTGCCGCGTCCAACCCCACCATGTCCGTGCGTGAGAGCACAAACCGCTTCCACCACGCGTTCATGATGTTGCGCTTGAGTTCGGTCCCGAGCGGACCGTAATCC
The DNA here is from genome assembly GCA_964373615.1 of uncultured Gammaproteobacteria bacterium. Lineage (GTDB taxonomy): Bacteria > Patescibacteriota > Patescibacteriia > UBA9934 > GWF2-40-263 > CAYJVP01. Next base: position 3,234 of record CAYJVP010000032.1, on the reverse strand, counting down.
CAGGAATTCGCAAGCCCGCCGTAAATATCCGAGCCCGGAAACACGAATCCTCGCGATTTGGCGAGGTTCGTCAACTTTTCCATTGTTACAGTAGGCATAAGTCGTGGAGTCTTGGAGTCGTGGAGTCGTGGAGTTCCTTATTTAGAAACGGTGTAAGCCGATAGTTTCTGGATGTGAGCGTTGATCCCGGCATTGAGGCCTTCGTACCGTTTACGAAGGGTCTCATATTCTTCGCGAGCAAGATATGACAGGTCAACCGCGATGTACAATTCAGCCAGGAGCTCCTGAATCGAACCCCGAGAGTTGACGAGAAATCTGATCAGATCTTTCGCGCTCCCGCGGCCCATTCCCTCCGCAATATTCGCCGGAACTGATACGGCGGCTCTGCGGATCTGAGATGTTAGTCCATATAATTCTTCTTTCGGAAACCGGGAGGACACCCTGTAAAGCTCCAGGGCCAACGTATGAGCCTCCTTCCATGTCCGTAGCTCAAAGAAAGATTTGACTTCGGTCATAAAAGACTCCACGACTCCACGACTCCACGACTAAACCCTCATAATTTCTTGCTCTTTTTGTTCCCCGATTTCATCCACACGCCCGCCTGCTTCCTTGGTGACACGATCAAGCTCCTCAAACAACCGATACTTTTCATCCTCGCTGATTTCTTTCTCTCGTTCCATTTTTGTCACCGCGTCCCGCGCCTTTTCGCGCACGCCGCGCACGGCCACACGGCCCTCCTCCAATTTTTCCTTCATCACCTTCACGAGATTTTTGCGCGTCTCCTCGGTCATCTGCGGCATCATGAGTCGCACCAGTTTGCCATCCACCACGGGGTTGATCCCAAGATTCGCCTCCTGAATTCCCTTTTCGATCGCTTTCAGCAAATTTTTGTCCCATGGCTCGATGCCGAGCGTTTTTGCGTCCGGCACCGTGATCGACGCAACGGCTTTGATCTGTGTCGGCGCGCCATACGCATCGATGGTGAGATTCTCCACAAGCGCTGGGCTCGCGCGTCCGGTACGCAAACCCGCAAGTTCGCCACGAAGATGTTGAATGGCGGCCTCGCCCTGTTGTTTGGCGTCGCTTATGATTGGATGCATAAGAATCCGTCACTCTAATTCTCAAGGCGCTGAACGCCCATGTACAGTACACTCGTCTTTTCTGGATCAACCCGCAGCACGGAGGCAGCACGGGTGGACGGAAGTTTCGCCGTTTCCCACGTGACACCCGCGTCCGTTGATGTGTAAAACGTTGTCGCGGTCGCGTAGTAAATCGTGTCCGCATTCGAGGGATCGATCGCGAGCGCGCGGATCGTCACCTGGGAGGGAGACGTCACAAGCGACAGCGCCTCCCAACTCTCTCCAACATCCGCCGAACGCAGCAGACCGTACTTTGTCGACGTGATGATGACGTCGCCAGCCGTATTCTGCACGAGCGAAAAGATGGTATCCGCTTCTTTGTAATCTTTCAATGCCTCCTCGTTCTTGATCCAGGAGGCGCCACTATCGCTTGTTTTATACAACCCTCCTTCGGTTGCGATCAGGATGATACGACTGTCCGTGTTGCTCACCAAGATATCGGCGATGTCGTCTTTGGTCGAGAGAATTTTTGTCCACGCTTCGCCGCGATCCGCGCTCTTCAAAAGATCCCCGTTTGAAAGCCCGAGGTACACGACCTCCGGATTGAACCAATCCACGACCACGCGACGCAGCGAAACGTTGCCGCGCGCCTCTTCGTACGCGGCTTCGAAACTCCGCGCGCACGTTTCTGTTTTGTACAACTTCGCGGGGGTCACGGCGTACACGGTGCACACGTCTTTCGGATCAACCGCGATCGAACGCACCGCCCCTGCTTGCAACGCTTTGTCGCGCGGCTGTTGCCAGGCGCTCCCGTTGTTCAAGGAATAAAACAACCCGTTCTCTTTGGTGCCCATGTACAACGCATCGTTGTCGTTTGGGTCGAGCGCCAGAGAGAGCACATCGATCGCCGAGAGACTCCCAACTCCCTTTGCGGTTGGGAACGCGGCATCTTGTGACCAGGTAACACCACGGTCGGATGACTCAAACACCGCACCATCGCGACCACTATCCGATGGAGAACCGCCAAATCCGAAACACCCGGCGCCGGTGAGAAGAAGGAAGGAAAAAATCGTGAGGAGACGAAATTTCATAAACAAAGGATCAAATGTTCAATGGCTAAAGTTGGATTGACGTGTGAGGCAAGGTCGCGGCGGACCGTGTGCAATGTGTCGATGCATGACGCCCAGTGATGCGCCGACTGCGTGTTTGGCGCAAACGTTGAAACGCCGCAGGAGCTGAGCATCAAATCTCGGAAACGCCATTCCCATCTGTTCAAAAGTTCTGAAAGAGATTCCGCGCGATTCGCGTCCTCTTTTGGAAGAAGGTTTGAGACGGCAGCGAGCCGTTTGGAAAGCGGGCTCACGACGAGCTGCATGAGTTGCGCGGTCGCGGCTTCTTCTTGCGCTCGCTCATCGGAATCTTGGAGCAGTCGAAGGGCCTGGCCAGGACGGCCCGAGGCGAGTCGCGCGAGTTCCGTGGCCTCACTCGCCGAAACCCCGCGAGCACAGAGGCCGGCTTCGATTGTTTTGCAAGGCACGAGCGTGAAGCGCAGCGCCTGACAGCGCGAGACAATGGTTGGGAGAAGCTGTTTTGTGGAAGAGGCTCGCAGAATGAGGATTGAATCTCCCCTCGGCTCCTCGAGCGTTTTCAAAAGCGCATTTGAGGCTTCCTCATTGAGCCGATCCGCTTCCTCGATAAACGCAACCTTCCGACCGCCGAGAAACGAACTCATGGAGAGCTTCTCGCGGAGCTCTCGCACCTGCTCAACCGAAATCTGCTGCTTTGTCTTGCCTGTTTTTTCGTCCGTGAGGCGGGAAAGGACAAACACGTCCGGATGCGCCAATATGTTTCTCCCCCTTTCCAAGGGGGAGCTAGAGGGGGTCAATTCCACTAACTTTCCAATAAACCACTCTGCCACGGTCGTTTTTCCAACCTTTTCAGGCCCTACAAAAAGGTAGGCGTGGGCAAGCCGGCCCGAACCCTGGGCCCGTTCCAAAAAATCGGTCACTCGCTCGTGTCCGAGAATCTGCAACATACGGTGCGATTATAGCATAGTCGTGGAGTCTTGGAGTGATGGAGTCGGGGAGTTGTTTCTACCTTCACGACTCCACGACTCCACGACTTCCACATTGCCAAAGTCTTTTGACACTGACAC
>CAYJVP010000031.1:0-11912 GCA_964373615.1 uncultured Gammaproteobacteria bacterium | reverse complement strand
AACACCGAGCGTCCTAGGGCGCTCGGTGTTGTGTTGCCTTTTTCTTTGCCATCACCTGGCTCAACCATCCGCGCACGCCGGAGCGGGTCGCGTCGCGGATTTTTGATCGCGCGTGATGCGTTTTTACAAACTTCAACCAGTCCGGGTTCGGTCCCTTGCGGTTTTTGTCCGTGACGATCGCGACGATATCCCCCGACTTGAGCGACGTGTCGAGGTTCACAAGTTGGTCGTTTACACGCGCGGACGTGCAGGTGTTGCCGATGTGGGTGTGGATGGCATAGGCGTAGTCAACGGGCGTTGCGCCCTCCGGCAAGTCAATCACGTCTCCTTGCGGAGTGAACACGAAGATGCGATCTTTGAATGCATCGATCTTCAACACCTCAAGCTGTTCCAAGAAATCCTGCTTGTTCGCAAGTTCTTTTTGAATCGCGACGAGATCCTCCATCCAACGCAAATTTTTTGGTGGTGTCAGACCGGTTTCTTTGTAACGCCAGTGCGCGGCGATACCGTACTCAGCAAGCTCGTGCATTTCGCGCGTGCGGATTTGGAATTCGGCGACCTCGCCGTTTTCGCAAAACACGCTGGTGTGCAAGGATTGGTAGCCGTTTGGTTTTGGTTGCGCGATGTAGTCCTTGATGCGGTTTGGGAGAGGCGTCCAGTGTTGGTGGACGGATCCGAGCGTCGCATAGCAGTCCTCGACGTCTTCGACCACGATGCGTACCGCAATGAGGTCGTAAATTTTCGAAATATCGCTGTTGTAGCGCTGAAGTTTTTTGTAGAGACTGTACAGGCGTTTCACCCGACCGTGAACCTGTACGTCCGGAAGGCCCGCGTCGAAGAGAAGCTTCTCGGCCTCGTCAATGAGCCGTGTCACGTAGGCGCCTTTTTCGCGCACTTTCGTGTCCATCACTTGGTGCATCCAGTCGTATTCTTTCGGGTTCAGGTATTTGAACGCCAGGTCTTCGAGCTCGCCCTTCATTTCACCCATGCCAAGACGGTTCGCGATCGGCGCATAAATTTCAAGTACTTCGCGCGCGATGCGTTCCTGTTTGTGTTTTGGCATGGCATAAAGCGTCTGTAAGTTGTGAAGGCGATCTGCAAATTTAATGAACACCACGCGGACGTCGCTTGCCATCGCAAGGAACATCTTGCGCATGTTTTCAACGTAGCGGTCCACGCCGCGGTAGACGACCTTCTTGAGTTTCGTGACGCTGTCGACAAGCGATGAGACATCATCGCCGAACTGTATCTGGATGTCTTTGACCTCGATTCCGGTGTCCTCAACGACGTCATGCAAGAGTCCAGCGACCACTACGTTCAGGTTTAACCCCATTTCGGCGAGTTTGTAGGCAACGGCAAGCGGATGCGTGATAAACAGCTGTCCGGTGAGGCGTTTTTTGCCACGATGTGCCTCCTCGGCCACATGATAAGCACGCCCCACTAGGTCGAGGTCGGGGTTTACATATGTTTTTTTGATGATGGCCGTGAGGTCATCAAATGTGCGCACGACTTCCTGCATACGCCATTCTTTCAGCGTAGTGCGGAACAGCGCTTGTGTAAAGTGGCGCCAAGATTTGACGAAACGCGATTTTTATGCTATTTTGGGTCTGTCACCGAATGCCATTTTGGCTGCAGCGTCCGCATTTCGGCCACAATCGCTTCAAAACTTTTCGGCTTATCCTACGGATAAACCTCAAAGTTTGTTCAGCGATTCTGTCTCGAAATCCGGCCGCTTCGCTTCAAAAGCGCATTCGGCGACAGACCCATTCTTTGAGAGATTTATGGCAACACCCGACACAACGGATGCCGAACGCACGCCGGATACACGCACAGAGCTAGAACGTGCCGTGGAAGTGGCGCAAAAGCGTGAGGCGCAAGCACGACTGCGTGCTCAGGCGCATGAAGTCATTGCGCGTAATCGTGCCGAGGCCGCGGAGCGTGCTACTCGTGAAGCGGCGGAGCAAGCGACACAGCGGCGTCGTGCGGAACTTGCCGCCGCAAGGGGAGAAAAAACTCGCAAGGCGGTCCATCTTGAAGCTATTGAAGGGGTTGGGAGCGGAAAGCCAGTGAAGATTCGCATTCCAAACAAAGATGGGATTTTGGTGGATGTGGAAAGAGTCTTTGGCATTCCGGATCCAGTCAAAATGGTGTATGGCGCAAAACTCGGCGTGGACGCGGAGACGGGTTTTGTGACCGTGCCAGAGGGTTTACGCCCAGAAGACCTCCCCCTGCTTGCCCGCGAGCTTATTCGTGCGACAAAGCATCGCCGCGAGCTCCTGCCTGAAGAGGCCGGGAAACCTGGGGAGCGTCGCGCGGCAGACGAACGCGCGGTTGTCATCCAAAAGGAGATAAATACACGTCGTGCATTGGAAACAGAGGTCAAGAAGATGCGCGATGAATATCGTTTTTTTGATTTTTCCGAGGCACGAGATCGTTACGCGCGTCTCGAGGTGGCACACTCGGAGACGGTTCGAAAGGCGGAGAAGGCGGTCGATGACCTCTTGCCTGCTCTTGCCAGCGAATACGCTTATGTCACTGGTCGCGACTTGTACCAGGAATCAGGCGGGGAGGACGGGGTTAAAGACAAGGTTCGTCGCGGGCTTCTCGCTGAACAGGCCGGATTGGTTTTCAAATACGACAAAAAAGGAAACCGCTATCTTTTCGGTACGCCAGGTGAGGGAGCAGAGAGCATGATGGATCTTTCCATGTTTGATCAAGCCGTGAGGCTCTGGAATTCGTCGGAGACCGTGCAGGATTATCGCATCCATCGTAAAATGCTCCGCCGTCTTGATGAGGAAGAAGCGCTTTTTGGCAAAGTAAAATTGGCCGCTGAGAAGGCCATGAATGCGCCTGGTCAAGTTGTGGTGACGTTTGGGAAGACCGGCCTTATGGCCACCCTTGCCGCGGGCGCTTGGGTCATTGATCAGCCGCGTAAGCTTCTCACCTGGGGGCTCGATCGGGTGGACGGGGTGTTTACCGATATGTACAATGCCGTCGGAAAATGGTGGAGAGGAAAAGATTTCAAGCCATCGCTTTCTTCGCGCGAGCGTCGGAATCAATCAAAAGATGCGATCAAAAAATTGGCCGACGAAAAGTTGCGCGGCGCGGCCGTAAAATAATTAGTTTTGTTGGCCCTCGCGTTTGTACCCGCATTCTTTTGAGGAGCATTGGACCACACCCTTGGCTGCAAAGGTGAGGAGGCTTTCGCACCTCGGACATTTTTCTCCGGTTGGTTTTTGCCAAAGGGCAAATTTACAATCAGGATAACGGTTGCAGCCGTAAAAATTTCGTCCTTGTCGAGAGCGTTTTTCGACAAGCTCTCCCTCTTTGCACTCTGGACAGGGAAGTCCAAGTTTTTTTTCAATTCTTTTGATCGTCTTGCATTCCGGATAGCGTGAGCAGGACAAAAACGGCCCGAAGCGCCCGCGTTTCACCATCATGGGTGCGTTGCAGGCAGGACACACCTCGTTTGTTGTTTCAATTTGCGGCGCGGCTCCGCCCTCGCCCTGTTTCAATTGTTTGGTGTTTTTGCACTCCGGATACCCTGTGCACGCGAGAAACTCCCCGAACCGGCCGTATTTAACGACCATGGGCTTGCCGCATTTTTCGCACACGATGTCGGTCGGCTTGTCCTCGGGTTTCAAACGCGCCACGGTTTTTTCTTTTTCAAGAAGCGTTTCGTGGAAGGGTCCGTAAAACGTACGCAAGACCGGCACCCATTCGAGTTTCCCTTCCGCCACATCGTCGAGTTTTTCTTCCATATTCGCGGTGAAGGCAAGATCCACGACGGCGGGAAAATGTTCCACGAGCAGGTCATTGACCGTGTAGGCTATCTTGCCAGGCATCAGCCGCTTCTGCTCGTCGCGCTCGACGTATCCGCGATCGGTGATCGTCGCGATCGTCGGCGCGTACGTCGATGGTCGGCCGATTCCGTGTTCTTCAAGCGCTTTGACCAAGGTCGCGTCCGAATAGCGCGCAGGCGGCTCGGTCACGTGCGGCTTCCCTTCGAGGTTTATCAGGTTGAGCTCGTCGCCCTCTTTGAGCGGTGGAAGCATGGTTTCTTTTCGCTTCTCCTCGTACACCTTGAGATACCCGTCAAACTGCAGGGTGGAGCCGGTCGCGCGAAAGAGAGAGGTTCCTGCGGCAATGTCAACCGCGGTCGCGTTGATGACCGCCTCTGGCAATTGCGTGGCCACGGCGCGGCGCCACACAAGATCATACAAACGCCAAAGATTGCGTTCGAGATGTGCTTCGAGGCTCTCTGGGGTGCGTTTTGCGTCCGTCGGACGAATGGCCTCGTGCGCTTCTTGCGCGCCTTTTGATTTGGTTTTGTAACGGCGAGGTGCGGGAAGCGCGTACGCCGCCCCGAATTGTGTGGCGATGAAGTCGCGCGCTTCGCCAAGAAACAGATCCGAAAGGTTCACGGAATCCGTGCGCATGTAGGTGATGAGCGCGACCGACCCTTCGCCCGGAATCTCTACGCCTTCATAGAGTTGCTGAGCCAACCGCATCGTTTCTTTGGCCGAAAACCCGAGCTTGTTGTTTCCGTCCTGCTGCAGGGTGGAGGTCGTAAACGGGGGCGGGGGAGAGCGCCGTACGGTTTTTTTCGCAATACTCTGGACAGCATACGTCGCCCCCTTGAGCTCCTGTAAGATTCCCTCCGCCTGTTCTTTGGAGCTGATCGAAAGCTTGTCGAGTTTTTTTTCGTTGTGGGAAAAAAGTTTTGCGGGAAATTCCGCGGCGTCTTTTCCTCCGACGGATGAAAGAAGCGCTTCGATTGACCAATATTCCTCTGGCTTGAACGCGTCGCGTTCGCGCTCACGCTCCACAACCAGGCGCACGGCAACAGACTGCACGCGGCCTGCAGACAGCCCTTTTTGCACCTTGCGCCAGAGGAATGGAGAGAGTTCGTAGCCGACCAAGCGATCCAAAATGCGGCGCGCTTGTTGGGCGTTCACGTGGTTCAAATCAAGCGCGCGGGGATGTTCGAGCGCCTCCTCGATCGCGCGTTTGGTGATTTCGTGAAACGTGATGCGCTCGAGTTTATCCGCTGGCACACTTAAAATCTCCGCAAGATGCCAAGAGATGGCCTCTCCTTCGCGGTCTTCGTCCGTTGCAAACAGGATTTTGTCAGCGCCCTTGGCCGCTTCCTTCAGCGCCTTGACGTGCTTCGCTTTATCGCGCGGAATCACGTACTTTGGCATGAAGTCATGTTCGACATCAACGCCGATGGCGCTTTTCGGCAGATCGCGCACGTGTCCAAAAGAGGAAAGGACGACATAATCTTTCCCCAAAAATTTTGAAATGGTTTTTGCTTTCGCCGGAGACTCGACGATGACAAGTTGCTTGGACATGTTTGCGATGATGCGTGATCAGAAGAGATTCGTCAAGTCCCGAAACTTATCCTCTCACATAATACATCCCTCCCACATGCCGCGCGGAGCCTTTCATTTCCATGAGCGTCAGCGTGCTTGAGGTTTGCGAAGGATCAAGGCCTGAGGCGCGGATGATGTCATCAATATGAAGCGGCTTGCGGGTCAGGATGGCGAGCACCGTCGCTTCAGACGGGCTGCCAGGTTCGTGGATGGTCGCGGGTTCTCTGACCTCCTGTCCGAAGACGGAGAGGATGTCTTCGGGCGAGGTCACGACGCGCGCTCCCATTTTGATGAGGTTGTTTGGCCCCTCGGACATTTGGGAATGAATGGTTCCGGGAACCGCAAATACGTCGCGGCCGTTTTCGAGCGCGGAGCGTGCGGTGATGAGTGACCCGGATTTCGCCGCTGCTTCGATCACGAGCGTTCCTTTGCTGATCCCCGCGATCACGCGGTTTCGGATCGGGAAGTGGTGTTTGAGGGGAGGCGTGCCATCCGGGAACTCTGAAATCACCGCTCCGCCTGCGGCAATGATGCGCTCGGCAAGAGCGCGGTTGCCGGAGGGGAAGATGCTTTTTGGGTCCACGCCGGAACCCAGCACCGCAACCGTCACTCCACCCACGCGACACGACGCCTCGTGCGCAAGAGCATCTATGCCATAGGCAAGTCCGCTTACAATCACGATTCCTTGTCTGGCGATCGGCTCAACAAGATCGCGCACCACCTGGTCGCCGTAGGGAGTGGGTTTCCGACTCCCGACAACCGCAAGAGCGAGCGCGTCGGACGGCGGAAGCTTCCCGCGGACATGGAGCTCTCCCGGCGGATCGTAAATTTGTTTCAAAAGGAGCGGATAGCGGGGGTCGTCACACGTGATCGTTTCGTCCATAGAGTTGAGAGACAGCTCGCTTGATGATGTCTGGGAGGTTTTTTTCCTCTTCGGCGGTCCAGGTTCCGAGCACCCAGTCTTCGAGCGGGATGTTTGGATGGTCCGGCCGGCCAATGCCCACGCGCACCCGCGTGAACGCGTCCGTGCCGAGCGCGTCGATGATTGACTGCAACCCCTGATGTCCGCCAGAGGAGCCTTGTTCGCGAACGCGAACCTCGCCGAAGGGGAGATCCGCGTCATCGGAGATCACGAGAAGATTCTTGAGGGGGATTTTTCTAAACCGCATGGCCTCGCGGACGGCCTCCCCGGAGCGGTTCATGTAGGTGTCAGGCTTCAGGATGATGGTCCGCGGATCGTCGATCGCCTTTGAGAATGCGTCCGCGACAAGAAACCCGACGTTGTGACGGGTGCGCTCGTATTTTTTTCCTGGATTGCCAAGACCGACAATGAGTTTCATATTATTTCGCCCTCACCTCTGGCACGCGCGCCTTTACGACCACCGGCGTGCCGACCAGGTTGAACGCTTCGTGAAGTTGGTTGCCGAGATAGCGCAGATAGCTTTCTTGGATCACGTCCGTGCGTTTTGCTCGAATCGTCACCGTAAAGGTTGGCGGGGCAACCGCAACCTGTTTGATCCCCAACACTTTCGGCGGCTTGGGTCCTTTTCCCTTGGTTGGGAGATGTTTGGAAATGGCGGTGGCGAAAAATTTATCGAGCTCGCTCTCGGGAATTTCGGTATACCGCGCTCGTTGCGCCTGGTCAATGAGGTCAAAAATGTTCTCTACGCGCTGTCCGGTTTTGGCTGACGTAAAGAGGATCGGCGCCCAGCGCAGGAACGGAATGGTTCCCTCGATGTAGGCCTCAAAATCGTTGATCGTGCCCGGAGTTTTTTCTTCGATGAGATCCCATTTGTTTGCCACAAGAATGACGCCGACCCCGGCTTCTTGGAGCATGCCGGCAAGCGTGCGGTCTTGCGAGCCAAGCGGTTCGCTCGCGTCCACCACAAAGAGGGCAATGTCCGCGCGTTTGATCGCTTGCGTGGTGCGTTCCACCCCCGCCTCTTCGAGACCGCCGGTTTTGCGAACCTTGCCTTGTTTGCGGATGCCGGCCGTGTCGATGAAAACGTATTCTTTGTTGTTGATCTCAACGAGTGTATCAATCGGCTCGCGTGTCGTGTGCGCCACGGGACTTGTGATAAAGCGTTCTTCTTTCAAAACGGCGTTTAACAATGATGATTTGCCGACGTTTGGTTTGCCAACAACCGCCACGCGTGCGCCGGCCACTTCCGTGATGTCCGCAGGAGGCGTGCCGTTTTTTTTGAGAAGTGAATAGACCGCGTCCAAGAGGTCGCCGCACCCCGAACCGCGGAGTGCGGAAACGGGAATCGGTAACGGGAGTCCGCCAAGGCGCCATTCCTCGCTTTTTGCGGAAGCCATCTGCGTCGGCGTTTCCGCTTTGTTGCCGACCACAAGGACGGGCTTGCGTGATTTTTTGAGTTGTCGGCCGAGCGTGCGATCATGCGGCAAGGGAGGAGTTTTGAGATCAACGACAAAGAGGATGAGGTCTGCCGCCTCCATGGCGCGCTCCGCCTGCCGCACCACGTCGCGTTCAATTTCGTCCGCGTGCGGGATGTCGAGCCCACCCGTGTCCACGAGTCGAATGATCTGTCCGCGCCAGAGGCAATCGCCTTCGTTGCGGTCGCGCGTTGTTCCCGGGATGCTCGAGACGAGCGCCTTCTGTTGCTCAAGGAGACGATTAAACAACGTCGATTTGCCGACGTTGGTGCGTCCGATGATGGCGATGACGGGAATGTGCGGGCGCATTCAGGCTATCTCATGACCACGTTTGCGCTGCTTTCTCCCAAAATGATGAGAAAGTCAATGTTGTCCTCGGTCGTTTTGGCTTCCGTCTGTTCGTCGGTCACGGTGATTTTTTTCGGAATAATGTCCGTGGAGAACAACCACCCGGAAGCGGACATGGACACCTCGGCTTTCAGGTAATCTTGCAACAATTTTAATTCATTGGTGCGTTCGCCGTTCGTCAGATCGTAAATCACGGTGTGCGTGTAGCCGCGCTCGGCCGCGTTGCCTATTTTAACAATCTCGAACCCTTGGCCCTCAAGAAGCTGTGAGGTTTGGAACGCCAGGCCGTTGATCGCCGTCCCATTTTGGATTTCGATACGCACGAACCGCGGCGGATCACGTGGTGCGTCTGCGATGTCATCCGCCCCGCTTTCCTCATCTGGATACAAGACATTCGCCGCAAGCCGTCGGATGGCTCCCCAGTCATCGTTTTTTGGCAAAAGTACGTAGGCGCCGTTCAAACTTGTCGTGTAGAGCGGGCTGTCCGTTGAGGCGTCCAAGACGCGGTTCACGATTTTTGTCGTGTCAATGTCGCGCAGCATGTTGCCAAGCCGAAGCATTTCCCAAAGCGAGAGGTTCGTGTTGATGTGTCCTTTGACCGTGTCGAAGAGCGCGCCGATTTTTGCGGGATTCAAGAGCGTGTTCAGGGTCAGCACTTTTTCTTTGAGCGCCAGGAGCACCTTCTGCTGCCTTCGACTGCGCGCGAAATCCGACCCTTCGCCGTTGTCGCCATGTCGTGAGCGAACGTACATGAGGGCGGTCTCCCCATCCATGCGCTGCCAGCCTTCTTGGAACGAGATGGTTTGGGTCAGGTCGTCCTCGGTCGGGTACTGATTGTCCGTGAAGGTGCGGTCCACGTACACATCAACCCCGTCGAGCTTGTCGATCAGTTTGGCAAATCCATTGAAGTCTACCTTGACGTAGTAGTGGATGTTTTGCTGAAACAGATCGCCGAGTACCTCGCTTGCAAACATAGGGCCGGCGCCTTTTTCCTTGGCCTCGGCAAATGCGTTCACGTTGTTGACCTTGCGCCACCCCTCGCCTGGGATCGGCACGGTCATGTCGCGCGGGATCGAGAGCATCCCGATGGTCTCGTCCGATGGGCGCAGGCTCGCAAAGATGATCGTGTCCGTGAGTTCTGGCCCGTCATGCCCCTCGCCGCCCACCCCAAGAAAGAGGAAGTTTACGCGGTTTTCTTCCTCGCCTTCAAGTTTTTTATCACCGGGCTGTACGAGTTGGCGCAGGGTCGAGAACAGGGAAAGACGCGGGAACCCCCCGAATCCGGCATCACCGCTTGTCACCACTTGATAGGAAAAGGCGCCGCCAAGCGCAGCCGTGAACAGGAGGGTGGCCGTGAAGAGGCGTCCGAAAAAAAGAAATGGACGCCGCTTGTCGGCTCCTAGGGCGTATTTTTCTCTCAAGAGATCAACTTTGATTTTATCCATACGAGGCTCGCGTCACGAGGTTATTATAGAGAGGAAGAGGGCGAAAAACAAGATCGCAAAAACCGCCCGTGCAGGCGGCTTGTGGCCTGCCATCCGAAGCTCGACGGAGCCGAGCGATTGATGGCCTGCCATCCGAAGCTCGACGGAGCCGAGCGAAGGATGGTGGACGCACCTGGATTCGAACCAGGGGCCTTTGCAATGTGAATGCAACGCTCTAACCAACTGAGCTATGCGTCCGTCTTTTCGGGGTGAGGATAACATGGCTTGTTGAAACTCTCAATAGGTATACAGCAGAAGCATACGAGGAAGAGCCTGCTACTATTGACAAAAATGTCTAAGAAGAGTATCCTTGCCTCTTGTGCAATATCTATCGCGCCCGCCTGGCGGGTCCGCCACAGTCCAACCATTGGTAGGACGACGGCGGAATAGCGGTAAAGAGAGCTCTGAAATAGAGTGAATCGCACGAGATGAGAAGATCAGCAGGGAAAGCAACACCGTTGAAGCCTGAATCGAACCTTCCTCTCTTTATCGAACATGAACCCCCGCTCGGGATCCCCGGGCGGGGGTTTTGTTTCCAACGGCACGGGTTGGGGGTTTCGCTTGACATTTTCGAAAAATTGGCGTAAATTTTTTGGCTCCTGGCCACTTACGGCCGGAGAATTTTTTGGAGGATCTAACCGAGATGGGAGTGGGACTCGAGCTCGGCTTGCGGCAGACCGTTTCGGTCAGCCTGGCACTCGTGCGCGAGAATCCCATTTCGGCTCTGATCCGGATTTGGGAAACCGCGCCACACCACGTGCTTCGGGTCGGTGAGTCCGACCAGATCGAGTTCGTGATCTGCGATCCGAAGTACCTGCACGCTGTCGACGAGGAAGAGCACTACGGAATTTACCTCGGCGACATGATCTTCGTCTCGACCGCTACACCCGAGCGTTGGATCCCGCTTGTGGCCCTTCACGAGTGGGCCGAGCGGCGTATCGGTTGGACCTACGGACAAGCCGAGGACCCAAGCGGTCTTGCCAGGCACTGGCAGGCGCTCTACGGCGAGATCCGTGCCGCAGAGCTCATCCTGACCGAAGCCGAGTTCCATCTGTACATGGACTGGCGGCGGAATGTCGAGCGCACGCGCTACTTCGAACTCGACGAGGACGCCAAGCGTTACTTCGAGGATCGCCGGGCGGAACAGCGTGCGCTGCCGGGGCCCGTGAGCCAATGGCGACGCCTGTCCACACGCATCTCCGGTGCGCTCACGGGAAGTGGCCCGCCTCCTAGAGACGGGCCACTTCGACTTGACCCCAATTCCGTTCCGAAAACAAAGAGCGCACCTGAACGGCAAGCGAGCAGATGGCTCTTTGCCGCGCGGGTGCGCGAGTTACCCATGGAAGATGTTGACCTTGTCCCTGTCATCTCGCGTCCTCATACGCTCGTGCCACGAGCGGTAGAGTGGAGCGAAGACGTGCAGGAGGCCTGTGTACGCCGCGAAGCCCGCCAGCATCTCCATGTGGGTGCCAAACGTCTCCCAGCCGTTCAGCCATCCGCCAAGTGCGGCAAGGCCGATCGACGTGCCGACGCCCGCGAGGTAGTCGATGGGGAAAAGCCCGCCGACCCAGTAGCTCTTGGCGTGCCACCAGATCTGATCCCGACGGAACCTTTTCGCATAGAACGGGTTGAGGACAAACCAATGGTAGTCCCACATCACGCACCATGCGAAGTACATCGCCCATGCCTTGCACTCCGCCGCGATCGACCACTCCATTCCCATAGCGAAATGGGCGTGGAAGATGAAGACGGGAAGGAAGAACATGAACGCGTGGTAGCCAGTGAGCGGCTTGCCTCCCATGATAAGGCCGTACAGCCGCGCCGGAAGGCCAGTCGTCCGGAACCACGTCGGAGCCTTCTCCGCCCATCCCCACTTCCCCTCGCTCTCGATCTCGACGCAGGCGAGGACTGTTGCGAACAGTGACCAGAACACGATGTAAACGAACAACACGATGCCCTCCTTGGGTGCTCGCGAGGCGGCGATATGCCAGCTTCGGTCGAAGAAACGACATGAGAGTATACCACAAAAAAACTGTACCGTCACTTAGTGACGGTACAAGTTTCACTATGGCCTTCGACAAGCTCAGGCCATAAAAACGGGTTTTGCAACGGTCTCTTGTGGGAGATCGAAGTGGCCCGCCTCTTAGAGACGGGCCACTTCTAATACGAAAAAAGTCCGTAATCCGACCTTCCCCAATTCGCCGGGTCAAGTTCGCCGGGTCAAGTTTGACATTCGGGATTGAATTTGCTTAAGAGACCTCTGCAAAACTCCCTCTGAATTAACCTGTCTGTGAGGGTATGAATGTGG
>CAYJVP010000030.1:9814-12513 GCA_964373615.1 uncultured Gammaproteobacteria bacterium | reverse complement strand
GGAAACGGAAAGGGGAAGACGACGGCCGCGCTCGGCGAAGCGCTCCGTGCCATTGGGGCGGGGAAGAAGGTCGGGATTGTTTTTTTCGACAAGGGCGGCACGCATTATGCAGAGCGTTCCGTGCTCGATAAACTTGGGATCGAATTCGTCGCTACGGGCCGCGACCGCATTGATCCGGTCAGCGGGCAATTCGATTTTTCCGTTCAGGACATCGACAAGGAGGAGGCTCAACGAGGGCTCGCGGAGGCTCGGAAAATGTTTGAGGCGGGATGCGACCTTGTCATCCTCGATGAAATCAATTCAACAACCGATCTTGGCATGATCGCTGAGGCGGAGGTTCTGACTCTCCTTGACGCAAAACCCGAGCGGACGGAGGTGATTCTCACCGGAAGAAATACGCCAGACGCTTTTCTTGACCGCGCTCATCTCGTCACTGAAATGAAACTACACAAGCACTATTTTTACTCTGGTGTGAAAGCGCGGGAGGGGCTGGATTTTTAAAAACAATGCACCCGTGAAAACGGATGCATTGTTGGTCGGGCTGGCGGGACTTGCCTGTCCGCCGAAGCTTCTGTCCTGTGTCGGGCTGGCGGGACTTGAACCCACGGCCTCTTCGTCCCGAACGAAGCGCGCTACCAACTGCGCCACAGCCCGACACAGGACACACATCTTCTCTTCGCGGAGGCGGAAACCCACGGCCTCTGGGCATGTCGGTCCCACCAACGGCGGGACATCGCCATGCCCGTCTCAGCGGCTCGGCGTGAAGCAGTTCACGCCTCGCTCCGCCTCGACTCCCTCACGAAGCGCGCTACCAACTGCGCCACAGCCCGAAAACGTAAAAAGCATAACCGAATGTGAAGGTGTTGGCAAGGGATGTGCTACCATATCGACGTTATGGAATCCGTGTTGATTATTCTTCTCGCCGCTGTTCTTTTTTCCGCCGCCTATGCGGGGTTGTCGGCCGCGCCGTGGGTGCCGACGAAAAAGGGAGATATTGAACGGCTGGTAACGCTTGCGAAGGTGAAGCCAGGCGACGTTGTCTATGAACTCGGTTGTGGTGATGGGCGTGTGCTCGTTAAGCTCGTCCAAACCTTGGGCGCTCGCGGGATCGGGATCGAGATTTCTATTTTGCAAATGCTTGTTGCAAAAATCCGCGCGGCGATGAGCCACGCCGACGTGACCATCAAATGGGCAAGTCTTTTTAAAACGAGCCTTCGAAACGCTGATTTTGTGTATCTTTTTTTGATGCCAGCCGCATACGCGAAAATTCGTCCGAAGCTCGAGGCTGAACTTAAACCTGGCGCGAGAGTGGTGAGCTACGTTTGGCCGATTCCCGGCTGGGAGGCAAAGGAGGTCTCGAAAGAGGCAGGGAAGTTGGATTTGTATCTGTACGAGCGATGATTTTTCCACAGGGGACGATGTGTTGACAAAACCATCCCTTGATGTATTATAAACATATCCAGGCGAGGTCCTTCTGGGCTTCACTCCCGGTGACAAAATAGACTCCCCCATAAATTTGGAGGAGTTTATTTTTATCCCGAGTTGGACTCGGGCCCGTGGAGGTAGTAGTAACCTCGCCCTGGTTGTCACCGGGAGTCGCGGGTGCAAATCCCGCCTGCCCGTCCGAAGCCCGAAGGGCGCAGGAGGGCCGGGTCCACCACGCTCAGCGTGGTTCGCCATAACTCGGGACCAGCCAGACCCGTTCGCTTCGGCGGGCGGGTTTTGGCGTTGCTCTGGCGTGTCAGATGGCCTTGACGGAAGTGTCGTTTTGTGGTATATTTTTTTGTCGAAAATTGAGCTAGAAAAGGGGGGTTTTTCGTTCAAATTGCGGTGCGCTGAATGGGTTTGTTTGCCAATGCTGGCAGAACGAGCGTATTCAGCGCATCGTAGCGCAATTTCAAAATCCGCTGTCGAGGGACCACAAACCTCGGCAGCACCTCGCGGCCTTCGTGCCGCAACTGGAGTTCCCGTGCCAGATCCCCACGACACAGTCGCATCCAACCTCTCCCGCGAGGAGGTCGCCAAGCGCCAGATCGCCTTCGCCATGCTCTCCAGGACGGTCCTCGTCAAGGTCTACGCGGACGGCGCCTGGAGCGAGCTTCCATACCACGACCGCGACCGCGAGGCCGTCGAGGCCTGCCAGATCGCGGAGGGAGACCGTCGCGGCCTGAAGGCCTTCGCCCAGCGTTCGGACAGGCCGGACCACGGATTTCCGCTCTTCCAGAAGGAGCAGAACGTCCGGGTCGGCACCGTCGTCGAAGAGCTTCTCGCGGCCGGCTATGTCTACGCCGGCGGCCACCGCTACTTCGACCACAAGCCCGGCGGCTCGATAGGCAAGGGGGACGTGAACGTCCTCGCCTTCGAACTGTCGCGTGACGGTGTCGTCGCGCAGGAGCTGCCCGCGGTGATCCGCGAGCGCCTCGGACGTTGCTACAACAACGTCTCCCTCTGGATCAACCGCAAGGTCCCCGAGGGAGCGTCCGCGTACCGTCTCGATACGGTGAACGCGGCGAAGAGCAATGCCGAGAGGGGCGGCCGCGTCCTGCACCGCCACGGCAACTCCTACCGCCTCCTCGCCGCCGAGTAGCGGCGATCCATTATCTCCCTCGTGGAGAGCAAGGGTCGCCCGCCGGCGACGAACAATCCAGCGATGGACTTCCCGGACGGAGCATTCTGCTTCCGTCCGGCCTTGTTTTTAT
>CAYJVP010000030.1:0-9714 GCA_964373615.1 uncultured Gammaproteobacteria bacterium | reverse complement strand
CGTTTCGTATCAATTTCCGTCGTTTTGACCCACTCCGGCACGGGCGCGCCAGTCCTGACATCAAATAGATACATGAGCGCCGTGGTCGCGTACGCTCCTTTGACGAGATCGAACGAAATGATGACTCCCTCTGGCAGGACGCGCACCGCGTGAATCTTCGGCCAGATGCGAACCTGGATGTTTGGGTTGCGTCCGAACTTGATAAACTTCAAAAATCCAACCTGGTTGAGTCGCTCGAGCCATCCTTCTGTCCCGTGCGCCGCGAGCCACTCTGCGTAGAATTTTTGCGACTCCGGATCTTGGCTCAAGAGCAGCGGAATGATTTCCGGAAGTTTCCGTCCTTTTGTTTCGGTTTCCGAAAGGACAAGGTTTGTGAGGTAGCTCGCGTACGTTCGCACCGCAAGATCCGTGCGAATCGAGATCGCCTCAAGCGCTTTCCCAAAACGATCTGCTCCTGTGCTCGCTTCAAGCGCGTCGATCGCGAGCTTTTCAAAACGAAAGGTGTACGGGACGTTTTTAATCTCTTCCCGCAT
Organism: uncultured Gammaproteobacteria bacterium; assembly: GCA_964373615.1. Lineage (GTDB taxonomy): Bacteria > Patescibacteriota > Patescibacteriia > UBA9934 > GWF2-40-263 > CAYJVP01. Next base: position 9,181 of record CAYJVP010000030.1, on the reverse strand, counting down.
GGCCGACCAGTTGCCGAACGTTTGCTCAAGCCGACCGCGAATCTGCGAAAAATAGGGAAACTCAAACGGACTTTGTTTGTACAAATACACGCGCACGGCTTCCTCAAACTCTCCGCGCAAAATTCGCATTCCCATCACATGGTCTGTGAAGCGCGGCGCGCCGAAACGCTGCGGGCCGTAGTAATTGAGCACCCCCCTCACGTTCATGATGCCGATCGCGTCGTTTATGCTCTGCGCGTTTGGTTCCTCTTCGGTTCGGATGAGAAGCGTAAAGCGGTTGCCCTTGAGTCCGCCGACGGACACGGCGCCTTTGCCTTCGACAACGTGTTTCAGCATCATGTTGGGGAGCTCGAGCGCTCGCACAGCCGGAAGAGTGCTTCCGCGGATGCTGAGCGTCTGTCCCGTGAGCGCAACCGCATCTTTGATTCCTGCGTGCGCGATTTGCTTTACGTCGATTCCGAGCGCCGCGGCGATTCTCGCACTCGCATCAAGCGTCGAGATCCCAACCTTGATGAGATCAACGTAGACGGTCCCTTGACCGTCGCATCCCGAAGGCGGGAGCGGATTCACGTTTGTTTTTTCCACCGCGATGACCTTGTCGTCTAAACGAATTTCTTCGACAATAAAGTCCAGGGGCGAGTATTTGATGTAGCCTTTCGGGAGTTTCGATGGAAAACTTAAAATGCCGATGCGCTGGTACAGTTCGTCTCCGGACTTCTCCGGTGGGACAAACATCTCGGGCGTGCGTTCGCGCTCTTTTTTTATGAATTCCTGTTCGCGCTGCCAAAGCTCATGGTCCGAAGGGGAGGGCATATGCGAGTATGATACCATGCCGACGTATGGACCTCTTTGACGCGCAGGCAGAAAAGCAGAAGAGCCAATGTGCCCCTCTTGCGGACCGCATGCGGCCGAAGACGCTTGCCGAGTTCGTAGGGCAGGAAAAGCTTCTTGGAAAGGGAAGTCTGCTTCGGCGCGTGCTTGAACAGGATCGCTTGCCGTCCATGCTTTTTTGGGGGCCGCCCGGCACGGGGAAAACGACCCTCGCCCGTATCATCGCAGGCGAAACAAAATCGCGTTTTGTTTCCCTCTCGGCCGTGACCTCGGGACTTCAAGAACTCCGCACGGTGATCAAGGAGGCAAAAGAACAGCAAAAATTTTATCAAAAACGCACGATCGTGTTCGTCGACGAGATTCATCGCTTCAACAAAGCGCAACAGGACGCATTCCTTCCGCACGTCGAAGACGGCACGATCGTCTTGATCGGCGCAACCACGGAGAATCCTTCGTTTGAAGTGAACTCCGCCTTGCTTTCGCGCTGTCGCGTGTTTGTTCTTGAAAAACTTACGACAGGAGATATTGAAGAGATCGTCCGAAGGGCGCTCCGCATCCCGGATGCGGATTCCGTATCCGGGATGCGGAACGTGGTGTGCGATGACGGTGGGGTCCATCTTCTCGCCCAGCTTGCGGACGGCGATGCGCGCTCTGCCCTGAACGCCCTTGAGCTTGCCGCAAGCCCCGACCTCGCTGACGAATCCGGTGTGACCACATTAAGCGCGCAGGTCATCAAGGATGCGTTTCAAAAATCACACCTCCTCTACGATCGCGCCGGCGAGGAGCATTACAACATTATTTCGGCGCTTCACAAGTCCATGCGCGGTTCGGACGCGGATGCCGCGCTCTACTGGCTCGGCCGCATGCTTGAAGCCGGCGAGGATCCGTTGTATATTGCGCGACGTCTTGTCCGTTTCGCTTCCGAGGACGTTGGGCTTGCCGACCCACAGGCGCTCCCCCAGACCGTGGCCGCCTATCAGGCCGCGCACTTCATCGGCATGCCCGAATGCAACGTGATTTTAGCTCAAGCCGTGGTATACTTAGCCCGAGCGCCGAAGTCGAACGCCCTGTATCGCGCCTACGGCGAGGTGCGACGGACAATTCACGAGGAACCTGCGCCACCGGTGCCCTTGCATTTGCGAAACGCGCCAACGAAACTCATGGCTGAACTCGACTATGGAAAAGGATATGTGTATCCTCCGGACGTTGACGGCCCGATTGCGCAAGCGTATCTTCCCGAGAACCTCCGCGGCAAAAAATTTCTTTGAATCCCTTGCATCCTAAAAATTTATGACCACCGAAAAACTTCTCAAGGAGCTCGAACCCGGCACGACGCTGCTCGTGCGCAACGATCCGTTTGAGTACCAGGGCCGCGCGGAAATCACCCTGCACGGCGGGGATGTCGTGTATTGGCTGTTTTCAGACGACGGCTCATTTGTTTCTGTCAATCCCGAAACGGATGAGATGGTTGATTTTTGGGTTGCTGAAGAAGAGGTTGAGCGCGATGAGGAAGAGCCGGACGCGGTTGGATATCAAGGAGACAGCTACGAGCTTTCGTATGAAGATAAGGGGACGGTGACCGTGATCGTCGGGGAGGTTCCTGTTGAGGAGGGTGAAAAGTATATCTTTAAGGATTTTGAAAACGATGTCGGGGAACTTGTGCGCATCCTTCAGAATGAGGCGAGCGGGGATGAACAGGCGTACACGGGCGGCGTGTTGGTTGAAGAGAGCGTGGCGGTGGTAGGCGATTAAGTGTGAAACGCATCATTGCGTTTATAGCAATCGGGGCGTTGACCGCCGTGTCGCTTGCGATTGCGACACGGATGGTTTTGCTTCCATTCAAACCCGAGGGTGAGCTCCGCCGCATGCTTGTGGCCATGTCCGAGGCAAAAACCGTGCGACTTTCTGGCGCGTTCAGTTGGTCTCGGCAAGAGGAGGGGAGTGTGACGACGACGCTGTACACGAAAGGTCAGGTGAATCTCGAAGATCCCGGTCGCGTGGAACACGCCACGAAATTTCGCGTGGCTCAGATTTCCGAGAGTGGGGAGGTGGCGGATCTCCAAGGAGAGGTGCGGCGGTTTTCGGACATGACCTATCTTTTTTACGAACCCCCGGGGCCTGATGTCGCGGGAGTTTCGTTTGAGAAAGACATGTGGATCGCCCTGAGCTCGGCAGAACTCAACCTGTGGGGTCCGATCATCCCCGGGGTAATTTTTCCGCTCTCGACCAAGGAAAACGCGAGGGCGTGGACGGCGGAGTCGCTTTCTTCCTTTCGTGAATATTTGCGCGTCGCAAATATCTTTACGGTCAATCGCGTGGATGACATCACGGAGCTCGTGGCCGGTGTTCCAACGCGGATGTTTGACGTGACGATTGATCGTGACGCCGCCGGCGCGTTTTTGCGCGACGTGATTCGGTATCGCGAAGGGCGCGAGCCGACGAACGAAGAGCGACTGCTTGTTGAAGAGCGGGCGACCGCGCTTTCGCGTCTTTCCATTCGGCTCTGGATCGGGACAGACGACCATCGACTGTATCGCGTTCAGGCGGCTGGTCTTGTGGACGAAGGCCGCGACTCTGCGCTGACGCCTGTGGATCTACTCGTGCATTTTGATGATTACGACGCTCCATTTGCCGTTGAAAGACCCAAAGAGGTTTTGACCTTTGGCGCGTTTGCCAAGGGACTCGGGGCATCGCTTCCCACGTCCGGGTTTGCCGAAAACGGATCTGGAGATTCCGGTTCCTTGCTTGGGAGCGCGGATGCGAAGCTTCCCACGGTTGACAAAGACGACGCTTCCGACCTCGACCAAGACGGGCTTTCTGATTTGCTCGAGGCGTTTTACGGCACAGACGCCCGCGATCCCGACACGGACCAAGACGGAGAGAGCGACGGGGACGAGGTGCTTGCCGGTCGCAATCCGCGCGGCAGCGGGTCGCTGTTTGGGTTCGGGCTTCCTGAATGAGATCTATGGGTTGGCAACGATCGTCACCAAACCACCGAAGCGGAGGACGTCGTGGAATAAACGTGGACGTTCGCGTGCGAATTTTTTTTGGCGTGATGGTTCTTTTTGTCGTGGCCATCATCGCAAAAATGTTTTCCCTGCAGGTGGTCGAGCGCGGATTCTACGAAGCGCTCGCCTCTGGGCAGCACGAACTGTTTCAGGAACTCTTTCCAGAGCGTGGAGAAATTTTTGCGCATGACAGCAAAGACAATCTGCTCGTGCCCGTGGCCACGAATCAGCAGCTCGCGTCTGTGTATGCTGACCCACGTCGTATTGTGGACACGGAGCGCACGGTTGATGCGCTCGTCGAAATTCTTGGATTCAACGAAGAAAGTCGGACCGCGCTCCTGGCACGCCTTGGTGATGACGAGGATCCCTACGAACCAATCGCCCAAGCCGTGACGGATAAACAGCTCGAGGAAATTCTTGCCGCTAAACTCGATGGCGTGTTCTATGTTCGCACATCGGTTCGATTGTATCCCGAGCAGCGCATGAGCGGCCACGTTCTGGGTTTTTTGGGGTCCGACGAAAGCGGACAGAAGTCCGGCAAGTACGGCCTCGAGGGATATTTTGACGACACGCTCACGGGCACGCCAGGTTTTTTGCGTTCCGAGCGCGACATTGCCGGGCGATTGATCGCTCTCGGAGAGCGATCGTTTGAGCCGGCCGTGGACGGTGCGGACCTCGTCCTCACGATTGATCGAACGCTTCAATATGAAGCGTGTTCGAAACTCGACGAAGCGGTAAAAAAGCATGGTGCGGATGGCGGATCCGTGGTGATTGTGGAGCCTTCCACTGGTCGAATCCTTGCCATGTGTGGGGCTCCGGACTTTGATCCGAACGATTACGGCGCCGTTTCGGACATCATGAATCTCAACAACCCAGCTATTTTCCATGCCTACGAACCGGGTTCCGTGTTCAAGCCAATCACCATGGCCGCGGCGCTCGATGTTGGCGCCGTGGAACCAACCACGACGTTTGAAGACACGGGTTCTGCAACCGTGGAAGGATGGCCAGAGCCCATCCAAAACGCGGAGGGAAAGAGCTACGGACTTGTAAACATGACGACCGTTCTTGAGGCGTCCATTAACACGGGAATGATTTTCGCGATGCGCGCCATGGGGATGGATACGTTCGTCAAGTACGTGAAGAATTTTGGGTTTGGGAGCGCGACCGGCATCCCGCTTGAAACCGAGATGCCGGGGAATATTTCCTCGCTCGACATTGGGGGAGAGGTGTATGCCGCGACCGCTTCCTTCGGGCAGGGGATCACCGTGACCCCGCTGCAACTCGCCATGGCCTACGCCGCCATCGCAAACGGCGGGACGCTGCTTTCGCCGCTTCTCGTTGAGGAGATTCGATATCCGGATGGTCGAACCGAGACGTTTGCGTCATCCGAAGTGCGGTCTGTTGTCAAGGAGCAGACCGCGCGGCTGCTTGGAGCGATGCTTGTGTCCGTGGTCGAGTATGGGCACGGTAAACGCGCAGGGGTGCCAGGCTACTACATTGCTGGCAAAACCGGCACGGCACAGGTGGCGCGCACGGATGGCCTGGGGTATGATCCGGACGTGACGATTGGATCGTTCGCTGGATTCGGACCCGTCAGCAACCCAAGGTTTGCCATGGTGGTCAGAATTGACCGTCCTCGCGACGTCAAATGGGCCGAATCCACGGCCGCGCCGCTTTTTGGTAAAATCGCAGATTTTTTGCTACGCTATTTGGAAGTTCCGCCAGAGAGGTAATGGCGTAGCCGTTAGCCGTTAGCCATTAGCTGTTAGCGGTTGGCTGTTAGCCCGAAGCTAATGGCTAAAAGCTAAAGGCTAACGGCTCAAGTATGAAACAACTCGTCCAAAATTTGCTCCAATCCAAAGTCCGCAAGCTCATCCAAAAACATAAGCCGCGGATCATTGCCGTGACAGGTTCTGTTGGCAAAACCTCCACGAAAAATGCCATCGCCATGGTTCTGTCGGGCAAATTTCGCGTTCGCGCTTCGACGGAAAACTACAACAATGAGTTCGGTGTCCCGCTTGCCATTTTGGGACTCAAGAGTCCGGGACGTTCGGTACGTGGTTGGTTGAAGGTGCTCACCTATCAGGAAAAAGATTTTCCAGAGGTGCTCGTGCTTGAGTTTGGCGCGGACCGACCAGGAGACATCCAAAAGCTTTGTGAGCTTGTGCCGCCAGAAATCGGGGTTGTGACCGCGGTTTCACCGGTCCACGCGGAACATTTTGGAACAATTGAGAAACTTGCCGATGAAAAAGCAGCGCTCGTCACGCATGTGCCGGAAAATGGACTGGTTGTTTTGAACGCGGACGATGATCGTGTCGCGGCGTTTGCAAGCAGGACCTCGGCTCCGGTTCTGACCTATGGGTTTCGTCCAGCAGATCTTCAGGCGATAGGATACGAGGTGGGAGTGCGCGAGGATTTTTCGTTTGATCCTGGGGAAGAGTTTTCAACAACGCATGTGCGCGTGAAGAGCCGAAACGGCGAAGTGGATCTCACGCTCAAAAATACGCTTGGCAAAGCTCAAGTTTCCGCGGCGCTTGCGGCCACGGCCGTTGGCCTTCATCTTGGTCTTTCGTTTGACGAGATCTTCAAACGACTCCTCTCCTACCAATCGCCGCCGGGGCGCTTGCGTCCCTTGCCCGGCATCAAAGGCACACTCGTGCTTGATGATTCGTACAACGCGGCGCCCGCATCGACCTCCTCGGCGCTCTCAACTCTTCAGGAGTTCTCACCGTTTGAAGGTCGTCGTCGCATTGCGGTACTTGGAGACATGGCCGAACTGGGGCAGTATTCCGAAGCAGAACATCGAAACGTCGGACTTCAGGCCGCATCCGGCGGCGTGGATCTGCTGCTGTGTGTCGGGGAAAAGGCGCGGGACATTTGCCGCGGGGCTGCCGAGGCAGGAATGGAGGCGGAACACGTCCTCGAGTTTTCAAACGCCGAAGAGGCTGGTCGGTGGCTTGATCGCAACATCAAGCAGGGTGACATTGTGCTTGTGAAAGGTTCACAAAGCGCACGGATGGAAAAAGTGGTGAAGGACATTATGGCGGAACCAACGCGCGCACCGGAACTTCTCGTGCGGCAATATGGAAAGTGGTTAGAGAATTAATTTATTTACTTCGTGATGTATGACGGCATTTTTAGAGGGATGGTTTGGAGGGAAGGAACCGGAAGGGGAGCATCGTCCAAAGCGACGGCCGGGGAGATTTGAGGCAATGGTTGGGCTTGGCCTCGCGGCGGCTGGTCCGGCTGCGGCCGAAGATTTCGATGTCCACATGACGGGGCAAGCCGGCAAAACGTCGATTGAGGCGCATGCCGAAATCGAAAGCGGTGCGGAATCGCGTCGGTTTGATTTTGGCGCTTACCTTCCGATTATTGATGCTGATGGCAGGTTTCAATGGAAACGTCTGCTCGAGCCAGCCTATGCTTCTGTCGGGATTGAGAAAGAGGGAACCGCTGAGCGCGATCTCGAAGTCGTCATACCAGCCCTGTGGGCGCAATACTTTGATACTGCCGAGTGGCAGGATCCGACGACCAGGGAACAAATACTCGCCGCCGTGTCCGGGCAGGTTCGGGACGCCCTCATGCAGGATCTTCATGGGTTGAATTGGGACGAGAAGGATTATGCCGATCGCGAAGGCCTGGCGTTAAAGGGTTGGAACGTCACGGATGCATTGGTAGTTGGGGAAGCATCGCCTGAAGCCGGCCGTCCATCGAGCGTGAAGCCGGGGAATGTCGAGGAGGAAAACGTGAAACTCGCAGAGGAAGTGCGTGGCGTTGAGGGCGCGGCCGTGTTGGTGGAAGCGCTCCAGAGTCTTGGGATCAAGGTTGATGAGAGCCTCGTTCGTGTAGAGGGCGATGAAATTCAATTTACGCCAGATGAATATCAAGAGCTTCAGGACATGGCGGCGGCTGCAGGAAAGAAAGGAAATGCAGCCGAGGCCGTATGGAAGCTTATTGCTGACTACAATCGAGACAAAATCGCCGATCCGGCGCTCCAAGCGGATTTGGATCGACTGGTTGGGGACAAGCGCATGGTTCGTATCAATCTCAAACTTGAGCGTGGGGAAAAGGATACGTATTTAATCCCTCTGCCGCTTTTGGCGCTTGGTCTTCTGGCTCTGCGTCGGAGAAAGGGAGGGCCAAAGCCGGAGCGCCCGATCGGTCCTCCTCGCGAACCCATTCTCGATGCCGCCCCTGCCAATGAATTGTCGCGGGATCCAGCGGAGTTCGGCAACGAGGTTGGCGTAGATATCGAACGAAGTTTGGATTTTTATCTTCCGATCATGGAAGCGCATGAAGGGTCTCCGAATCCTGATGACAACGAGATGGCGCACATGATTTTGGATGCGTGGACTAAGAACGATAACGAGCTTCGCCGCAGAGCCGGATTGCCAGAGGAAGCGCATCACAGGACGCGCCCACGTCAGGTTTTGTATGCGAACTTGCATGCACGGGCGCTGCGTCGACTTGCGGAAGAGGCGGACAAACGCAAGCTGGATGAACGGGACGCATGGAAACAGGAAGAGGTGCGCCGCGCGGTGACGGAGGAGGTTGAGAAAGAGATCAAACGCCTCCGCGCTCTGCAAGAAGCAAAAGGCTAAAAGATGAAACGAGCCCCGCAAGGGCTCGTTTCTCTTGACACGGGAAAAAAAGTCGCATAAGGTCCGCGGCTCGGAGAGGATCATGAACCTCGTTGGCCTCCTGCTCGCCGCTGCCTCCTTCGCGTTCTATTCGGCCGTCTTCGGCCTGCTGCCGAGCGCTCTGTTCATGGCGGGACTCGCCGCGCATGCACTCGGCCATGTGTTCGCAGCGCGACACTGGGGAATCGTGGCGTCCGTGCGGTTCGTTCCGCTCCTTGGGGTCGTGGAACTGCTGGATGACGAGGCGCCCTCGCGTCTGGCAGCGATGATGATCGCTGTGGCCGGACCGCTCGTCGGGGGCGTCTTCGCCCTCGGCCTGCTCGGGCTGGGAGGCGTCTTCGACGCCCAGACGGTTCGTCTTTCTGGCGCTCTGCTTCTCAGCGTCAATGTGATGAACCTCCTCCCGATCCCACCGCTCGACGGCGGGAGGATCATCAAGGCGTTCTTTTTCTCGTCCTGACAGACCCCCCGTTTTCCCCTCCAGAGCTTCATGCAAAGGAGGGTTTTCGTTGTTCGTACCATACCTTCGAGGACGGTATGGCGCGGAGGCGGCACAGCATCCGTATCCGGGAAGAGGATTCCTCTTCCCGGATACGGAGGACTTGGGTCCGGATTCAGGATTCGTCCGAGGCAGGCTGTTTAGGGACCTCTGCAAAAGTCCATTTCGCGCCGGAAGGCTCCCGGCTCGGCTGCCCGTCCGAC
>CAYJVP010000029.1:0-12758 GCA_964373615.1 uncultured Gammaproteobacteria bacterium | reverse complement strand
AAAGCCCTCACCCAAATTGAAAAACTCCGCTCTTTTTGATACAAAAATATGTCAAAAAAACAAGAAGTTTTCGGTCAGTTTCCACCTGAACCAGGCAGTAAGGATGCAGAAACCGCATGGGTTGAGGGAGAGGAAAAATTTCAGGAATCTCTAGGGGTGGAACGAGATACCGATTTAAAGGAGGGTGATCAAAATGAAACACCAGAAGAAATTGAACAACGTCATGAGCAATATCGCAGAATTTATCTAAATCGTAGGCGAACAGAGAACGACACGCGCAGCGACGAAGAAATACTCGCTGAATTGCAAAACTTGCTTAAAAATTGGAACGACACAGAGCTGTGGAAAAAAACATCACCATCGTTTGCAGAATTACTTGAAAAACGACCCGCGGCTGATGACCCTAATCCTGTACATAATACCAAAATCAGATGGCTTAACGGTCTGGACCTAAACGATAAATAAAAGGTTGAGCGGCTTTTTATTACGGCGTATAACAAAGTGTATGCGGTTCGGGCTTTCCCCGAAAGCCCTCACCCAAATTGAAAAACTCCGCTCTTTTTGATACAATTAAATCAAGGTAGCGGAGTTTTTCAACTTCGCATACACTTGAACGTTATACGCCATAATAAAAAGCCGCTCTATTGATTTTTGATAAGAATTTTGGCAATATATTTAGTGGGGTCGATATAACTTGACATAATTTAATTTCATTAAAAACTAAAGGAAAATATTATGACAAAATCACATGAAACAGGTGCTCAGACACCTGAAAAAAAAGAAATGGAACCAATTAAAATAGAAAGTGTAACAAAAGTGGGAGAAATTAAAGAACTGAGTGGTCTGTCATTAGATTCAAGCCATGGTTCAATAGACAATACCAAAGCTCTTCTAGTTCAAGTAAGATTTAATCGTGGAGTAAGATTCGGAGGTTACATATCAACCGAATGGGAAATACTAGTATTAGTTGCAGACATCGTTCCTGGACAAATGGGGGAAGAACCGTCAAGACGCACCGGCCCAGATTGGCACATGACAGATTTTAAAGTCGTAGAGCTGTCTGGAAAACATGGTACCTTCGCATTTGTTGATCAAGATTTAAGTGGAAAAAATTCGGATGTAACACTTAAAGACGACATCTCAGAACTGTTAGGAGACGCAATCATTGATGACAAAGGTAATTTAAAAGTGTAAATTACCAAAAATATATCGCCGCCCTCACAGGCGGCGATTGTTTTTCGCTACTACGCATAACAAAGTGTATGCGGTTCGGGCTTTTTACAAAAGCCCTCACCCAAATTGAAAAACTCCGCTCTTTTTGATACAATTAAATCAAGGTGGCGGAGTTTTTCAACTTCGCATGTCCAGAAACGTTAGGCGAAATATTTATTTTCTAATATGATAGACGACATACAACTCCACATCTTCAACAAACTCTATTCCAGAATAGAACCATACCTGGGAGAAGTTAAGGGGGTCACGAAAAATCAAATGTATGAAGAGATGTTACGTGTTTTCAAACTAACTTATGAAAAACCATTGCCAGGCCTTCAAACACTTGATGAACGAATAGACTTTGCAGTAACCAGTATGCGGGATTGGCTTTGGCTGGAGATGGGTGTTGAATTCGAAGACGCTATGGAAGTTACAGATAAGATATGGCCTGTCATGGCTGAGCTATTACTAGAAAGTGAGAAAGAAGTGCAAAGCGAAGCGAAGATAATCAAATTCCCTGGCAATGGAAGAAAATAAATACATCGCCTAACAGCATATAGCAGGTTCGTGTATTCTCACTCACCCAAATTTGACTTTTTTTTCTTTGGAGGTATATTGAAAGTACACTAATTACCTTTTTATATGCGCAAAATAGACCTAAAATCTGTCGTATGGAAAGAGGGGGATTACTATATCTCTCAATGCTTGGATGTGGACGTTTCCAGTTTCGGCAAAAACAAAAAAGAAGCCCTTGCTATGCTTGAAGACGCTTTGTCGCTGTATTTTGAGGACATGCCACTTCCCAAGAAAACTGATCGTGTAAAAAATCCAGCGATTGCTTCGGTGCAACTCCAATATGCCTAAGCCCTACCCACTGCGGCTGGTATTGAAGGTCCTTGAAAGCAAGGGCTTCTTTTTTGTCTCTCAAACTGGCAGTCATGCAAAGTACAGAAGCAATAATAATCCCCCTCTTAACAGTCATCGTACCTATTCACGGTAATGAAGTCCGTTATGGCACGTTTCGGTCTATTTTGCGCCAAGCCAAATTGAAGGAAAATGATTTTAAAAAAGAGAAAAAATAAGTCAAACTTCAGCTATACGCATACGTTCAGCGACATCGCTCGCTTCACGCTACGCTACCAACCCTATGCAACAAATTGGAAACCATATCTGGCAGGTTACGGCAGGCGCCCCAGGGCCACATGTCGTTATCATAGGAGGAACACATGGAAATGAATTAACCGGCATTGAGGTGGTCAAGCAGATGATAGCCGATGTTGACGCGGGCTCTCTGAAACTCCTCAAGGGACAGCTGACGTTTGTGATGGGCAATCCAAAGGCTGTAGAGCGTGGAACACGCGGATCGGAGGATCATGCGGATCTCAATCGCATGTTCGATCCCGAGCGACTGAAGCAGCCGCCAAATGGAAGCTACGAAGATGAACGAGCGCGTGAGCTCGCTGCCCTCTTTGTCAAAACAGACGTTCTGCTGGACCTCCACTCGACCAATAAACCGTCCGAGCCGTTCATCTGTGCGGACACCACGGAAAAACACGAACACATTTACCGATGGTTTGAAGCCCGCCGGGTGGTTTGGGACCCGGACCATCTCCTTGGAAAAGGGCGGCCGGTCACGACCGAGGAGTTTGTGGATCTAAGCGGGGGCGTTGGCGTCGCCTATGAGACCGGCCAGGCAGGTGATACGACGCGTGTAGGTGAAGTGGGAGAACAGGTGAAGGATGTCCTTCGCGACGTCGGCGTCCTTCGTGGGACTCCCGGGCGAGCTCCGAAAACAGCGTTCGAGGCCTATCACATGGTCGAAGAATTGCTTCTTCATGAGGACGGATGGAGCTGGGCTGACGGGTTTGGAAACGGATCCTGGGAGCCGGTCAAGCAGAGAGAGGTGGTTGGGTATCACGGGCAGCTCCCCCATTATTCCACAATGGACGGCGTGATCCTCTTTCCAAAAATTAAAGAGCACTGGAAGGTCGGGAAACCGGTTGGATTTATCGCAAAACGGGTGTCTTAACCAGAACCCGCCGGCATCAAAAGCGGCTTTCGCGGAGGTCTCTGTGGATAACTTTCAGACGTTTATTTTGCGTATTGGGACCTCTGAAAAACTGATGGATTTTCGTTGAACGGGCTGTCCATCCCCATGAGACGTACTGAAAGGTACGTCGAATGGGGTGGACGGGCGCCCGTGAAACGAAAAGACGCAGTTTTGCAGAGGTCCCTAAAAAATAGACCTCTGAAGGTCATACACACATTGACAGGGATACATACAATACGTACAGTAAAGGAAACGCTCGTGACCCATCGTCACGAGTGTCATGTTTTGATCAATGGGACCTCCTTCCCGCAACGATACCAACGCCTATGCCAACGTACGTGTCTACACAGAGGCATGAAGAGCTCAAACAAGAATTTGAAAATCGGAAAAAAGTGCTCCGTCGTGAAATTGCTGGCAAGATAGAAGCAGCGAAAGAACTCGGTGACCTCTCCGAGAATTTTGAGTATCATGAAGCAAAGGAACAGCAGGCGCAAAACGAATCGCGCATCGGGCAACTTGAGGATATGCTCAAGGATATCGCGATCGTTGAAGAACGTCGCGGCGGTTCCGCGATTGCGCTTGGCAGCCGGTTCACGGCACGGGGAAATGGTGAAGCAAAAACGTATGAGATCGTCGGCTCCAACGAGGCGAACCCGCTTGAGCGAAAAATTAGCAACGAATCGCCGCTCGGGCAAGCATTCCTGGGTCATGCCGTAGGTGATACCGTGGAGGTCACCACGCCATCGGGAGTCATGCATTACACAATTATCGAGATTCTCTAATTTTAGAGAGCCATACATAATGTTATGATCGAGATCGAAGAAGAAGGTGCGCGTCGGACGCGACTTAAGCGACTCCGTCAAGCCGGCATCGATCCATATCCCGCGCGCGTGTTGCGCACCCACACCGCCGCCGCATTTTTGGGTCTGCACGATACCCTACTGTCGAACCAAACGCCCGTCACGGTCGTCGGTCGCATCCGCACCCTGCGCAAACACGGCGGTCTCACGTTTGTCCACATCGAAGACGGCTCTTCACGTCTGCAACTTGTCATCAAAAAAGACGTCCTCGGATCTGACGCGTACACGTTCTTTCACGACACGGTTGACGTGGGAGACTTTTTGGAAGTAACCGGAGTTGCCTTTACCACCCAAAAGGGCGAGCTCTCCCTTTCTGTTCAGCGAGCGCGCATCATTGCAAAGTCAATTCTCCCCTTGCCAGAAAAGTGGCATGGTCTTTCAGACGTTGAAACTCGATATCGAAAGCGCTATCTTGATCTGCTCGCAAACGAATCGGTACGCACGACCTTCCGTGTCCGCGCCGAGATCATCTCTGCCATTCGCCACGAGCTCGTGAGCAAAGGCTATCTCGAGGTGGAGACGCCTATTTTGCAGGCCGTCCCTGGCGGGGCAAGCGCCAAGCCATTCAAAACGTACCACAACGCGCTTCAGGCCGAGATGTATCTGCGTGTTGCCCCAGAACTGTATCTCAAACGTTTATTGGTTGGCGGATTCGAGCGTGTGTTTGAAGTGGCCCGCTGTTTCAGAAACGAAGGGATCGACCACGCCCACAACCCAGAATTCACCCAAATCGAGGGGTACGCCGCGTATATGGATTTCCATGAGCTCATGGAGTTCATGGAGCTCATCATGCTTGCAGCCATTCGTGCGGCTGGTCGCGATCCGGCGGCCGTCCCCTTTCGAGGGCATCATCTGAATTTCACTCCCCCCTGGCCACGCATGACGTTTCGCGATGCCATGCTCGCCCACGCAAAGATTGACATCGAAACGCACACGGATCGCGAACAGCTTGCAAAGGCGGCCATCAAACTCGGCGTGCCTGTTGAGGCATCGGGGAGCCACGGAAACTTACTTGATGCGATTTATAAACACACCGTGCGACCGCACATCATTCAGCCAACCTACATTTACCAATACCCGGCGGAAATCACGCCGCTCCCCAAACGCGTCCCAGAAGATCCGCGCTATATTGAAATGTTTCAGTTGGTTTACGGCGGCGGGGAAGAGAACATCAAGGCATTTTCGGAGCTCAATGATCCCATGGATCAAGAGGCGCGGTTTGGGGAACAAGACGCCGCAAGGGCGAGAGGAGACGAGGAGGCACAATTTTCCGACATGGATTATGTGGAAGCTATGAAGCACGGCATGCCACCCAATGCTGGATTTGGCATTGGCATCGACCGTCTTACGGCTCTTCTCACCGATGCGCCAAACCTGAAAGAGGTCATCTTGTTTCCAGCGCTTCGACCGGAGTGACTATGCGCACGGTTTTGGTGTTTGGCACGTTCGATGGATTGCACGAGGGCCACCGTTTCCTCTTCCACGAAGCCAGGAAGCTCGGGGAACGTCTTGTCGTGATCGTTGCCCCAGACGAGAGCGTGAAAAAACTCAAGCAGAGGGAACCTCTGGAGCGGGAAGAAGATCGTCTGCGTCATGTCCAATCGGAGAAGGATGTGGACGAGGTCAGGCTCGGCGATAGGGAACTGGGCGGGTATCATATCCTTCAGACCGTCTGTCCAGACGTGATTGCCATCGGGTACGATCAAGACGCTCTGCGTGAAGACCTTGAACGTTGGATGAAGGAAGCTCATCATTTTTTTCCTATCATATCCATAAAAAAATATGTATGACGGACCGTCCGGAAAAAAGCATTGAGATTGCCCTCGGGCTTGTGGAGTGGAACGGACGCATTCTTATGCTCCAACGACGCGACGCCACGCCCATGTGGGATAAAAAATGGGAGCTTCCTGGCGGAAAAATCGAGAATGGAGAATTGCCAAACAAAACGGTGGAACGAGAAATTCTCGAGGAAACGGGGTTGTGTGTATCGGAACCAACGTTCGCATTGCGACACGAACACCTCTGGAGGCTTCCCGATCGATCGTTGAGAGTCCACATTCATCTCTTCCGCACGGAAGCCGTGGATGAAGAGGTCTCCATTGAAACCACAAAGGCCTACGCCTATCGTTGGGTCACGCCATCTGAAGCCTTCGCGCTCGACCTGTTGGAAGCCAATTTCGACATGCTCAAAAAGGTGTACGGAGGCGCCCCCCTGTGATACGTGTCAATCCCCCTCGTCGCCGCCGAAACTTTTTTCGTCGGGCACAGCTCAAGCGCTATAAGGCTCGTCCGTTTCAAAATCCCTATTTTCGAAAGCATCCAAAGCGCCCTCTGTTGTCGTTTGCCATCGGTGGCCTCGTGTGTGGAACCATCCTTGCGATGGGAAGCTTTCTCCTCACCTCTCCACGATTTGTCCTCACGTCCGTGAGCGTGGAAGGCGCAACCTCGACCAACCCGCGGATCATTCGAGACGCGGTTGAGACCTACCTTGACACCCCGCGTTTCATATTTTTCCGAGCACGAAACCGTTTTCTCTACCAAGAAGACCGCCTCCGCGAACATCTGGCCACACAATTTCGTTTTGAATATTTAGACATTCGTCTCGCGGCACAAAATCTCCGGCTCACCGTGAAGGAAAAAATTTCAAGCGTGATTTGGGTGAGCGGTGACCGCTCTTATCTGGTCGATGCAACCGGGTCCGTTATTCGCGAGCTGAACGCAGAGGAGTTGGCATCCTCCCTATCCCCACCACCCATTCAGGGTCCAAGTCGGGAGGGAGAGGAGCTCGCGCAAGACCCCGGACTCATCGTGGTTGAAGACCGCGCAAAAAGCCCTGTTGAAGTCGGTGGAAGCGTTCTGGGAAAGGAAGACGTGGAGCGCATGATCGCCTTTGCGGATGGACTAAAAAAAATGGGCATCCTAACGGTGCGTCACGAACTTGACCGCACCGTGGGAGCCTGGCTGCGCGTCGCAACCGATGACGGGTACGACATTCTCTTTGATCCAGCGTCGGACGTCGACGGACAATTGAATCGATTGACAGCTGTTCTCAAGGATCAAATCCGTGACCCATCGACGCTTGAGTATATTGATCTCCGATTCGGAAACCGTGTATATTTCAAGTAAGATGAACACAACTCATCAAGTCTCATAAACGTACCCACCTATGACGGAATGGATTCGCTACGACGACACACATCTAGGTCATCTACAAACAGGGAAGGGGATGACGTCGAGGCTTCGAGCCGCGCACACGAAGCTTGAACGCTTGCGCAAAACAGGAGAGCAGGGTTTCTTTGAGCTTCCGTATGATCTAAAAATAGCGGGCACGCTGATGCGTAAAGCAGCCGCCCTTCGAAAAAAGTTTGATCGCCTTCTTGTGATTGGCATTGGCGGCTCGGACCTCGGCGCCCGCACCATTTGGCAATCTGTTGGACAACCGAAAAAAGGGATGTGGCTGACCTTTCTCAGCAATCCCGACCCAGAGCTCATCGCCGGGTACGGAAAACCGGCGGAATGGTGGAAAAGGACCGCCATCAATATTGTCTCGAAATCCGGCTCCACCCTTGAAACGCTCGCGATTTTTCTTTCGGTTCGCGAAGGGTTGATTCGCTCTGTCGGTCGCGAGCGCCATCACCAACATATTTTTGTGACGACCGAGGCCGCGGATAATCCGCTGCGTCGTCTGGCGCATGATGAACACTATGAGATGATCGACCACCCGATGGACGTGGGCGGTCGATTCTCCGTTCTTTCCTCTGTTGGACTGTTTCCCGCCGCCTGCGCAGGCGTGAACATTAAAAAAATGCTCCTTGGCGCACAATCGGTCGAGGACGCGCGTCGAAAGCAGGGAACGCGCCATGTTACCGCTCAATATGCCGCCGCTCTTTACCACGCCATGTCAAAAAACGGTCAAAATATCCATGTGATTATGCCGTATGCGGAATATCTCTCGCAATTTTCCTTTTGGTATCGCCAGCTCTGGGCAGAATCGCTTGGCAAAGACGGGAAGGGTCCGACCCCTGTTGCGGCCCTCGGCGCTATAGATCAGCACTCACAGATTCAACTCTACAACGACGGACCAAACGACAAGGTTGTAACCTTTATCGTTCCCGAACGCGCACGCTGGTCGGCCCGTGTTCCACGCGACCGTAAAAAATTAAAAGGACTCGAATATATCAACGGGTTGGATTTTGAAGCGATCATGCATGCCGAATACCGTGGAACGGCGCAGGCCTTGCATGAGCACGGACGTCCACACGCGACGCTTTTCCTGCCGAAGATTTGCCCGGAGAGTCTGGGGGCGTTGTTTCATTTCTATCTGTGCGCAACTGCCTATTTTGGTGAACTGCTTGGGATAAACACCTACAACCAGCCTGGCGTTGAAGCGGGAAAAGTCGCCACAAGGAAGATCCTCACGGCTACACGAAAATAGGGAACCACATACATTGCGTCGGACAATATATCTTGGACGACACATTAGGCCCGACCCAGGCTAAAATCCGTAAAATACGTAAGAATCAGGATCCCAGCGCCGACGACCCAAATCACGGCCATGAGAGCGACAAAGATACCGATGTTCTCATCGTCGTTCATGGTCTCGCGGATCATCCAAATGGTAAATCCGCTAAACGCAAGAATCGGGATGAAAAACATGATCCAACCGATAAGTTTTAACCACAACATGGCGTTCATAGTTTTGGGACCCCAGAGGTCCCTTTATTGCTCGATAAGATAGCCAAGAGGGTTGGTGGGAATGCCGTCTTTGCGAACCTCGAAGTGCAGATGCGGACCGGTTGAAAGACCGGCCCCGGCCAGCCCTGGACGCCCCCCGGAAAGTCCAAGCACGGTTCCACGAGACACGAACTGATCTGTTTCAACCAAAATTTTTGAAAGGTGGGCGTACAGGGTTGCGATCCCGTTCGTATGCACCACCATGACGTAGTAGCCGTACAATCTTCCCTCTCGGGTCCATGCAACGTATCCGGGTGCGGCAGAGGTAACGGGAGTGCCGACATCAACCGGAATATCGACTCCCGAATGTTCAAAGAGATGACGATACGGATACGAGGGATCGCGAAAGGTCGATGAGATACCTTTGACCGGGTCAACCGGCCACGACAGAACCGAGCTGTCACCGACGATGTCGTTTTCATAGAGTCGCTGCTCGAGATCTGCCTGAAGAGCGGCGATCTGCTGATTGATGTACTGCTGCTCTTCGCGCAATTCGTATAAGAGTGAGGCGAATTGCGCCTCCGAAGCCTGCGTCTGCGCGATGAGAACCTCTTTCGCGGAACGCTCCTCATCTAACTGCGCAAGCGTTTCCTTTACCTGCGTCTCATACGCGCCAAGGAACGCACGCTTCGATTCCTCTTGCGTGCGTAGTCCGCGCAGTGACGCCTCCGTACGCTTCGCTTCTTCGAGCGTGTCGCGCAAATCCGCATTCACCATTTCTAGATATTCTAACTCATCAAACATCGCGGAAAAGGTCTCGTGACCAAACAAAATTTCAATGAGCGACTGGTCGTCGCTGACATTCATCTCTTGAATGATTCCCTTCAAAATTTCCCGCTGTCGATCTTGCGTTGCTTGAACGCCTGCGATCTTCACGCCAATGAGGGAAAGTTCCTCATCTACGACAGCCATCATTTGCTGTGTTGCCTCAATCTCAAGTTCAGATTTGGCAATGCGATTTTCCAAAAGCTCCACTTCCCCGGCCAAGCTCGCGCCCTCGGCCTGTTTCTGTTCGATCTTCACGTTATACGCATCAATTTTACGATTAATCTGATCAATGCGCGCTCGCTTTTCACTCATTTCCTCACTGATCTCATAGAGCTCATCGGATGCAACGGCCTCCTCCTGTGTTTGCGCACCGACAACAAAGACACCCCAACTGTACAAAGCGACGGCAAGGGCTGGAAAAACGAGGATCAATGAAAAACGATGTTTCATGTTTGAAGAAGATGCGACGCGTGTTTCAAGCGCTCAACGGACACGGCGCGTCCGAGGACCCAGAGAAGCTCAAACGGACTAGGAGAGGCAGAGGAGCCAGACAAAGCGACCCGCAGGGGCCACAGGACATTTCCGTTCTGCAAGCCAGTATCTTTAATATACGCCAACATGGCCTGCTCGAGCAATGCGACGGACTCAAATTGTTCTTGCGGAAGCTTAGCAATCAAGGGGAGAACGGATTCCAGTTGGATGCGTGCATCCTCCAGGGATGATTTTTTCCAGACGAGCAGACGTGAGGGATACGTGGGCGGATTCAGGTACGCTTCGACCTTTTGGATGATGTCTGAAAGTAAAACGAGCCGTTCGCGCTCCACCGCACAAATCTTTTTCAGAACCTCATCGTCGAGGGTCTTCCCTGCTTGATCCAAAAATGGCCTTGTGAGGGCCGTCAGCTCCTCCGGCGTTTTCCCGCGAATGTACGCGCCGTTCATCCAATCAAGTTTCTCCCGCGTGAAGACCGCGCCTGATGTGTTCACTTTCTGAATATCGAAAAGGCGGATCATTTCCTGCAGGGAATATAGTTCCTGGTCTGCTTTCGGGTTGAATCCAAGAAGAGCCACGACGTTGAGCAGCGCTTCCGGGAGATACCCCTTCGCAAGATAATCCTCAACC
Source organism: uncultured Gammaproteobacteria bacterium (assembly GCA_964373615.1). Lineage (GTDB taxonomy): Bacteria > Patescibacteriota > Patescibacteriia > UBA9934 > GWF2-40-263 > CAYJVP01. The sequence continues at coordinate 2,009 of CAYJVP010000029.1, read as the reverse complement.
GCCACGTCACCCTGTCGCTTGGAAAGCTTCGAACGGTCGGGGTTCAGGATAAGGGCGAGATGCGCAAACGACGGTATGTCCCAGCCGAATGCGTGATACAGCATGGAGTGTTTTGGCACAGATGAAAGCCATTCATCGCCGCGGATGACGTGTGTGATCCGCATGAGGTGATCGTCAACGACGTTGGCGAGGTGATACGTGGGGAATCCGTCTGACTTTATGAGCACCTGATCATCCATTTCCGTGTTTTGAATCGTGATGTTTCCGCGAATGAGATCATGAAACGTTGTTTCTCCATCTGGAACGCGCAGTCGTAACACGTGCGGTTCGTTTGCTGATAGCTTTGCTTGAATATCTTGCGAGCCAAGCGACAGGCAACGTCGATCGTACTTTGTCGGAAGTTTTGCGATTTCCTGCTGACGACGCAGAGATTGAAGGCGTTCTTCTGAACAAAAGCAGAAATACGCGCTTCCCTTTTCAAGCAAAACTCGAGCGTGTTCCTGATAAATTTCCAAGCGTTCTGACTGGATGTATGGACCAAGATCTCCTTTTTGCCCAATCATGCCGTTTAAAATAACCGGGCCTTCGTCGTAGGAAAGACCCATGCGATCAAGGACCTGAATCATACTCTCCACTGCGCCAGGAACGTAGCGGGAACGATCCGTATCCTCAATACGTAGCATAAACGAGCCGCCATGATGGCGCGCGAACAGATAATTATAAAGGGCGGTCCGGAGACTCCCGATGTGCAGATAGCCGGTCGGTGATGGAGCGAAACGCGTGCGAACCATACTCATGATCGAAAAAGCTGATCAAAAACCTCTGCGAACACCCGGCGGCAAGCGTGGAGGAAACGACGCCGCTTTAGTGTAGCGCAAGCGACGACAGCGGGAAAGAGAAACACGGCTCGAGCAATGCGGCGCGCGCGTTTCGGCTCTATGATGAGACGCCAGAGCCACTCAAGGCCTGTCGCGCGCAACCATCGCGGCGCCCGCGGCCGTTTGCCGGATAGCATGTCGAGCGCGCCGCCAACGCCGATGGCGATGCGAAGCGACGGAAGATGCGGCGCGACCTCTCGGATGAAGCGTTCCTGTTTTCCTTGTCCAAGGGCAACCGCGAGGACATCCGGATGCGCCTCGCGCAATTTTTGAAGAAGATCCGACGAGAGACGAGACGGATCAATCTGTCCTGGATCAAACGCGATCACACGAAGGCGCGGGGAGCGCCGCCTGAAAACATCCGCAGCCGATTGCGCGCTCCCAGGGAGACCGCCAAAAAGAAGAAGCGTCTTTCCCTGCTCCGCGCACAATGTCGCGAGAAGTTCGAGGACATCGGCGCCTGTGTGACGGTGCGTGAGTGTTCGATCGCTTAGGGCTGCCACCGCATAGCGGATGCCCACACCGTCTGGAAGCACAAGATCGCTCCCATTCAGGAGTTCGCGAAAGGCGGCGTTCCCCCGAGCCTCGAGAAGAAATTCTGGATTCGGCGTGACCACCGTGTGCGCGTCGCCCTCATTCAGCCATATGCGCAAGCACGCTGTCAGGTTTTCACGCGATACGTCGTCGAATCTCACCCCGAAAACCTCATGATGCATAAGACCTGTTGCCTCCGCCCCACCTTCGTTAAAACTACGGTGGGATCCACCGAAACTTTCGTGAAGGTGGACAGGCTAAACGGCGCCAAAAACGACCGAAAGATTATGAGGCAGCAGGTTCACTATATCACAAATCCGTCCCGAATTTGGACGGACGCGGATCCGTTGAGACGGTGGCAACTTAGTTGCAACTTTTTGTTCAAGCGAAAGGGATACTTACCCAATAGGGATCTCTGCGAAAGTCCCTTTCGCGCCGGAGGGGGTCCCTGCTCGGCGGCCTGCCAGGCAGCTGCCTGGCCTGCTCGGCAGACTGCCGGGCGGGGTTCGGGGGTGGTTGCCAGCGTCGGTAACCCCCTCTAACTCCCCCTTGTCCGCCGGAGGCGGATCCGCTCACCTCGCTTCGCGGGCGAAGCGG
>CAYJVP010000028.1:0-13077 GCA_964373615.1 uncultured Gammaproteobacteria bacterium | reverse complement strand
TTTCTGTTACGCTTCCGGCGTTATGCCGGCCCCCAAATATCACCTTATCACCTTCGGCTGTCAGATGAACAAATCCGACTCCGAGCGTATGGACACGTTGCTCGGCGGCATGGGATTTGAATCAACGGACAACCGTGAAGAGGCCGAACTTATTCTTGTGAATACCTGCTCGGTACGTCAGAGCGCTGAGGATCGCGTCTTCGGCCTCGTGCGCCAGTTTCGGACTCTGAAAGAGCAGAACCCGAATCTGATCGTCGGAATCACGGGCTGCATGGCAGGGCGAGACCGAGATGGCGCGATTCGAAAAAAACTTCCGATTGTGGATCTGTATTTTCCGACCGCGGACATGAATCAGCTTCCGCGCTGGATTGGCGAGATGCGCCCAGAGCTCGTGAACTCGCCGGACATGATTGAGGATTATCTCAAACTCGCGCCGACGTACCACTCGAAACGCCAGGCGTTTGTGACCATTCAAACTGGCTGCAACAAATTTTGTACGTATTGCGTCGTGCCGTTCGCACGCGGCCTTGAAAAAAATCGACCCATACGCGACATTCTTGAGGAAATACAGCGACTGGCAGAGAATGGGTGCGTTGAGGTGACCCTTCTTGGCCAGACTGTCAACAGCTATCGCGCACCGGATCCTCAGCATTTCTCCTCGAACAATCCGTTCAAGAGATCCTTCGCTGGCGCTCAGGATGATCGAGGCGATCACTTTGCGGCGTTGCTTTGGGAGGTGAATCAAATTCCCGGCATCGCGCGTCTTCACTTCACCGCGCCTCACCCGCTTCACATGACCGACGAGGTCATGGACGCGATGAAGCTCCCCGCACATCTCAACTATTTGCATTTGCCTGTGCAGGCCGGGGACAACGAGGTGCTGCGCCGCATGAACCGTCGCTACACACGCGAGCAGTATGTGGAGTGCGTGCAGAGGTTGTATGAAAAGATCCCCGGCGTCGCGCTCGGCACGGATATCATCGTTGGTTTTTGTGGGGAGACACCGGAGCAGTTTGAACAAACCGTTTCTTTGTACGAACAGGCGCGTTTCGATATCAGCTATACGGCGATGTATTCGCCGCGCTCCGGCACGGCAGCGCATCGGGCGTTTAAAGATGACGTCTTGAAGGAGGAAAAGAAGCGGCGCTGGCAGGTGCTCCAAGACCTTATGGAGCGGATCGTGCGTGAGAAAAATCAGGCGTACGTTGGCAAGAGCGTGAGTGTTTTTGTTGAACGCCACGAGTCGCCGAAGATGACGGACGAAATGCTCGCGATGCCAGGCAGCATCCGCGAGAAACTCGCGAAGATGCCAGGGACCTGTGCAGGCAATTCGCGCGAGATGAAACTCGTGCAGTTTCCCGGCAGTCCGGAGTTCGTGGGGCGGATCATTGATGTCACTATTCAGGAAGCAAAGGAATGGGTACTGATCGGAAATCGAAAATCATAGCCGTCGTCGGTCCAACGGCAAGCGGAAAAACCGCGCTTGGCATTGAACTTGCCAAGCGTTTTCAAGGCGAGATCATTTGCGTGGATTCGCGTACGGTGTATCGCGGAATGGATATTGGGACGGCAAAATCGAGGGGACAGTGGGGACAGATGGGACAGGCAGGCATCCGTTCTCTCTTTGCCGGAGCGAAAACGCTTCTTGTCGACGGGGTCCCGCATTGGGGGATCGATCTTGTAGACCCGGACGAAGAGTACAACATTGCGCTGTTTAAAGAATACGCGGACGAAAAAATTCGGGAGATCGTTTCAAGAGGACACGTTCCGATTCTGGTCGGCGGGACCGGGCTTTGGCTGGATTCGATCGTTGAGAACCGGGAAATTCCGGAGGTTGAGCCGAACGCATCTCTGCGGCGCGAGCTTGAAGAGAAAACGCTTGAGGAGCTGTTTGCCGAGTATGAGAAACTCGATCCGAACGGCGCGCTCGTGATTGATCGATTCAATCCACGGCGTCTTATGCGCGCCATCGAGGTGTGTCGCGTCACCGGCAGGCCGTTCTCGGAACTCCGGCGCAAGGGCGAGCAGATGTACGATTGCCTTTGGCTTGGCATGGACGTTGCGCGCGAGGAGCTCAACGATCGCATCGACGAGCGAGTGGACGCGATGATCGCAGAAGGACTTGTGGACGAGGTGCGGAAGCTAAAAGAGACCTATGGCTGCAACGAGTATGCGATGACGGGCATCGGTTATCGTCAGATATGCTGGTTCCTTGACGGCCAGCAAGCGCTCAAGGATTCGATCGAGGACATCAAGGCCGATACCCGGGCCTATGCCAAGCGCCAAATGACCTGGTTCAAGCGCAATGAGACAATTCAATGGATCAAAAATGTGAATGAAGCCGTGGCTTTTGTTGAGAGATTCTTGTAGAATAATTTTATGCTGAAATCAGCGCTGTCATTATCAATTGTCGGTTTGCTCGTCGCCTCGTCAGCCTTGGCTGTTGGCGGGTACAGCGGCGGGGGCGGCGGCAGCGGCTACACCCCGTCTAAGTGCACGTCTGACACCTACAGCTGCGGCGACTGGTCCGATTGTTCGCTCGACAGCGTCCAGACCCGCGAGTGCACGCTGACCGACGATTGCGAGTATGTGGTCGATGAGCCGCCGGAGAAAGCGAGAAGTTGTGAGCCGGTGTGCCGCTCGGACGGCTGGAGCTGCGGCGACTGGAGCGCCTGCTCGAATGGTATCCAGACACGAACGTGCAGTTTGTGGTATGACTGTCCGCTCGTAGAAGATCCTTCGCCAGCCACCAGTCAGAGCTGTTCAGAAGAGGAACCGACAGCGGAAGCGGAGCCAACTCCGGAACCAGAACCTGAACCGGCGCCAGTCACCTGCACCGAGGACACCTGGGCATGCTCCGACTGGACAGATTGCGATATCTACGGCAACCAGCAAAGGACGTGCTCGATGAGCGTTGACTGTCCTGGCGTGGTCACGAACTCCCCCAATCCAGGACAGCGTTGTGACCATTTGCAGTGCGACCAAGAAGCCCTTTACGATCGCGTGTTTTGCCGACTTAACCTCGCCCCGGCCGGGATTACCCGCGAGCTCGAAATCGAGTATCTGCCCGAGCCTTGTCGCCCACTCGATGGGGAAGAACAAGGCGAGTGCATCGAGCGCTACCAGGCTTTCAACGAGTGTTGGAAGTACGAAGTCGGCCAGCCGCGCTTTGATTGCGTCCGCAAGTCGCTGGATCTGGATGTTGACATTGACGCAGCCAAGGTGGCTTGTGCCAGAGACGCTCAGTGTCTCGACGAGTTGACCCAGAAGATTCACTACATGATCAGCTTTCGTTTTTACGACCTGGAAGCGCGGGCCGAGGATTTCGCTAGGGAAGGCGTAGACCTGGAGACGACGGCCGCTTTCGTCACCAAGGTTCTCGAAAACAAGGTCGCTTTTCAGGCGGCCGACTCCTACCAAGAGCGACGCGATCTCATCGAGCAAATGCGCGACGACTGGGCCGCGTATATCGTCGAAGCCAGATCTCAGCTAAGCCGTTGATATGGGCAAGCGTTTTATCGTGATGATCATGATCGTCGCCGTCGCGCTCGGCGCGGTCGTCGGCATTGTCTTGTTTCAACTACAGAAGCCGACACAGCAAGAAGCAGCCGTCGAAGAACGGGAAGCTGTTGAAAAAGAAGAAGCGCCCGCCGAGGAGGAAGCCCCCGACGAATTCTCCGACAACCTGGACGCCGCGTTTGAAGAACTCGACGCCCTCGAAGGTCTCTAGCTACGTCTCGAGTTTCACGAGGAGCATGTTTTTGGTGATGCCCGGATCTGCCTTGCCCTCGGTTTCCTTCATCGCCATACCGATCAAAAATTGGAGGAGCTGTTTTTCGCCAGCACGATAGCGAGCGACCTCCGCGGGGTGGCCTGTGAGCACACGATCAATGACCTCTGCAATCTCGGTTTCGTCCGACAAAAGGCCGAGACGCTTATCTTCCATCACCTGCGAGGGGTCCTGGTCCGTTTCGAGCATCGCGGAAAGCACGGTCATACCGTTGTTTGTCGAGAGCTTGCCCGTGGCGATCAGGGTGATGAATTCCGCGAAGTTTTCCGGGTCGATCTTGCCCGTGGCGAGTGCCTCCACAGACACGCCGCGTTCGTTCATGAGTCCACCGAGTTTTGACATAAGCCACCCACCGACGAGTCGCGCGAGTCGCGCCTTTTCTTTTTCCCACGTCGCTTCCTCGGCTCCGTCAAGCTCCGGAAGCGCCTGAAGCCACGCGTGAAGTTCAGAAAAGACCTTCTCCGCGTAGTCAGCAAGGAGCGGCTCTTCGCAAATGACGCGCGCGTCCGGAAGACGAAGCCGATATTCATTCACGAACCTCGCACGCCGCGCAGCCGGTAATTCCGGCAATTGGAGGCGGAGCTCTTCGATCATGTCTTTGAGGACAAGCGGCGGCACATCTGGATCTGGAAAATATCGGTAGTCTCCCGCCTCCTCTTTCGTGCGTTGCGATTCTGTCACCTGCTTCACGTCATTCCAGCCGCGCGTGGACGAAACAGTCGGTGGCTCGCCCGCCTCCCACAATTTCGTCTGCCGCATGATCTCATACTCAAGGGCGCGTTCGACCGCTTTGAACGAATTCATGTTTTTAATTTCGGTTTTCGGGTTGAGTGTGGGGGAGACAGGGAGTCCCTCCTCGTCCACCTCGCGCAGCGAAATGTTGGCGTCACATCGCAGCTGTCCCTTTTCCATGTCTGCGTCTGACACGCCAAGGTAGCGCGCGAGCAGTCGCAGCTCTTGCAAAAAAATCTTCGCCTCTTGCGGCGTCCGAAAGTCTGGCGCGGTTACGGTTTCAAGGAGGGGTGTGCCAGATCGGTTGAAGTCAACGTACGTTTTTCCGCTTTCATTCGAAGATTCTTCGACTCGCTGCGCTCGCTCAGGATGATTCATTGGATGAATCAATTTGGCCGCATCTTCTTCGAGGTGCGCGCGCACGATGCCAATCTTGATGTGTGGTCGCGCGCCGCCCGGTACGTCAACTTCAAACTCGCCCTCCTCGTTGATCGGCACATCGTATTGCGAAATTTGGTAGGCCTTCGGGAGGTCGGGGTAGAAATAGTGCTTGCGGTCGAATTTCGACGCGGGACGCACGCGGCAATTCAGCGCAAGCCCCATTCGCATGGCCCACATGATCGCCTGTTCGTTTGGGGCCGGCAATGTTCCCGGGTGGCCCATGCAGATCGGACACACGTTCGTGTTGGGAAGCGTGGCCGCTTCTCCCGCCGGGCAGGCGCAAAACATTTTTGATCTTGTTTTTAGCTGGATGTGAATTTCCAGACCGATGACAGGTTCAAGTCGCATAGTGGCCATCATCCTACTCTTGCGGGGAGGTCGAAGCAAGCGCTGATTTTGTCTCACGCATATGGATGTAGAGCAGGGTTGCATAGATCGCAAGCCAAGGGAGGGAGAACACCTCACCAAGTTGAGCGATGATGTCGATCCACAAGGGCGGCGGATTTACCGTGATCGTTTCCATTGACACCTGGCCGACAGCGACAAACACCGTCGCGAGAAGGTTTACAACCACAAGGTAGCATAGAAAGATCACCAATGGTCCGCTCACGCCAAGCCATGCCGTCTGCCAGAAGCGGCCTCGGACAAGCTCCCGACTGAACGAGAGCGCTTGCATCCCTTTTGTTTCGTCGAAAAGCACGGAGAGGGTGGCAAACATAAACCAGATCGTAAAGATGAGTCCGGGAATGATGAGGAGGACCAATCCACCAAACACGACAGCCGTCTCGAGCAGGGCGACGAACACGACAGATGGTAAAAGTCGCTGGAGTTTTTGCTGGAGGGCATGAAGAGAGAGGCGTTTTTTTCCACGCGCAATTTCATAGGCCGTGAGTGGGAAGAGAAGCATCATCCACACTATGAGAAACGCCTGGACCACCAAAAAAAGGCTTGCGAGAAATCCTCCTGTCGGGTCGCCGGTGAGATGCAATAACACAAGCGCCGCGTAGGGCAGAAGCAACCACGCGGCGTATCCGGCAAACAGGCCAACATGTTGTCGGTACATTCTGCCGCTTTGCACGAGCAGTTTGAGGACCGGCATCATAGCGTATTCCTATTTGAGCGTTTCACGAAGACTTCGATAGAGCAGAACGTCGGCGGTGAAGATCACGGGGTTCAGAAGAACGACTCCCGCAGCGACGATGATCGTCTCCATGATGCCGTTTATACGCACACCAAGATCAATGTCGAATTCGAAGATGCTTGAAACCAGGCTGCCAGAGACGCTCTGCAGGATCCACTGAAGGATGAACATGACCAGAACAAACACCACTTTTGGGAGCGCCATGCGCGCGAGGGTGGCAAAGAAGCGGCCGCGCACCAATTCATGGCTGCGCGTCAGTGCCAGACGGCCGCGCCGTCCTTCAAGCGCAAGCGAGAGTGGCGCGTAGGCAAAAAAGATGAGCCAGCGGATCCCAAGAAAGGTCGCTAGGATAATTCCAATGATGAGCACCATACCAGCCACGCTTGAAAGCGATTCAAAGGACGCGAGGCCGCGAAGGAGGAGCGCTCCTGGAAGCGTGAAGGCCAGCGCGCCGATGAGGGTCAGCAACACGAGGACGTTGACACCTACCATCGGCCAAAATTGTTTCCAGCCTTCTCGTGTCAGTTTGCGCAGGTCGATTTTTTTCCCGTCGAGCTCCGCATCAACGAGCCGCAGAAGCGTGATCAGGATCCACATGCCGACGACGGGCCCAATGACCATGGCATTGGCCACCCACAAAACTACGCCCGTGGTTTCAACGGCCGAGAGCGCGCGGTCGGTGATCAGCGTCGTGTAGCTTGGGTAGATCGCAAGCGAGATGATGGAAACGAGCGTTGGGACGAGCAGCCAAAGGGAAACGCTCATGAGCTCGACGAAACGGGCGCGATAGTGTTCCCAGGAGTGGTCGATGAGTTGGCCGACGGAAATGAGCTTGCTTGGCATAGGGGTGAAAGATGAAGGGAGACGAGTTTCCAGACGCGACCGTGGATTTCCTCGGGCGAAAGAAGACGGCCTCCTTCAACGCATTCGATGAGTTGATAGCTTTCAAAACGTTCGGTTATTTCAAGGTACGCGCGTTCCGCGGCCTCGAGGTGGGCAAGGTCTCCTTCGTGGATGTCCTTTGCGAGGCCATGCTTGGAGGTGTTGGATTGCGCGAGCTGTTGGGCGAGAGCGGCTGGGACGTGGAGAACGACATTGACGCTCGGTTGCGGGATGCCAAACAGGTTGTATTCAAGATCCATGTTCCAGTCGAAAAACCGCGCGCGTTCCTCTGGGTTGCTGATTTTGGCCCCCTGGTGACCCATGTTGGATCCGACATACCGGTCGGCCACCACGACTTTGCCGGCATCGAGCCAGCAGCGGATCTTCGCCGAAGCGTCGTAACGGTCGACGGCAAAAAGGATAGAGGCTCGGTACGGTCCAACGTCGAGCGGGGTTCCGTATTTTCCCGCCAGATATTCTTCGAGCGGTCCCGCGCTTTTGGCGCCGTACTGCGGAAAGGAGATCGTTTCAACCCGGACCCCTTCTGCCTTGAGCCGTTGAACCAGAAGAGCGGTTTGGGTTGCCTTGCCGGACCCGTCGGCGCCATCGATGACAATGAGTGCCCCTCGCACGGTCATAGACAAGTATATCACGTCATCCCGTGGTGCCATAGCCCCCGCGGCTTGGGCCGTTGATCTCCGAAACCTCTTCAAACGCGGCTCGGGCGATCGGCACGAACAACCCTTGGGCGATTCTCTCGCCTTTTTGGATGCGGTAGGGCTCCCGGCCCACATTGCGTACGGATAGATGGAGTTCGTCTTCGGGGCCGCAATAATCCTGATCAATAATCCCGATGCCGTTTGCCAGGACAAGGTTTTTTTTCGCGGTTGAAGACCGTGAGACAATGATAAGCCCGTACCCCTTGGGGATACACACCACGAGACCCGTGCGCAGAAATACGAGCTCACCTGGCGGGAGTTCCTTTTCCTCAATGACCGCGATGTCAAAGGCGATGGCCCCAGGGGTTTTATACTCGGGCATCGGCGTTTCTGGTCGCTGTCGAAAGATTTTCACAGGCAGGTCCATAACGTCCGTATTTTAGCCCAATTGTCTGGCGTTGGAAACTCGAGGGCGGGTCTGTTACAGTGATGGGGCTATGACTGCTTTTGATCAAGTGTATCTTGAGACTCTCCGCCTGGTCTACGAGCAGGGCGAGATGGTTTTCAGCCACCGCACAGGCTACTCGACCAGAGCCCTGCCCGGGCTGACTTATGAGCTTGAGCCGGCCAAGGGCTTTCCTCTTTTGACCGCCCGCAAAATGTTCCCGAAATTTTTTTGCGCCGAGACGGTTTGGTTTGTCTCGGGCCAGAAGCACGCCGGCTGGCTGCAAAAATTCACCAAAGGCTGGGATGAGTTTCTCGAGCCGGACGGGACGGTGGAAACGGCTTACGGCTACCGCTGGCGGCATCACTTCGGTCGTGACCAGCTGCTTGATCTCGTCGAGCACCTCAGGACCGAACCCACCTCGCGCCAAGGCGTGGTGGTGATGTGGGATCCGGCTGACGACGGATTGACCCGTCCGAAGAAGAAGAACGCTCCCTGTCCTTTCTGTTGGACAGCCAACATTATCGGCGGCAAGCTTAACCTGCATGTGACAATTCGTTCGAACGACATGGTGCTCGGCAACCCCAACGACGTGGCCGACTTCGCGCTCCTGCAATATCTTCTTGCTCAAGAGCTGGCGCTGGCCGTCGGCAAGCTCACCGTCTCCATTTCGCACGCGCACATTTACGAAAACCAGTTCGAGCAAGTTGAGGATATGCTCGCCCGGGAGGTTCCCGCGCACCCGGAGATCGAATGCCGTTTGCCGGCCAACGCCTTTCGACGGGCCCTCGAGGCGGACGAGTCGCTGGTGCGCGAACTCGTGGAGATGTTCCGGTCACAGTACAATCCGCAGCCGCCGATCAAGAAAATGCAGATCGCCGTATGAACGTCGTCCTGATCGCCGCTGTCTCGGCGGACGGAAAAATTGCCGAAGGCGAGGGACAGACCTCGCTTGATTGGACCTCCAAAGAGGACACTAAGTTTTTTGTTTCCAAGACGAAAGAGATTGGGGTGGTGGTGATGGGCCGCAAGACCTTTGAGACCATCGGCAAGCCGCTCAAGGGTCGTCGGACGATAGTGCTGACGCGGCAGGGAATTCCTCCCCTTTTCAAGGGGAGGTTAGCCCGCCCGACTGAACGGCCAGCCCGACAGAGTCGTTCTGGCGGGTCGTTCGGGCGGGGAGGGGTTACCGCAGGTTCGGTCGAGTTCACCGATGAATCGCCGTCCGAACTGGTCTCGCGCCTCACAAGCGAAGGGGTCGAGTCACTCGCTCTGGCCGGCGGCTCCTCGATCTACAGTCAATTTCTTCAAGCCGGACTCGTCACTGAACTCTATCTCACGGTGGAGCCAGTGCTTTTCGGCGCCGGGGTCGCGCTCGCCTCGGGTTTCGAGCGGCTCGAGATGGAACTTGTTGACGTCACGCGTCTCGGCGAGCAAGCTGTGTTGTTGCAGTATCGAATTTGAACCAGGGCTGGGTGATGTACTGATGATGTTCGATTTCCGTACATCTGAGACCTCTGAAAAAGTGATGGATTTTCGTTGAATGGGCTGTCCATCCCCATGAGACGTACTGAAAGGTACGTCGAATGGGGTGGACGGGCGCCCATGAGACGAAAAGACGCACTTTTGCAGAGGTCTCATCTGTAAATCTGTACACGATCCGTACATCCCCAGGCCCTTGCCTGTATGCCAGAGTATCCTTACATGCCGTCTGATCGGCACCTCAAGTACGTGCCGCACGACCACCCGCACATGGTCGAGGCTTGTCGTGCGCGCGAGGAGTGCGCCGGGGATCCGCTCTGGCCGGTCGGCATTGTCGCCGTGCGTCCTGCCCTGAGCGGAGTCGAAGGGGACGGACAGGTGGTGGCGCGCGCCGGCAACGGGTTCAACCGCGGGCCGCAAGAAAACCACGTTTGTCCGCGTATCGTCCTCGATTGCCAGAGCGGGGAAGGGTACGAACTTTGCCATGTCCATGATCCGCCTGGGCACTCCGAACCGCAGCTGGTGAAAGTCTGTCAGGAAGCCGGCATCGACACGCAGGGTCTCGACGCCTACATGTACGGCCACTGGTGGGCCTGCCAGCCGTGTTGGCAATCACTTATCGACGCCGGTTTTCGCGACCTGTATGTTACCAACGACGCCCACGAACGGTTCACCAAGGAAAAAGTGTACGGTGAAACGCTCAAGCCGTCCATCCACTCAGTTTCGTTTTCGGACGTGCCTGTCGAACTGGCTGACGAACTCGTGATAGTATGTACAGAACTCGGCTGCCAAGTTGTTATGGACGGCGAAGCGCGTGCCGCAGGAACTCCGCAAGGTCTCGATGTGTTTCTGGCCGGGGAGGACAAACCCGTCTACCAGATCGTTTCCCACGACCGCGACCGCCTCGCCCGCATGCTCAAGAATGTTTTAAGACAACTATGAGGATTGAGTCACGAAGTGAAGGTGCGCAAGATATTGGTCCTGTAAGCACGGAGACAGCGCGGGAAATTTTTGGCGAGGAGGGGGTGTCGGGTCCGGATGAGATTTCGAAAACATTTGACATTGGAGACCTCTGAAAAAGTGATGGATTTTCGTTGAACGGGCTGTCGAGCCCCACGAAACGTAGGGAAACCTACGTTGAGTGGGGTCGACGGGCGCCCGTGAGACGAAAAGACGCACTTTTGCAGAGGTCTCATTGAATTATCGACGGCTGCAGAGCCAATTCCGTTCTCGAGAAAGGAACTCGAGCTGGCAAGGGAAGCGGGATGCCGTCTCGTGTATCGTGCGGAGGCAGACAAGGAGGGGAAACCGTTCACCATCAAGAGACTCCTGGAAACCTTCAAGGGAACAGGTCCGGTTTTTTCTGTACCAGACGACGTGCTTGAGGCCGCGCAGCAGCTCGAAATGGATTTTTTTACGACCGAACGACCTACTCCAGGTTGGGCCATCGTGAAAATCGGGGAGATCCCGGGCACCAGGTTTCTTTCCATCGAAGCCCAGCAAGCGTTCATGAACAATAACGAACGGGCTTTGCGCGAATCCTTTGCGCATGCAGCGTTCCTACCTGACGCCGAAGTGATGTTGCCGAGTGTAGAGAAGCTTTTACAACTTCGGGACTTCCTGCCTGAACACGCTCGGTTGCCAAAAGCCGTTGACGTGTTTTTTGATCTCCTTATTCAGAAACATCTCCATGGGCGGCAGTGGCTTGACACGATGTCGGTCGCCACCGCGAGCCGTTGCCAACCACTTCCGGAAATCGACGAGCCGGCAGAACGGCCTGTTGACATCGGGCTCCAGGATGAGGGCGGAATGAGCTTTCACTGGCGACGAAGCAACCAATTTGGTCGCACGCGTGAGACCAAGCCCGGCCGTGTTTCCGGTATCCCGATCGGGTATGTCCAGGTCGTGAAGTGATCGTCGGCAGGATCACCAAGCGCCAGTTTTACGTTCACAGTACGCGTGCTATCCTTTGCTCGAACATCATTAACAATTATCCACAGGGGGAGCAATCCGCCTTATGTCCAAAAAAGCTCGAATATCTCACGCTTCGTCCTCGGCAACCCGGCCGTGGTTTACCACATCGAGTACGACAAATGCCGAGGATGCCGCTCGGATGCTGAAGAATGTCCTGCGGCAACTTTAAGAAGAAGGCACCTTTCATTTCCTCACTTCTGATCCGCCCGGCTCAAAAGTGATACAATAGGATTTGGGGGAACTTTTAATTCTTCGTATGTCTGATATCAAACTCACCAAAAAGGAACGGCGGCGGCTGCATGAAAAAGCGCAGCAGGCTATCGAGCCTCCTCGTTCTCGCACAGTCCGCATCCTCCACCAGATCTACACCGATATCGATACCTTGGGCTCCGCTTACTATTATCCAGGCAAGAGTTTGGACGAGATCGAGCAAATCAAAAGGGCAAAAAGATATTGGCAAGAGTACCGGCTGGAACGGACGGCCCTCGAACGACTCAAGAAAAGAAGGCTGATAGATATCCGTAAACGTGCCGGCAGACTGGTGGTAGAGCTTACCGCCAAAGGCCGGGCAGAGGCGATCCGCAACGAAATATTAGACGGTACAGCCAAGTTGCCAAAAGGGAAGTACTGCGTGGTGGCGTTCGATTTTCCTGAAGATGTCCGGCGCGCTCGGCAGATGTTTCGACGTTTTCTCAAGGAGGCGAAGTTTGAGAAGGTACAAATGAGCGTCTGGAAGACTGATCGAGACGTATTTATCCTCATGCGAGAATTTATCGACCGCGCGAATATCGGTCGGTGGGTTTATTTGCTCGAGGCAGAAGAGAGGTAAATTTTTTTCATCAATGTCCTCACTTCTGATCCGCCCGGCTCAAAAATGAGGAAATGTCTCGTGACCAGTTTTTTCCCGTTGGGAAGTGTGCTACCCTAACCATGACCGAGAATAACCCACTCTAATTTGTCCACAGGGGGAGCAATCCGCCTTATGGCCAAAATTCAAGCCGAGTACATCTGGCTTGACGGGTACACACCCGTCGCCAACCTTCGTTCCAAGACGAAGATTCTCGACGTCGCGCCGAACACTCTTACCGCCATTCCCGAATGGGGGTTTGACGGCTCAAGCACCAAACAGGCCGAGGGGCACGCATCCGACTGTCTACTGCGGCCTGTTTATTTTATTCCTGATCCTTTGCGCGGAGGAGAAAACATTTTGGTTCTGTGCGAGGTGTTTCATGCGGACGGCACGGTCCACCCCTCAAACACCCGCGCGAGGCTTCGTCGGGCCGCAGAAAAATACGCCTCACACGACGCCTGGTTCGGGATCGAACAGGAGTATCTTCTTTTCAAAAATGGTCGTCCACTCGGCTGGCCTGATTAGGGCTATCCGAGACCGCAGGGCGAATATTACACAGGGGACCTCTGCAAAACTGCGTCTTTTCGTCTCACGGGCGCCCGTCGACCCCACTCAACGTAGCTTTTACTACGTTTCGTGGGGCTCGACAGCCCGTTCAACGAAAATCCATCAGTTTTTCAG
>CAYJVP010000027.1:0-13515 GCA_964373615.1 uncultured Gammaproteobacteria bacterium | reverse complement strand
GTTTTTCGTTGCTCAGGATTCAGATACAGAACGAGTTTCGTAATTCACAGCTCCGAAGGACGCGCGAGTAGTGGTCGAGGTAGGCGAGCCCGCCGCACATGACATCGCCGACGATCAGCGCGAACTCGGAGCCGTAGGTGTTGGCCACCCACTCGACCGAGTCCGTCGAACCGAGGTCGGGAAGGTCCTCGCCGTAGTTCTCGCGAAGAAAGTTCATGAGGTTGGCGATGAAGTTCCAGGCCTCGACCGAGGCGAGACCGACCTGCGCCGAGTCCATGTGGAGGAGCCCGGCGATCTTTGGCATGAGGTCGGTCACGATGTCATCACCCTCGCCCCCATCGGAGTGCGGATGGGCGAAGCGGGACTCGAGGCCGAGGTCCTTGATCAGCCGATCGTTCGGGTACACCGTGCCCCGGTAGTTCGGCTTCGGCGTGACCTCGAAGGCGACCCACTTCCCGCAGAGCGGGATGCGCTGGATCTGGTCATCCTGGAGGTACGTCCCCCAGACGGGCCGGACGAAGTGCGCCGGCAACTCCCGCTTCTCGATCTCTGAGGGGGCGAAGAAGAGCCACAGGTTATACCGCTTGAGCGCCCGCGTCTGCTGCCGGTTGAGCTTGGGCGGAGGCGGCACCTCGACCAGGAAGCCGAGGAAGGCGGTCAGGACCTCCTGCATCCACTGGTGCAGATCGCGCTTCGCGGACTTGGGCGCGTGCTCCTTGACGAGCGTCTCGAGCTCCTGCCGAAACGCGGCGTCGCCGACGAGCGAGCCGGCGCGATCGAACAGCGTGTAGTACTGGACGATGCCGAGGATCCCGTTGTGGTGGGACGCGTTGACCTTGTCGATGAGGTCCTTGAGGACCACGGGGATGGTGACCACGATTCCTCCGCTCTTTTGGCGACTTTATGTCTTGCGGCTGAATGAACAACCGCTCAACATTCACCAAAAGGCAAAGTGTGGCGTCGCCCGTCTCCGCACCACGCGGACACCAAACGACGGCTAAATATAGCTTTTCCTGACAAAAAGTCAAGGGTTTGTTACAATTGGGCTCGTATGCACGATGTTATTACCATAGGCGCCGGGACACGGGACGTTTTCTTGATTTCTGACCAATTCAAATTCATCGAATCGAGCGTCTTCTCAACTGGCATCGGCGAGTGCGTGGCCTTGGGCACCAAAATCGAGCTCGACTCAATCGTGCACACCACAGGCGGCGGGGCCACAAATGCAGCGGCCACCTTTGCTCGATTGGGATTCCGTACTTCTGCCGTCTGTCGCGTCGGTGACGACGAGGCGGGAGTCGCCGTCATTGCCGACCTCAAAAAAGAGGGGATCCACACAGGCTTTGTGCGATCGATAAAGGGTGGCGACACCGGATACTCGACCCTTCTCACCGCATCCTCTGGAGAACGAACGGCCCTTGTCCATCGCGGTGTTTCCTCAACCTTTTCCGCGGCTGATCTTCCCTTTTCCAAACTTAACACTCATTGGATCTATCTCACCTCGCTCGGGGGGAGCCTTTCTGTTGCCGCAAAACTTATCCAAAGCGCGCCCGCAAAACACATTTCCATCGCCTGGAACCCAGGAAAAGCAGAGCTCAAAAAAGGACTTCGTGCCTTCGCCTCCCTCTTCCCACACCTTGCGGTCCTCAACATGAATCGAGAGGAGGCGCAGATGCTGACTGGTGAAAAAAATATCTCGTCCGTCGTGAAAAAACTCAACGTGCCTGAAGGCGTGCTCCTGATTACGGACGGAGAGAAGGGCGCGTATGCTTGCTATCGCGGACGGACGATATTCTCCGGCACGCGCGGCATCAAATCTGTTTCGCGAACCGGAGCGGGTGACGCGTTTGGTTCCGGCTTTGTCGCCGCGTTCATGAAAACGGCAAATCTTGAAACATCGCTTGCGGTTGCAACGATCAACGCGGAATCCGTGATCCAAAAGGTTGGCGCCAAGGCGGGAATTCTCCGCGTTTGGCCTTCACAAGCGCTTCTCAAAAAAATCCCCCTGAAAAAAATATGACACGTATCTTTGTTACCCGCGACATCCCGGACGCGGGACTCAAGATGCTCAAGAAACGAAAGGGAGTGAAAATAGACATGTACGCGCGCGACACCCTCATCCCGCGCCGCGAACTTCTGCGTCGAGTAAGGGGGGTCGATGTCCTTCTCTCGCTCTTAACCGAAAAAATCGATGCGGAGGTATTTGATGCAGCCGGACCGCAGTTAAAAATGATCGCAAACTACGCGGTCGGGTTTGATAATGTCGACGTGGCCGAGGCAAAAAAACGCGGGATCATCGTCTCCAACACAGCCGGAGATGAAATCGCCGAAACGGTTGCCGAGCATACGATTGCTCTTCTCTTCGCCCTTGCTCACCGCATCCACGAAGCGGACGCGTTTACGCGAGCGGGAAAATACAAAGGCTGGGGCCCGAAGATGCTGCTTGGCACGGACGTGGTCGGTAAAACGCTTGGAGTCATCGGGGTCGGAAAAATTGGTATGCATCTTATCCAGCGCCTCGCGGACGGGTTTGGCGTCAAAATTTTATACACGGACGTCAAAAGCAATCCAGAGCTGGATGAAAAGTATCGCGCAAAATTCGTAAAACTTCCGGAGCTGCTCAAAGGATCTGATTTCGTCTCGCTCCACGTCCCACTCCTCCCTTCAACCCATCATCTCATTGGGACAAAAGAGCTTAAGCTCATGAAAAAAACAGCGTACCTCATCAACACCGCGCGCGGTCCGATCATCGACACACATGCCCTCGTCCAGGCCCTAAAGGCGAGACGCATCGCCGGCGCCGGACTCGACGTGTTCGAGTTTGAACCAAAGTTTGCGAAAAATCCAGCTGATGCGAAGTATCTCCAGCACGCCTGGAACGTGCTCCTGACCCCGCACACCGCTTCGGCCACGATCGAAACGCGCCAAGCAATGTCGCGCCGCGCGGCCGAAAACATCCTCGCCTTCCTGGACGGCAAGACGCCGCCGAATGCGGTGAAGTCGGATTGACGTGCGTTGCGCGAACGACTATAGTCATCACACCGTGAAATGGGACTTAGCCTTCTTGAAAATGGACGAGATCCGACGCTCTGCAGGGCAGAAAAACCGCAGATGGAGCCATAGCTCCATTGAGGATTTTTCTGCCCGAAGAGCAAGGAGATCGCCATTTTCATGGAGGATGGAGTCCTGTTTCATGGTGTGATGACTATATACTCGCCACCACGCGGGCCGTTAGCTCAGCGGTAGAGCACCACATTTGCAATGTGGGGGTCATCGGTTCAAATCCGATACGGTCCACCACTCTATGACCAACCTTTCTGTGCCGCAATGGATGACGGTAATGGCCATCCTTTTTGTTTGGCTTCTTGTTCCACAACCCTCCCTGGCCTCCCATCGCACCACCGTTCCCGTCACGATCCTGAACGCCAACGGCACAGAGCGTTCGCGTTTTGACGTTCCCCTCAACAACTGGGCCGGAGGGCTGAATGTTGCGGTTGCGGATCTTGGAGAAGACGGCACGCCGGAAATCCTGCTGGGAAACGGGATCGGCAACGAGCCTCGCGTGCGCGTCATGCGCGAGGACGGTTCCGAAATCGGGAGTTTCCTCGCCTACGACCCTATGATGGGGGTCGGCGTCACCCTGGCCGTGTGTGATCTCACGGGGGATGGCGTCAACGAGATCATCACAGCGCCGGAAAAGGGGGGCGGACCGCATGTGCGCGTGTTTTCCAACATGGGCGAGATGATCCATCCAGGTTTTTTTGCGTACGCAGAGTCATTTCGCGATGGCGTCAATCTTGCCTGCGGAGACCTGGACGGCGATGGTACGGCAGAGCTTGTCACGCTACCACAAGCAGGCGGCGGGCCGCATGTCCGGATTTGGAAAATGACGGACGGGACGGTGACACTGACAGAAGAATTTTTCGCCTTTGACGCGAGCGACCGCCGCGGTCTGGTCGGTCTCGTGCAAAATGGCAAGCTCACCATCGCGAGCTCGCAAGGCATGCCGAGCGAGATCAAGACGTATCGCCTTCGTTCGAAAGTGGAACTTATCCACACCCTGACTTGGATGAGTGAAGGGACGGCCACCGGCGTGGTTGATGTCATCGCCGGCAGCGGAAGCCCCACACTCGTCATCGAAGGCAGTCAGCATCTGGTCGAGTTGGATGGCACGAATTATTTCACCACCACGGTTGATGAGCTGAGCCCGCGCGCGGCCGTGAGTGATCTCGATGGAGACGGAAGCGAAGAGATCGTCGTCGCACCAGGCAAGCCGACCTACAGATCGGCCGCGGACAAACAGTACATCATCGTAGATCTCTCCGAACAACAATTATATGCCTATGAGCGGGGAGTGTTGGCGCACAGTTTTCCCGTCTCCTCTGCCCGTGTGCCTTGGACAACGCCCACGGGAATTCATTCAGTTTTAGCCAAATTACCGTACGTCAACTACACGTGGAGTTATGGAGAAGGCAACCCAAACAATTACAGCCTCGGGCTCGTGCCGTGGAACCTGCGCATCTATCCGCATATCTACATTCATTACGCGTATTGGCATAACAACTTCGGGCATCCGATGAGCCATGGCTGTATCAACGTCGCGCTCGACAACATCAAGTGGCTCTATGACTGGGCGAGGGTTGGAACTTCTGTTGAGGTACGAGAGTAATGCGCGCCACGTGACTCGCGAGAGCACGCAAACATAGAGAGCGCACGGCCATTCACGTCGTGTAAATTTTTTTCT
Organism: uncultured Gammaproteobacteria bacterium; assembly: GCA_964373615.1. Classification (GTDB taxonomy): domain Bacteria; phylum Patescibacteriota; class Patescibacteriia; order UBA9934; family GWF2-40-263; genus CAYJVP01. The sequence goes on along the minus strand of CAYJVP010000027.1, from coordinate 8,771 downwards.
TTTCGTTCACCATCGATCTCACGGCGCTCCGTCATAACGCCATAACTCTTGACAATATTTTAAAATCTATTCACATACGCAAAAAAAATTCCTATACTATACATAAGTCGATCTAAATAATCTTCATAAGAAGGGAGGTGAACAAGACTATGGCAAAGAGGAAAGCTGCGAAGAAAAAGAAAAAAGCGGCAAAGAAGAAGCGCTAAGCGCTCTTATCAAAAACAAAATCCCTGACCGACGCCAGCCCGACTGAACACCATGGTCGTTCTGGCGGGCGTCGAGGGATTTTGTTTTTATAAAAGTTGAGGTTGTTTTGGTCGTGTCGAAACATCTTTATCGTCAAAAATCTTCACGGTGCCGAAGATGCCGTCGTAACCTGGCGTGATGTGGAGCTTTGCCTCTCGCATCCGACGAATCGCCTCAACGACCTTCGGACTCGTCGCCTCTTTTGCGATCGCTTCAAGAGGCGTTTCGAGGAGCAGCGCAAACTCGTTTGCCACGCGGTCGGTGAGGCGCAGGTATTCCGCGACCACCTTTTTCGAGGCGCTTGAGCTCACTCCAAAGGCCTCTGCAAGAACCTCCACAAGCGGAACGATCGACCGATACGGAATTTTGTGGTTGGCTACCGTGTCTGGATCGCGGTCCGCGAGGTCGTCTACACGATGCTCGACGCCGAGTGTGAGCATGCGCTTACATGTCGGACAACGGTCCCCGAGCCGTTTGGATTCTTTCGGCGCGCAAGAAAACTTGCAGTTGGCACATCCATCCAGGTGGTACTTCCCCTCCTCGGGAAAAAATTCGATCGTGTATAAAAATGCAGAGCGGTCTTTTTCACGAAGCACGCGAACGAACTCGTCATAGCTTGGATGTTCGAGCTCGAAGACGTTGGCCTCGCGGCCGAGCTTCTCCAGGGAGTGCGCGTCTGAATTTGAAATCATGACCACGTTGTCGAGATTTGAGAGGGACCAATTCATCTTTGGATCAGACGAAAGCCCCGTTTCGATCGCATAGATGTGTTTCGTCATCTCACCGTAACACTCGTCCAGTGAGTCAAACCCCGACTTGCTTCCAAATACGGAATACCACGGCGTCCAGGCGTGTGCGGGGATGACGATGATGCGCCCATCAATCTCTTTCAACAGTTTGTACAGCGCCTCGGAGTCGATGCCGAGAATGGGACGACCGTCGGATTTGAGGTTGAACTCGCGCCGCGCAAGCTCCGCGTTCACCCTGCGACAGGTCTCAAGCGACGGAGAGAACACGAGGTTGTGAATCCGTCTCGTCTTATCGCCGCGCTTGTAAATCTGGCTCACCTCGGTCACCAGCATAAACCGCACGGAATTTCCCCCCTTTTCAAGGGGGGACGAAGAGGGGTTACCGGCGATTTTGAGCTGATACAACCCTGGCTCACTCTCGACCAGCTGCTCCTCCAGGTGCGCAAACCATGCCGGATGCGTCCAATCCCCCGTGGCCACCACATCGATCCCTTTTCGCTCGCACCACTTCGCAATTGTCGGCAATTCCAAATGCTTCGAACAGGCACGTGAATATTTCGAGTGAATATGCCAGTCGGTGATCAGGCGCATACTATCGATAAACATCTCGCCGGTGCCCCACGGAGACGACGACTAAGCGCTTGCGCGTCCGGTTAACAAGAACAACGACCCGATAATCGCCAATGCGAAAACGCGCGTCCCCAATTGCTGGTTGCTGTAAGACGACAGCAAAACTCAGGGGATTATCTTGATCGGCAAACCAAATGAGTTTGTTTACTATTCTTTGCGTGACAGCCTGATCAAGCGATTCCAGATCTTCTTTTGCCTCACGTGTCCACTCAAGTCCGTATCCCATACTTCTTGAGAATCTCGGCCAGTGGTACGGTCTTCCCCTCCTTCATCTGTCGGCGAGCAGAACGAACGCGCGCTCTGAATGACGGACTACTCATGGCCTCGATGTTCTCGAGGAGATCTTCCCATTCCTCGTTTGATAAGAAAAAACCGATCGTCTTACTTCCCCGTATCACTCGGGTGATACCACGAAGGGCCTTGGACGGATTTTTCTGCACATCGCGAATAGATGCGACATTTTCCCGAGCGAGAACACTAAATTGCTCGTTCATAAATTTACGTTAAAAGTTACATACAAAAAATACCTCATTTCCGTCCGTGACGTCAATAGTCATCGAAAAGTTGACGACTTCGATCCTTCGAACAAGCGCGAGAATATTTCGAGTGAATGTGCCGGTCGGTGATGAGACGCATACGAAAAATTATATATGATGGCCCTGGTCTCGCGCTACGAGATCACTTGATCGAACTGGAAAAAATATAGCCACAGCCAAGAAAAGCCCGAGGGCGATAGCAAATGCGTAGCGAATATCGAATGTCGCAAGCCACCCGGCCGCCAGTAAGATGGGAATATCAACAAGTGATTTTAAGACGCGTCATATTCTACGAACGAAGGAGACAACGTCATCATGGTTCACCGGCGCGTTGTTTGTTGTGTCAAGAACGAGCGTACGCGCTTTTAGCGGCAGGGGAATAAACGTGCGGTTGAAATAGCGCTCGTCGAATTCCTCCAAAACCTCCTCAAGGAGATCACAGTGGCCGGGATGGTGTTGTCCACTTTTGGCGCGAGAAAGAAAACGCTCGCGAGCCACGCGCGGGTCTGCGGTGAGCCAAAGCTGGATAACCTCCGCGCCGTAACGCTCTGCGAGTTCCTGAATCCACTGCGCATCAGTCGGATAGGTAAACGTCGCCTCGGCAATGACGGATGAACCTCGCGCAAGGTGTAACTCAATAAAGTGACGAAACACGTCGAAGGTGACTCGCCCAACCTCGCGTGACCACGCGCGATCCTTCACGCCGCAAATGTTAAAAAGGCTTTCCTTCATGCGATCCATCGAAACAACCGGAGAGTCGAGTTCGGTTTCAAGAGAACGAACAAGCGTCGACTTCCCGGTCGCGAGCGAACCTCCAACGATCACGAGTTTAGGATGCGGCATGATGAGTGTGAAAAATCCGCTCGGCGACGTCGAGTTCTTCGGGCGTGTTCACCCCGACCGCCTCTTCGGGCGGAACCTGAAGCGACGCAACATCGTGTTTTTGCGTGACCGCAAGCTCCAGCATGTCGGTCAGATAGTACTCTCCCTGCGCGTTAAAATTTTTGAGTTGGTGAATGTTCTCCCAAAGCCAGGATGCTTTGAAACAGTAGAGCGCGGGGTCCACTTCACAGATATCGCGCTCCGACTCCATGGCATCCTTGAATTGACGAATCCCAAGCAGGTGCCCGTGCGCATCTCGAAGGATACGGCCCCAGTGCGAGAATACTTTGTACCAATCACCAAACGACGGCACCATCGTTGTCATCATGGTCATCACCCCGCCGGAGTTTGTGTGAAGCTCGGCGAGTTTCTGAATGGTCTGCGCGGAGATGAACGGATGGTCTCCGTACAAAACGATCACGTTCTTAGCGCCCTGAAGCGCTTCACGACAACACATGACCGCGTGCCCTGTTCCAAGCTGTTCTTCCTGAACCACGTATGCGCACTCCTCGTGAAACGACTCGCACACTTTTTCACGCTCATGTCCCACGACGACAACAGGAACCCCATCAACCTTCGACGCGCTCACAGACTCCATGAGCCGCTGTAAAATAGGTTTGCCGGCAATAGGGATAAGCGTTTTTGGAAGATCCATGTTCATGCGCTTCCCTTTCCCCGCCGCCAAAATGACGATGCGAAAATCTTCCATACCTTATGCCACGCCGTAAATGAGTCCAAGGATAAATCCGAGCACAAAGGTCGCGCCATAAGCAGCAATTTTGCACACGGAACAGCTCTTTTTCTTTCGAGGTTCATCCATAAATAGCCCCTCTACGGTAGCAAAGGCCAACCATCTCGACAAGGGTCCCACGCATCCGCCTTCGCCACAAACAAAAAAGTTCCAACGTTCTGGCGCCCACCTACTCTCGCCCAGTCGGACTACCATCGGCCCCCTGCGGCTTAACGGCCGTGTTCGAGATGGGAACGGGTGTGACCCGCAGGGGAAATGGCACCAGAACGTTGGAACCTTTTTTCTTGAGAACCAAATGAGATACAACCTTGAAGTGGTCGTAGAGCATCGACATATTAGTACCGCTCCGCTTCACGCGTTACCGCGCTTCCACGTACGGCCTATCTCCGCCTAAGGCGGATCAGCCTATGGCTGAAACCTGCTCGTCTCGCAGGAGTCTATAACGAAGGCTTATCTTAAGGTCGGCTTCACGCTTAGATGCTTTCAGCGTTTATCCGAACCGAACGTAGCTACCCGGCAATGCCCTTGGCAGGACAACCGGTGCACCAGAGGTTCGTCCATCTCGGTCCTCTCGTACTAGAGATGAATCCTTGCAACCTTCCGCGCCCATGGTAGATAGGAGACCGACATTCTGTTACTTGCAAACCGCTTCCGAAATCTGAGGTATGCGCTGCGGCGCCCTGGCATTTCTGCCAAGGTCTGCATGTCGCCATGCAGTTCGGACTATATCTTTCCGGCCTTAAGGCCGGATCTCGCGTATAGTCTCTGAGGGTTCTTCTCGATCATGTGATCGAGAAGCCTTCCCTGCTGATTATCTGCGCTCGTCACTTTGTCACGCATAAAATGCGTAGTGCGAGATTCTTTCGTTTCCTCTCCAAGAAAACGATCCAGGTTTTCCAGCATTTAGCGAGATTTATAGACAGCACGGTTTTTGGCTAATCTTAGCCAAATTTCTCCACTGTCTCACGACGTTCTGACATATATTTCCATTGTTTCCAATGGTACTGACTATACCTTATCACGCATCACATGCGCGATCCTGCGTGTTGCGATCGTATATGGACGATCGCCGGTCCGGATCGTCAACCGGACTCAGTCGATACGGGGACAATCTTTGCGAGGAGCGATTCTATTATGTAAGGCTCTACGATTCGAGAAAGCTTCTCGGCCGCAACACGACCGAATCGAAGCCGATAATTTTTTCGGTCCCGATTAATAGAACCTTTAATCTCGTAGCGTCTTTCCAATACCCTCAGGAGAAGCGCCTGCTCCTCGAGCGAAAACGACTGAGTATTCAGGATGATATCTTTTTGTGTCCTACATCCATCATCCATAACCCAAACCGCTAACGCTCGAGGCGTAAGATCATCATCGATATCTCTCGGGGCAATCTTCTCTCCTTTCGGATAGAACCTTTTATGAAATGGCTTGAAAACGGAACTGGTTATCGTGTGGAAAAACCACGACCTGTACACCTGTCCGTTTCTTTTGTCAAGCCAATTCATGCTCCATGGCGCGCCATGAACCAAATTCTGAAAATGTCGATATTTCCAGAAGAGGAATTCACCTTGTGATTCCGCGTGATGCACACGGAAACGCGCCGTGCCATTTTTTGAACGACACTCTAACCGACCATCGCCGAGCAGACATCCGACGAGGATGTCCTTCTGTTGGTCAGTAAGCGTTTGATTGTCTTCCCACGATATTACCTTCATACCTTCATCCTATCATGAAGAGGAAGGCTTCACCGTTATGAGCAGATTTATGCTGGGCTCACGAACGTTTACCCAGCTCGCGTGCCGCTTTAATTGGCGAACAGCCAAACCCTTGGGAGCTTCTACACCCCCAGGATGCGACGGGCCGACATCGCTGTCGGACTAACTCCATGCTTTCGCATGGTATAGACTATATCTTCAGCTTGCCCCGGACAGTAGTCTGTTCTCTGACTTCGTCTCGGTTGGAATGGCAAGCGTCGGCGTGTTGTCTTCCGCACACAGGCAGAAAACCTCCCCTTTCGGGTCAGTCGTTACGGGGTCATGACGCAACTTTGTATCGGAACGATGATAGAAGGTGTGGATCAATCAATCGATAAAGTTTTTCCGTCCCATTTGTCGTAATGCGGATGCGGAAATACTGTCTGTCTCGGTTGAGCCGTCCTTCAATCTGGAAGGTCTTCCTCAGAAGATCGATCAGGCACAGCTGATCGTCTAAAGCAAACTGCTGTGTATTCAGGTAGCAGGACGAACGGCTTTTACTTCCATCGTCCATGTACCAAACAGAGAGTTCCACTGGCCCCAACACGAGATCGTGCGGGATGATTTTCCGTGCGCCACGATAAAACCATCGATGATACTCAGTCAGAACCGGAAGACTTCTTGTCGTGAACCGATAGGCAACGCGCTTGCCGTTTCCTGAACGGAGTTTTGGAGGTGAGATTACTAGGTTTTGAAAAATTGCATACTTCCAATCCACGTACTCTTTTTGAGAAGAGCTGTGATTGACTTCGAGCAGGGCCTGTCGATTGCCCTGCCGACGCAATGTTCCATCACCAAGCAAACTGCCGACCAAAACAGCGTGTTGTTGTTGTGTCAGACTTCCCACGGTGTTGCCGAGCGGAATGACGTCCATATGAACGTATCTTACCACTATTCCGCTGACGGGTTCACCGTTATAAGCCGAATTTATTTAGGTACAGGATCACTCCTGCAGCACCCCGATGTATTAAGGTGCCAAACCGCGCCGTCGCTGTGGACGCTTGGGCGCGATCAGCCTGTTCGTGTTTTCTTCCCTGGTTTCTCAGGGCACTGACTATATCTTCATCCTCGCCTCGCCAGGCGAGGAGTACGGCGTATTGTGGCGCGTAGATTTCCTCCGTCTGCGCCACCTCGTCCATTGGACTCAGTCGATACGGGGTTCTTCACCGATTTTGTACCGCATGCTTTTGACGACATGCGGGGCGACAATATTGATGAGCTTGCGCGTTTCGGCTGCTGAGAATTTGAGATTCATCGCGCCGTTCTTTCGACTCTTGCGTTCAAGCTTGGGGTGGAGATCATAGGCGGCCGCCAAAGCGTCTTGAATCCGCCTTATGTCCGTCTGATCGAGGTGCGACAGATAGAGGTACGCCGTGCGATCACGCGCGTAATAGTATCCGTCGTCCATGTACCAGACGGCCAGCGTCAAAGGCTGGGACAGCCAGATGCCGATCTCCGGGGGAATCCGCTTACGATGATCCGTATAGAACATCGCGCGCAGTTCCCCGAATTGCGGTGAACTATGTGATTGGCAACGATCATAGGTGTAACGTTTCTTCCAAAATGGGTTGTAACGCATCAGGCGCTTCGGCTGATCCTGCATGTAGCGCTTGAGCTCAGCCCATTTCCAGTAGATGTACTCTTTCTGGCGAATGGAGTGCTCCAGCCGAAGGCGCGCGTTGCGCTTGCCAGTGGCCTGGAGGAAACCGTCACCTAAGATACAACCAACCGCGATATTTCGTTCACGTTCTGTCATAATGATGATGAACGCGGTGAAGAACTTCCCACGGTATTACCCGCTCCATATGGAGTGAGGGCTTCACCGTTATTAGCCGTCTTCATGATCCGACGTTACCGCCGGACCGGGACAACAACCCTTTCGGGTCTATCCCCGGAGTAGCTTTTATCCGTTGAGCTTCCGCCGTCCTATATCGTACGGTCGGATCACTAACTTCTGCTTTCGCAACTGCGCGACGTGTTTGTCTTGCAGTAAAGCAGGCTTCTGCGTTTGCACGTCCAGCGCGATTTCCATCCGCGCTAAGCCTACCTTTGTAAACGCCTCCGTTACTTTTTGGGCAATGATGTTACGTCCTTGGTGGACGGCACACATGTGCTCCTTATGTCGCCATAAGGATCAGACTATATCATCATCCTTTCTGGATGTCTGGCGTGTAGTCGTTGAGGATTTCCCGCCTTTGGCGGGATCTTTCCTGCTGATTATCTCCACTCAAACATTGTGAGGGGTCGTTTAAACGTTGCCGTTTAAATAGCCTAGTTTGAGATTCAGAGGGATTCCAGCATATAGCCAAATGTATTTTATTTTCTTTGCTGCGACGGATCGGACGATACATTCCTGTATCGCTGCCCCACAAGAAGTATTACTTCCATTTTAAGGCACCCGCCCCAGGTAAACTACCCACCAGCTACTGTCCGAGCCACCGGATTCACGGCGGCCTGTTAGAATTCACGCAACGCAAGGGTGGTGTCTCATTGACCCCCGCCTTGCGGCGAGGTCCCACCTACGCTGAACATACGAAGCATGAACCCAATAGCAAGTTGTAGTAAAGCTTCACGGGGTCTTTTCGTCTAACTATGGGTAATGAGCATCTTCACTCATCTTGCAATTTCGCCGAGTCCCTTGTTGAGACAGTCGTCAACTCGTTATGCCATTCGTGCAGGACGGAACTTACCCGTCAAGGAATTTCGCTTATCGCTGTTCTCCGTTTTCACGGATGGTCGACCAAGTTCGTCGACGCCTGCATGTCGCCATGCAGATCGGACTATATCTTTCCGGCCTTAAGGCCGGATCCGGCGTGTAGTCTCTGAGGATTCCCTTCGACGGCCTTCGGCCGCTACAGGGTCTTTCCTGCTGATTGTCTGGTGTTTACCAGATGTCCCAGCATATAGCCAGATTTTTCTTCTACATCTCCGTCGGCATGACGAAGTTCGAAGAGAGGTCTTTCACCTCACTAAAGCAACGATCTCACCTTAGGACGATTTGTGATGTTAAACTCTCGCTTGAGAGCTCTCGTTTGAGTGGACGAGACTGCATGTCGCCATGCAGATCGGACTATATCTTCATCCGACAGGTGTCGGAGCCTAACGTATAGTCTCTGAGGATTTTCCTATTTCATAGGATGCAAGAACATCCTGCTGCGTGTATTTGCGACTGGGATCGTCTTCAACCAGGTTTCGACTTCTGGTTGCATACACTAGGAACCTT
>CAYJVP010000026.1:0-13729 GCA_964373615.1 uncultured Gammaproteobacteria bacterium | reverse complement strand
CGGTGCGTGTTCTGAAGCGGCGTCATAATCCGGAAAACTCTAGCAGGTTTTTCAATCAAAAACAATCCCAGGGGTCGCGTCGTCCCCTGGGATTGACACACGAATTATTGTGAAGAGATATCCCGACGCAAACGGTCGAGGAATCGTTGGGCGTGATCCCGTCCGCCAAGTCCGAAGGCGAGACCACCGGCCAAGGCCAGCATGGCAACGAGCCCCGTAAACAGCACGCGAATCAAGTCCTGCGCGATCTGAAGCTGGACGAGCGCCGCCATGAACGTAAAAATTAAGATCGCCCAACGCGCGATGCCCGAGAGGAAATCCGAGGAAGAAAGTTTTGCCGCCTCAACCGCAGACTTGACCACGCGCTGTACGAAATTGGCAAGCAGAATCCCCGCAAGCAGAATGACAACGGCGATAATCACATTTGGGATGTAGCCCACGACGTCGCGCAGGTACACAGACACCTCCCGCCAGCCAAGGATATCCGTCGCCGCAATGAGCGCCACGATGATCACAAACCACTTCACGATCCATCCCAAAAGATTACCAATGTGGAGCCGCATGCCGTAGCGTTCGAGCGCTTGGCGTAACTCAAACTTCCGCGCGAGTTCGTCCAGCTTCAAAACCTCTACGACTTTCACAATGACCCGGCGCAGGACCGACGCCACAATAAGCCCGATAAGGAACACGATGATCGCACCCACGAGCTCCGGAAGATAGGAGAGGATTCCCTCCCAAAGCTTGAGGAGCGTGCCTTGGACAATGCCGAGATCAAAAACATCTTGCATAAAAAACCACTCATTTAATAATCATGAAGGATTTGAAAGTCGCGAAACTGGCATTCTTCCACGTCTGGAAGAAGCTCAACGGACTCCACGCGCGAGCCAGAGGGCCCGTTTTTGCACCACTGCACAAACACCTCGACGCGCTCGGCAAGGCCGCATCCCACTGCTTCCACAGTACCATCCGCCCGGTTGCGAATCCAACCATTTATCCCCAAGCGTTCTGCTTCCCGTTTTGCGAGAAAACGGAACCCGACTCCTTGCACGGATCCGAGGATGCGCAGGTGAACCTGACGCATATCAACGCTTTCGCGCCGTGATGTTCGGCGGCCGGTCGTAGAGCGGCGTTGCAAACGGTTGACCTCCCGACACGGTCGTCCACATCTGTTGTCGAACAAGCTCCTCGAGCTCCAAGCGTTCGGGGTTGGGAAATCCGGTCACGGGGATATTCTCTGCAAAGGCAATGGCGTTTGCGATGGTCACAACCATGCGAGTCGCGGTGAATGACCCGGGTCCACTCACAACAACCACGCGCTCAAGCGACTTCCAAGAGGCGCCCCACTCGTCCATCAGCTCCTGCAGAGATGAGAGAAATCGCTCCGGAGGCGCCGAAAGGCTCGCGAAAATTGTTCGACCATGGTCATCCATCGCCGCTTCAAAGAGCCCGAGGTCTTGCGCGCGAAGAAAAAGAATCATGCGGGAGGAGAGGCGGTCGTCGCACCGACCTTATCGATCATAATAATATTATCGCTTTCGAGGATGGAAAAGAGAAAACGGTCCGTGATCTGACGTCGATACTGGAACTCTTCCCGTGACATCAGCGTGTAATTGATTTCTGATCCCATTTCCTGCTCGAATTCGTTCACCACTTTCTGGAGCAGCTTCTGGTCAATACTCCCAACGATCAAAATGTCTGTAGCGATATCTGAGTGATCGACAAATCGTCCCGTGAACACAAGCACGTCAATATCCCCTCGTTGATCGATCTCCTGAACAAGATTTTGTTTCAAAAGAATTTGCACCTTTTTGAGAAGGCTGCGTAGATCCTGATACAACATGAACGTTTTGTTGGCGACGTAATATTTCTTGCGCTCAGAAAGAGTTTTTGATTTTGCTGCCTTCGCGGAACCAACCTGCTCCAAAACGATCCCCAATTCTATAAGGTTTTGCAGTTCACGACGCACAGAATTGAGTTGAGCGTCAATCCGCCGTGTGAGCTCACGCACAAAAAATGACGTGTCCGGATGCTGCAAAAACAGTCCGAGCAACCGAGCGCGCGTTTTTGAACCAAACAGCTGTTCAAGCCGGAAAACATGAGACTTCATAGAATGCGTTGCGCTTCAAACTGACTTCTGTATAATGTACACAAAAGGCGTTCAAGATGGCAACTCCCATGCTATGACCTCTCAGCTTATCCTGAAAACGTCGGTCTTGGAGGAGGTCCAACCAAAAACCAAAGGACGCCTCAAGGCGTTTCTGAAGCAGACCCAGGGTCAGCCTGGTTTTGTATTTGGACTTCTCAGCGTGCATGGACGGCCAGCTCTTGCCGAGCTCGTGGTCAATACCATCCTTGAGGAAATGGAGCGGGCGGCAGAAACCCTACGTGAAACAAGCAACACGCAGCATCGGTTTGAGCAAATCCTGGAAGCGGTGAACGAACGGGTAGCCATGCTCGCGCCGGAACTTGAGCCCACGCTCACAAGCGCCGATGTGGATGCAATCGTTGGTGTGGCCGTAGGAGACGTCATGTGCCTGTCTGGCAGTGGCGACCTCACGGCTTTGTTCCTTCACAAAATGGAGGATCAGCGCTATCAGGTTTTTAACCTGTCGCGAAGCATTCAGACCGGGGCGTCCAAACCATCATGGGAAAAGGTGTTCGGTGTGGTTTTGGACGGAGATCTGCACTCGGGTGACATCTTTTGTGTCTGCAACCGTCCGCTTGAACGAGAGCTTCCCCCAGAAGAGTTAAACAGCGTCCTCACCACCCTTCCGCCAGCTGGCGCATCCGCGAAAATTCGACAATATTTCCCGATTGACATTGATCTGGCCATAGTGCTTTTGAAAGCCCAGCTCCCAGAGGAAACGCCTCTCTCTGCTGTCCGGTCCCAACGACCAGGGCGCACGTCCGCCGCCTCATCGCTCAGCCAACTCGAGGAGGCCCAGGAAAAGACGCAGCGGGTGCTTGCCGATCAGCGCCCGCGCATGAACATCCCAGGCCTTTCCCTCCTGCGCGGGTTCCTGAAAACGCACCGTCATACACTCCGTGGGAGCGCGGTGAGCATTTCCCGTCTGCTTTTCTCCATCGTCGTTGTCGGAGGGAAAATGATCCTTGGAATCCTGTTTGGCGTCTTACGGGTGGCGAAAAAATTGGCCGGTTCCGAGCGGCGCGAAATGCTTGGACAGACTCGGGGAAGGTTGGACGCGTTGGTCTCTCGCACGCTTCGTCTATTTAACCGACTCCCAAAAACGAGTAAATATCTTATTCTTGCGGCGGTTGTTCTCGTGTTCGTCTTTGTGTCAAGCACCATGGTGCTTTCACGCTCCCAGGCGCGACAAGAAGACCGCGCGGCGTTTGCGGCCTCTGTAAAGGCGGTCGAGACCGTCCGTGACCAAGTCTCGGGAGCGATTATTTACAAGGACGAAAACCAGGCTCGAAGCTTGCTCCAACAGGCGTTTGGCGCTCTTTCCGACATGCGCGCGGATACGCCGGAGGAACAGGCCGAGATCGACCGTCTCGATAAAGAGCTTGCGCTCATGCAGGATCAGCTCCGCCATATCGTGAATATCCCAGACCCGCCGCTTGTCGTAGATCTCACTCCCATCGGCGCGTCGGCAACGGCGATGAGTTTTGAGGGAGATGAACTCTTGGTGTATGCAAGCGATCGCAACGTGTATCGCGTGGATCAAAATACGCGCACCGCCAGTCGGGTGGAGGTGGACACACGTGCGGCCGGGGCGGTGAAGGAGGCTGATGGCGAAAACGGCGAAGGGTATCTCCTTGACGATCGCCCTGGGCTTGCGATCTACGCAGACGGAGTCCTGACGCTCACGGACACTCGCCCCGGAGACAACGAACGCTGGGTTGATCTCTCTGCCTATGCCAACCGCGTCTATGTACTGAACCCTGGCGGTGGAGGTACCGAGCCGCAAATCCTTCGTCTCTCGCGCACCGGCGCCGGGTTTGGCTCGGCAACCGCATGGATTCGCGCGCGTACAACGGACCTTTCAGACGCCGTCAGTCTTGCCGTAGACGGCACCGTGTTTGTGCTGAAACAAAACGGAAGTATCGTTCGGTTCACAAGCGGCAGCGAGGTGAGTTGGACGCAAGGCGCTGTTGACCCACCCCTCTCGGCGCCAACAGATCTCTGGACCGCATTTGAGAGCGAGTATCTCTATGTGCTCGAGCCGTCCACGCAGCGCCTGGTCGTGTTTGAAAAAGAAGGCGGAAACTTCGTCACGCAATATCGAAGCGACGCGTTCGTTGGTCTCACGGACTTTGTTGTGGATGAGGCACAGAAGACGATCTATTTGCTCACGGGGTCTGCGGTGTATCGCATTGACGCAAGCCACATCAGATAACGGGGACCTCTGCAAAACTGCGTCTTTTCGTCTCACGGGCGCCCGTCCACCCCATTCGACGTACCTTTCAGTACGTCTCATGGGGATGGACAGCCCGTTTGACGAAAATCCATCAGTTTTTCAGAGGTCCTAACAAATAACGAAAACACCGAGTGTCGGGAGACACTCGGTGTTATGTGTATTCGACTTACTTCAATGTGGCCTTGCCGCCAGCTTCGTCGAGCTTCTTCTTGATTTCCTCGGCCTCGGCCTTGGCAACGCCGGTCTTCACGACTTTCGGCGCGCCGTCGACCATATCCTTGGCTTCCTTGAGACCAAGGCCCGTCACCTCGCGCAGCACCTTGATGACCGCAATCTTGTTGCCGCCGCCTTCGGTCAGCTCCACATCAAACGAGCTCTTCTCCTCGGCCGCGGGAGCCGCCGCGCCTCCCGCCGCAGCCATCATCATGGCTGGCGCCGCAGCGCTCACCCCGAACTTGTCTTCGAGCACTTTGACGAGTTCCACAAGGTCAAGGACGGACATTTTTTCGACTTCGGAAACGAGGGCCTTGAACTTCTCCGGCACCTCTCCGCCTGTCGCCAGAGGCGACCCGCTACCGCGGGAGGCGGATCCGCCTTTGGCGGAAACGATTTTCTGTTCGTCAGACATATCATTACACTTTTCCCTCCTTTATCGCATTTAGAACGTAGACAAAAGAACGCAGGTTGCCGGCGAGCACGTTGACAAAGCCGGAAATCGGGGCATGGAGCGAGCCGACCATCTTCTGAAGGAGCTCTTGCCGAGACGGAAGCATCGCGAGCTGGCCGATCTTCGCCGCGTCCACCACAACTCCTTCGAAAAGACCGCCCAGGATCGTCATGTGTTCCTTCTGCTTGACCAGCTCGGCCATGAGTTTGGCAGCTGAAACCTCATCTTGGTAGGCGAATGCGGAGAGCACGCTTCCTTCAAACGCCTTCGGATCAAGGGCGGTGAGTCCGACCTGCTCCGCGGCGCGCTTGAGAAGCGTTTTCTTCGCGATCACGATATCAACGCCGGCCTCGCGGCCTTTCGCACGCATGCCGTCCGCATCGGTCATGGTGTATCCGTGCACGGAGACGAACACCGCGGATTTCATGCGATGTATCTTGTCGGCAAGCTCGTCTACGATCGTCGCCTTTTGGGCTCGTGTTTTTGGCATAGGGGATCGACCTTTGCCCTTCGACTCGTCCCGCCAATATAGTCATCACACCATGAAACAGGACTCCATCCTCCATGAAAATGGCGATCTCCTTGCTCTTCGGGCAGAAAAATCCTCAATGGAGCTATGGCTCCATCTGCGGTTTTTCTGCCCTGCAGAGCGTCGGATCTCGTCCATTTTCAAGAAGGCTAAGTCCCATTTCACGGTGTGATGACTATAGCGGGACTCGCTCAGGATGAATAAAAAATCCGCAACCAAAGCTGCAGAGAAAAAGGCGATCGCCTCGACGGGACTTATGAGGACCCTTCGACGACGGCCCCGCCAACGGCGGGACCTACGCTCAGGATCTTCGACCCGTTTTCTACGGCTTCGATTGATGGCGAAAGTATATCGGATGGCGGGAAAACGGTCAAGAAAAGGGAGAACCCTTGACGGGACCGCTCCCGCGTCTTACGATCCAACGGCGATGAGGAGGGAAAATGAACCGTTCTTTGTACGAACACATGCTGGCCGAGGCAGAAGCGGAACTCCGCCATCGTTTTGGCCTCTCCAAAACGAACGCGATCGAAACCGGCGTCGTGCTGGGGACAGGGTGGGGCAGTCAGCTCCAGACGGATGGGTCCCGCGTCGCTCCGATGAACACCATGGGGGCGTTCACGGGCCTCGAGGTCCTGGACGGCCACAGACGCCAGTTCGAAATCGCGACGGTCAACGACCGCCCGGTCCTGGTCCTTCGCGGCCGAATCCACATGAACGAGGACACCTTCAACCCGAACGTACGGGCCATGGTGCGCCTCCAGATCGAGGTCATGATCCGCCTCGGGGTGAAGCGATTCGTGCTCACGAGCGCGGTCGGGGGCCTCACGTCCGAGTACCGGACCGGGGACCTCGTCTTCATCCGCCACTTTCTCTCCTGGGGTCAGGAGGTCTTCCCGCTCTTCCCCGGAGAATTCAAGGATCCCGAGAGGTGCCTGTGCGTGCCCATCGAAGCGATCACCATCAGCGATGATCTCGTCACCAAAGGCGCGCGCCATGTCTTCTTCCGGGGCACGCACTTCGAGAGCCGGACCGACAAACGGAACATGGCCAGCATGGGCGGTCATGTCGTCGGCATGAGCCTCAAGCCAGAGTGCGCGGTGGCCGCGCTTCACCCGGGCGTGAAGGTGGTCCCGCTCGGCTACATCACCAATGACAACGAAGAGGCCCCCGAGCACGGGGTCCACCTGCAACGCGCACGTGACGATGCAGAACGTCTTTCCCGCGCGCTCAACTACTTCCTCACGGACTATTCGTGGACGCCCTGACGGTCGTCCACTTTTCTTTTCAGGCAATCACGGTTCCGACGAACGGTTCTCCGGACAGCAGCTGCTCCAAATTTTCAAAATTTTTTCCGTTGGCAACCACCACCTGGATGCGGGACTGGTCTGCCAAACGCGAGGCAACCGGATCAAACGGCGCGTTCATGCCAGGATCCCACCTGCTCCCCACCATCTTACGGAACTCCTTCCAAGAAATTTCACAGATCGGCTCGGCATCCTTGTGTGTGCGCGGATCCTTGTTGTAGAGATAATCAATGTTGGAAAGGTTGACCACCAACTTGGCGCCGAGTCGTTTAGCGATACGAGTCGCCACATAGTCCGTGGACCAACCCGGCTTCCAACCAGCAGCCACGAGCACGGATCCGTGCCAGATCTTGGGCACGCGCGTCGGATCCTTAAACATAATCGGATGCGCAATTTTTCGAAACACCGTACGGATGAGATGCCCGTTCAGCCGGCTCGAGTGAATCCCAAGCCAATCGAGGTCGTCGCGGGTGAGCTCGGTCACGGCTCGCGCGGCGTTTTGATAATCGCGGCAGGTCTTTCCGCCGCCCACAACGATCACAAACCGCCAGCCGTTCTTCGTATGTCTCTCAATGACATCGTGAAATTTTTTCAAAAACTCCTTATCGATCCCTTCGTTTGGCACAACGAGTGAGCCTCCGACCGAAACAACGAGCGTTGACGGTTTTAGATGATTTTTATGCGTCATAAAAAATCGGCGCGTTTGCGCCGGCTTTCAACTCTCTTTTGCATGTTTGATGAGCCAACTTGTGGCCATGTCAACGACCCACAAGAAAATCGCGGTCATGACCGCTGGCACAAACCCCTCAATCGTAATCCCTTTGACGATCGTGCTCACAAGCCAAAGCATCAGAGCGTTTACGACGAACACGAACAGGCCGAGCGTGATAATCGTAACCGGCAGCGTCAGGATCAAAATAATGGGACGCACGAGCGCGTTGACGAGTCCCAGCACAAGCGCCGCAATGAGTGCGGCGTAAAAAGAGGAAACCTCAAAACCAGGAATGAGATAGGCCGCCGCAAGCAAGGCGAGCGCGTTTAACACCCAGCGTAAAATGATGGTCATACCTCGAATTTCTTTTTGATCTCTTTCACCTTGTTGTCGACCTCCGAAAGTTTCTCCCGACATTGTTTAGCAAGTTCAAGCCCGCGCTCAAACTTCTTGAGTCCCTCGTCAAGATCCACCTCGCCGGCTTCAAACCACCGCGTGATGGATTCGAGCTCCTCAAACGCTTTCGAAAAGTTGAGTTTGGCCTTTGCCATAAATCTTTTTAACGGTCGCATCGAGGGAACCGCGGGCCAATTGTACACCGACGGCATCGCCGACGTCGAGACGTGTCGCATCGGTGAGTACCTTCCCGTGAGATGTCACGATGCTGTACCCGCGAGCAAGGACGCGTTTCGGATCCACGTTTTTCAAAAGGCGCTGATAGGCCTCGACGCGTTCACACAGCGGCGGCATCCATCCGTCCACGCGCTCAAAAAGCCGCCGCACGAGCGTGCCAAACCGCTCGCGGCTCGCCTCAAGCACAAACCCCATGCTGCGCACCCCGCGATTCACCATGTCCGTTTTTGACGCGATCGCGTCAAAAACACGATTTTCGATATGGCGCGTCACGGTATCAATCTCGTAGAGAATTTCTCCACGGTTGGAAACCACGCGCTCCGCCGCGTTGGAGGGCGTCGAGGCCCGCACATCCGCCACGAAATCACACAAGGACTCGTCGCGCTCGTGGCCGACACCGCACACAACCGGAATCCTCGATTGAAACACCGCGCGCGCCACGGCTTCATCATTGAACGCGTGCAGGTCCTCAAGCCCTCCCCCGCCCCGCACCAGCACGATCACCTCTGGCCGATCTTCCTCCGAGAGGGCGTTGAAATAACGAAACGCGCCGAGAATTTCCGGCGCCGCTTCCTTCCCCTGAACATGAACGTGCGCGAAGTCTACCTCAACCCCGCCCCACCGATTATTCAAGATGCGCAAAAAATCACCGAAGGCCGCGGCGTCACGCGAGGTAATGAGCCCGACCCGCTCTGGAAACCGCGGCAAGGCGCGTTTGCGCGACGCATCAAACAACCCTTCGGCCTCGAGTTTCTTTTTTAAGAGCTCGTACGCGCGTCGCAGGGCTCCCTCACCCACAAGTTCAACAGTGGTAACATTCATCTTGAACGTCCCGAAACGCTCGTACACCTTCGGATATCCCTGCACGCGGACCCGCATGCCATCTTCCAGAGGATTCCCAAGCTGCCAGACAGTCATGAAACACTTAAGCACCGCCTGCTCGCCCTCGTCCTTCAAATCAAAACTAACCCACTTATTTTGGGCCACGCGATAATCGGACACCTCCCCCTCCACGTGAATCTCATCAGAAGGAATGTTCTGACGAAGATTTTCGTTGACGAGCGAGAGATATTCCGAAACACGAAGCACGCGCATATCAAACGGCAACGAAATAGAACGGCTGGTAATATTTCACCACAAGCCACATCCCCACACCGATCAAGAGCATGGAGGCGAGAATCTCCATCCAAACGCGTTTGCCCTGCCGGCGACCAAAAAATCCAAGCTGGAGCGCGGGAAACACGATCGTGCCGACCACGATCCAAGCGCCCACCGCGTATATCAAAAGACTCAAAAAAGTATACGGCGCGTGCGTAAACACGAGCCAGCCCTTCACAACAAAAATGGGATAGATGAATCCAAACAGGAATCCAATGACCACGTGAAGGAGAAGGCCGGAAAGAAATGTGCCAAGCGGCGAGAGCTTCATGCCGGCAAAACTTTTGATGTCCACAAGCAGAGGGAGGTTCCGCACGTGTCCGTGTTCGACCTCCTCAAGCACGATCGCCGGGATCGCAAACACGAAAGCCACAAGCCCTCCGATCGCACCGCCAAGAAAAAGCTCGTTCATATCACTCGTTCGGATACATCACGATCGCCACTTTTTTTCCATTCTCTACATCCCCATCATTCCAATCATGTATCGCGTTCATGAGCACGTCAAAATCGTACGAATAATTTTCCCCGCGACGCGTGCCTGGATCGTTCGTGATAAACGTATCTTCTGTGTATCCCTTGATGACGAGCATGTGGTAGAAAGGCCCGGGAGGGGTAAAAAACGGATTGCCAAGCTGTCGTCCCGCGGCGGGCACAATGACCGGCCGCCCGGCGGCAACGTGCGCCTTGATCTCATCCACGGTCGGATCCTCAAGCACGTCCACGCGTTCATAGCCCCACATCTGCTCGACAAGCACGGCGGTCTGCGATGCGGTCGTATCTTTATAAAAACCAAAAAGCGCGTTCTCAAAATTTACCACCTCCCAAATCCCCGCGTCCGCAGTTGCGGGGTCAATGGATCCCGACGGATCGCCTTCGTAATATCGATGCACCATGTACAACGACGCCTCCTCGCACGCCTCCTGATACGGCTCGCTCCAGTCGCCGCCCGGCGCCTGCGATGTAAACGGAACCGCGAGATTGAACTGAAGCGGGAGTTCTTCCGTTTCCGAAGGTTCGTCCAATGTCTCGGGCTCTGGTGTTGCTTCTGCATCACTCTCTGGAACGCCGTCCGCGATCACGTTTTCTGTCCCTTCCACCATCGGCACGACCGGGGCCGGAACGATCTCCTCTTCCTGCACCGTTTCTTCGTACGTGACCGCCTCCGGCAATGTAACAACTTTCTGCGCCTCAATGATCCAATCCAAAATCGCCACGCGCTGCGTCCAAAGCAGCACGCTAAACGCGACGAACACGAAGAGAGTAATGAAAAGTTTTCTCATGTGGAGTACGGCCCGGCCTGTTCCCACGCCCACTGCTTGAGCGCATGCGTGGCACGGACGTCATCTTCATTATACTCAAAAATCCTCTGCAAGGTACCTTTGTCTTTGGTTTTGAGCCATTCTTCAAACCACAACACGGAGTTCGCGCCTGACGCATCGACCGCGCGCCATTCAAATCCAATATAGTGGGCAAGGTCTTTCAGCGAATAAAACGAGACGGGAAACGCGATGGCCGGACGCACAACGGACAGGAGGTCGATCATGTTGCGCTCGAGCGCCTCTTTCGCGAAATCCGACGCGCCATAGCGGGCCGTGAATCGACGCACGACCTCGAGCTCGTACCATCCATAGTGGTAGATCGGCGCATCAATGTGGTTTTCCACGAACGCGCAAAACTCGGCCCACATCTTCCCTTGCGCGTTGTCGTTCTCGGCAAAAAACGGATGATACGTTTCTTTTCCATCCATCACCTCAAGAACGCCAAACAGATAATCCAGATCGCGCAGAGGATCGCTTTCGATGTCAAAGTAAAGTTCCCCTTCGGCTTCAGGGAGATCAAGACGTTTGAGGATGATGTGTGTTTTGTCGCGGATGGCGATCGCTTGCTTGCGCAAAAGTTCGAGTCGCAGAACACGCAGGTCCGGGGCGCGTGCCTCAAGCTCGGGAGCGGGCAGCGCGGCAAGCTCTTCGACGGTCGTGATCCCGGCTTCGCGAAGGGCCGCGACCTCTTCGCGCCAAACGCGATTGAGGATCGAAAGGTCGTTGCATGACTCTGACTCGAGGCGACACTCGGAAAACCACGGCGATTGCTTGCATCCTGAAGTGAGAAAGTGCGGCGGCTTCTCGCCCGCGATGATGCGTTCGATTTCATCGAGCGTGAGTTTATAGGCACTCTCAAATTCCTCGATTGGGTACGCAAGCGTCTCGCTGTCTGGCGTGATGATATACCCTTGCGTTGGCTTGGATCCTTGAACGCGCTCGAGGATCTCCGCGTAAAAACATCCTTGAAACTTAAAATCCTCGCGAACCTCGCGTGACCGTTTGATGTCTGCGGCCACGTAATAATAGTTGCCAAAACGTGAACGGCCCTCAACCTTTGTCAGGATGTCCGGGTTGCCCACCCAGTGTCCGTCAACTAAGACGCCCCGGTAAATCGTCTCGCGACCCTCGCGCATGAAGGCGGCGGTTTGTCGAAACGCCTCTTCCGGGTCTTCGGAGGTGACCTCGACGAATCCCGGACGATCGCCGACGAGCGCTCGTTCCGCCTCTCGAAGCAACCCTTCGTCGAGCAGCCGAGCGCGCAGTGGATCGTGCGGCGCGCCTGGTTTGGTCGCATCAAAATACACCCAACTTGGGCACTTGATGTATTTGAAAAAGGTTTGCTCGGTGATTCTGCGAGGCATGAGGGAATTATAGCAAAAAACAGAACCGACCGCTTAAGTGGCCCGCCTCTTGGAGGCGGGCCACTTGAATCAAAAACGCAGGAAGCAGCATCGCCAACCTGCGTGTTCCATTCATAATTACGCGGTTCATTCCTTGTCCTCAATCGTCACGGTGATCATCTCGTCTCCAACTTGCATCTCATCCACGACTTCAATTCCCTGCGTGACGCGTCCGAAAATCGTGTACTCCTTCGGCAACGGAGTATCCGCCAACATGATAAAGAATTGAGAACCCGTGCTGCGCGGCGCGCGCGTTTTTGCCATGGCCACAATGCCGCGCTGATACGTGTAATCGTCATTCACCTCTTCCTCGATGGTGTATCCAGGGCCTCCGCGACCGTTGCCAAGCGGGTCCCCACCTTGGATCACAAAACCTTCTTCGCGACGATGAAAAATAAGTCCGTTGTAATATCCTTCGCGGGCGAGATACACAAAATTTGAAACCGTGATCGGCGCGGTGTCGGAAAACAGTTCAAACACGATGTCCCCTTTGGCGGTTTTGATGCGGATCTGTTTGTTTTGGATCTCTCCCTCGGGGAGGATGCCAGGAGCCATATAGGTTTTTTCGTCTGAAGTGGACGTTTCATTCTGCGTCGGAGTGGGAGACGTGTCAGAAGAATTTTCGCCGCTTGCCTCATCACCCGAAGCACATCCCGCGCCAAGAAGAAGGACGAGTCCAAGGGAAAAAATGATTTCGCTCTTTAACCTCATAGCACACGAATCCTATAGTAAGCTCGCGGCATCGATCAAAAACACGGACATCGCGACCACAAGACCGGTCAGGATGCCGATCATCGCGTTAGCCGACAACGGCACGTGCCGACAATGCACGCACCGCGCATGCGGCATGGGTTTGGCCATGGGCGGCACAACGTTTTCCTTTTTCGCGCGCACGGCCCGCTTGGACTTGGTAGGCATATCCTCCAAATGAACAAAATGAATAAATGACGAAAACAGTGTAACAAATGCTCACACGATACGCAACGTGACGACTCGTGAAAACAAGAGCGCACCCGACGAGCGGTGGACACGAAGGGTGTCTCTTGCCGCCCGCGCGGATGCGCGAGCTACGTCTGTTCGTTTTTCTTGCTCTCGGCCGCACTCAACACCCCGGTCGCCCCAAGCGCGATGGCCACCCCCATCCATTGCGCGAGTGTCATGCGTTCATCCAGCATGAGCCACGCTCCCACAATGACTGCTGGCGTTTCCGCCATGGCGAGAGTGCTTGCGACCTCGGTCTTGAGCTTCTCAAACGCCACGATGTTGGCGAGGTAGTAGAGAAAACCTCCCGTCACACCGAAGCCGATGAGCGCGAAGACATGGGTCGCATTCCACGACTCGGTTGCGAACGGGATGCGTCCGCTCACGAGGGTGGTGAGAAAACCAAGGATGGCGGTGACCACGGCAAGCCAGAAGCTCTTGTTGTACGGGTCAACACCCTTCGCACCCGCGAGCGCTTCGAAGCCGATTCCGGCCAAAATGGTCGCCGCGACGCTGTAGACGAACCCCAAGAGACGAAAGTTCTCTTGCCATGGATTGAGCGCAATCACGACCCCGATGATGAGACCCCCAAGACACGCGTAGACGCGTCTGCTCACGGTCTGCTTCCGCCACAGCTTGGC
>CAYJVP010000025.1:0-13748 GCA_964373615.1 uncultured Gammaproteobacteria bacterium | reverse complement strand
GAGCAAAACTCTAAAACCCAAGACTTGACCCCATCGCGCAAAAATCTTACCTCTTTGAAGACACGAAAACAACAAGGACCGCTTGACCAAATCCTTCCATCGTGCTAAGAAACGGCGTCATCTATCAAACACGAGCTGTTTGTGTTCTGGTGGGTGGAAACTGGGTTTATCTGCTGGAGCTCGATATGGTCATTCTCGTTCTCGCGACTACGGCTCACGCCGGCTCACGCTATATCGACCTGGACGGCGACGGCTACCAGGCTGACCCTCTCACCTCCGCGCTGACCGACTGCGACGACAGTCAGGTCGGGATCTACCCAGGGGCCGCGGAGGTCCCGGACAACGATGTCGACGACGACTGCGACTGGCAGGTCGACGAGACGAACGCCGCAGACGCCTGGACGTCGACGACCGCGTTCGACGAAATCCAGGCCTGTGCCGGAGTGCTTGCCCCGACCAGCGCCTCGTGGCGTTCGGTCGCCGTGTCACTGGACGCCTGCTTCGCCCAGGATGGCGCGTGGACCAAGTGCACCTGCGAGGACCCGGATTCCAACGGCGACGGCAAGCCCGAGCGCCAGTGGGACGCGAAGCGACGACTCTTCCGGGACGTCGAGGTGGTCGCGCTCGCAAGCAAGGTGGAGGCGTTCGATGGACGCCTGACCACGGTCGAAGGCGTCGCGGCGGACGCACAGACCAATGCCGACCGCGCCCTCGAGACGGCCCGCGACACGCATCGCATCCTGGTCGGAGATGGAACCGAGGGCAACCCGAAAGACGGTTCGGCCCTCGCACGACTGAACCACACCGAGGCCGAGGCTGGAATCCTCGCCGACATCGTCTGGGGAGTGACCGGAAACACCGAGGAACCCGGAGAGGAGAGCCTCATCGGAAAGGTGGAGAGCGGTCGGACACGTCTGACCGAACTCGAACGGGCTGGAGCGGAGGTCATGGTCGGCCTCCACGGCGGGCTCATCCTGTCTCCTGACGCTGATGCCCCCAGGATCGCCGTCGGTCCCGAAACCTCCATCGGATACCGCTGGCGGCCATACATGGCTGGCGGGATGGGGTTCAGCGGATCCTACGTCCTGGACATGTTCAACTCGCTCACGGGATTCGAGATCCAGCAGGTGGTGTTCCTGGAGCCACGCTTTCACACCGAAGACCTCGACTATGTCTCTCTACGACCCGAGCTCGGATTCCAGCTGTACCAGTGGGATGGCGAGGCGATGGACCTCTACCCGATCTCGGGTCTGCGCCTGGGTCTGAACGGCGGATCCGGAAAAAGGTCTAAGTTCTCCACCTGGCGCGTCGACGTGCGCGGCTCTGTGAGCCGCCGCGATGACGACTGGATGTGGGGAATCGGGTTCGGCTTCAACCTTGGAGGCGCTCCTGTGCTCCCGAGCGAACAAAACAGCGACCCCTGAACGGGCTGCCGCTGCTCCCTCCGACCACGTCGGAGGTTTTCTTTTATTCCTTGCTGGTGAGCCAGCGCTCGGCATCCAGCGCGGCCATGCAACCCGTGCCAGCCGCGGTCACAGCCTGGCGGTACACGTGGTCAACGACATCGCCAGAGGCAAATACGCCTTCCACGTTCGTTTTCGTCGAGTTTGGCTGCACCATGACGTACCCCTTTGCGTCGAGCTCAATCTGACCCGCAAAAATTTCCGTGTTCGGCTTGTGCCCGATCGCCACAAACAACCCTTCGGCGGCAACCTCGCGTCCCTCATTCGTTTGATTGTTCCAAAGCCTCGCGCCGGTCATCTTTTTTCCGTCGCCCAAAATTTCCTTCACCTCCGTATTCCAGAGAAATTCAATCTTCGAATTTTTCTTTGCGCGCTCCTGCATGATCTTGGAAGCCCGAAGCGCGTCCTTGCGTACCACGACCGTCACCTTTGAAGCGAACTTCGTAAGAAACGTCGACTCCTCCATCGCGGAATCCCCTCCGCCCACCACGAGAACTTCCTTCCCCTTGAAAAAAAATCCGTCGCACGTTGCGCAAGCGGAAACGCCATGCCCCTGATATTCTTTTTCGCCAGGAATATTCAACCACATCGCCGAGGCGCCGGTTGAAATAATGACCGCCTCCGCGCGAAACTCTTGGTCGACGGTCTTCACGACAAACGGCCGCGCGGAAAAATCCACGGCCGTCACATCATCGGTTATGATCCGCGTCCCGAATCGCTCGGACTGTCTTTTAAACACATCCATGAGCTCTGGCCCTAAGATGCCGCTTGGAAACCCCGGATAATTTTCCACGTCGGTTGTCAACATAAGCTGCCCGCCTGGAACGCGTCCCTCGATCATAAGGGGCGAGAGCTCTGCGCGGGCTGCATACACGGCTGCGGTGTGCCCAGCGGGTCCGGAGCCAATGATGATAAGCTTCTCCGTCTGCATAGGTTAGCGATGTCGCTCGAGACGCTCACGAAGCGCCTCTTTGGTCAGAGAACCGGAAAACTGGTCAACCACCTGTCCGGATTTGAAAATCATAAATGTCGGAATCGAGAGAATATTGTATCGCTGCGCAATGTGCGCATGTTCATCAACGTTCAGCTTTGCCACAACCGCCTCTTCCATCTCGGCCGCAAGCTCCTCGACAATGGGCGCCATTATGCGACAGGGCCCGCACCACGGCGCCCAAAAATCAACGAGCACAGGCGCTTCCGATTGCAGCGCCACGGCGTCAAAATTTTCAGCGGTCAACGTCACTTCGGACATAATGTGTGGCCTTTAGCCGTTAGCCATGAGCTGTTAGCGGGAACGGATTCCTTTGATTTCAAGGAGCCGTCCTTTCGTTTCTTCAATGTACGCTTCGATCTCATCCCCAGGTTCCATTTTGGTGCGACCCTTGTAGCTCATCCCGCACTCCTGGCCCGCTTTCGCGTCCTTCACTTCGGCGCGACCGATCTGCACGCTCAAAATATCGCCCTCACCGACAATCTCCCCTCCCCGCAAAATGCGCATCTTGGACTTTGCTTTTAGCTTCCCATCTTTCACCTTGCAGCCGACAATCCAGCCGTCGTCGGTCTTGCGAAAATTCGCAAGCACCTCGGCCTTTCCAAGCTCTGTCAGGAACGTCTCAGACGGAAGAAGTTTTTGAAGATCAGCGAGAATCTCTTCAAACAACTTATAAATGACGGAGTACGTGCGGATCGTCACTTCCTTGTCGCGCGCGAGCTCCTCGGCGGTCGTCGTGGGCCGCACGTTGAACCCGAGCACCACCGCTTGAGCCGTCTGTGCATTCAAGATGTCTGTATCGGTGATATTTCCAAGCCCCTTCCCAACCACTTCCACGCCAACCTCCTCGTGCTGGACCGTGTCGAGCATGCCGAGAATCGCCTCGAGCGAACCGAGAACGTCGGAGCGAATAATCACCTTGACGGTGTGCTTCTTTTTCGTCTCCTCACCTTCCGCGGGCGCCGCATGCTTGATCGCCGCGATCTCTTCAACCGCGCGCACAGGCTTTGTCTTCAACTTTTTGAGCTCGGCCGCATTTTCCGGAACCTCAAGGATATCTCCAACGGTTGGCGCGAATTTTAACCCAAGAATTTTTACCGGCATGGACGGACTCGCTTTCTTTACGCCCGCGCCGTTCCAATCGCGCATGGCCCGAACCCGACCGTACAGAGAACCGCGCACGCCAAGATCATCTCCAACCTTGAGCGTTCCGGTCTGCACGAGCACGGTCGACACAGGCCCCTCGCCTGGATCCACATGGGACTCAATAATGGTGCCGATGGCCGGACGCGCAGGGTTCGCTCGAATGATATCGCGGTGCAGGTCCGCGACCAAAAGAAGGACGTCGAGCAGGCTGTCGATTCCCTCGCCTGTCTTTGCGGACACCGGCACCACGGTCGTCTTGCCGCCCCAGTCCTCTGGGATGAGCCCGAGCTCGGAGAGCTGCCCCTTCACGCGCTCGACATTGGCGTCCGGCTTGTCCACCTTGTTCAGAGCCACGACAAACGGAAGATGGCTCGACTGGATGATGTTCGCCGCTTCCTTCGTTTGCGGCTGCACGCCGTCATCTGCGGCCACGACCAAAATGGCGATGTCCGCAACTTTCGCGCCGCGAGAGCGCATGACCGTGAAGGCCTCATGGCCTGGCGTGTCAATGAAGGTAATCTCGCGATCTTTCCGCACGACCTGGTATGCCCCAATGTGCTGCGTGATCCCACCGGCCTCGGTTTCCATAACATGCGTGGTGCGAATCGCGTCCAACAACTTCGTTTTCCCGTGATCCACGTGACCCATGACCACGACAACGGGCGCCCGCACCACAAGATTCTCCTCGATCTCGGAGCGCATGACTTCGGCGACGCGATGAAGGGTTGGGTCTTCCTCCTCGCTCGCCTTTTTTTCCTCGGCCACAGCCTTGAATCCCAAATCCTCGGCCACAATCGACGCGGTATCAAAATCAATGCGTTCGTTGAGCGAAGCAAAGATCCCATTTTGCATGAGCTCCTGCATGAGACGCGCGACCGGCAGCTGCATGCGGGAGGCGAAATCGCGCACGGTGATGACCGCCGGAAGCTCGATCGGCTTCTGCTCGCTTGGGGCAAGCTTCTGCTCGCGCCGTTCGGCCATCGCCTTTTGTTCGTCCATCTTGCGCTGGAGCCGCTCGCGGCGCCGAAGTTCCGCCCACGCGCCCATGATCTGGCTTGCCACACGGTCATCCACTTTGATGGCGCGCTTGCCAATGCTAAATCCGAGCCCGGGGAGTTTTTCCCTGAGCTCTTCTGGGGGGGTGTTCAACCGCCGTGCCAACTCACTGATATTCATGGCCGCTATGATAATGGTTCCAGGCCTCTGCGTCAACCAAAAACCCCGCCGATTGGCGGGGCGTGTATACGCGTTATGCCTTTTTCAAATGTTCTTGAACCTTTGCAACAATCTCGGAGAGCGAGTAGTCGGCCTTGACCAGATACTCCCGCACGCCGAACTTGCTCATCTGCGCAATGTCCTCTTGATGACCAAGGTTTGAAAGGATGAGCACCGGGCGCTGTTTGAGCTTTGGCATTTTGCGCAGCTCCGCAAGCACCTCAAACCCACTCTTCTTCGGCAAAATAAGATCGAGAAGAATAAGGCGCGGATCCGCCGCGCTGACATTGGCAAGCGCCATCTCCCCATCGGTTGCAACCTTGACACGCATTCCCTCTTTTTGAAGACGTTGCTGCAACACCTTGTAAAGAAAAGGGTCGTCTTCCACGAGAAAAACATCGCATGCTGTTCGTTTCGCCATAAGATTCAAGCTCGCGCGAGCAGGTCGCGCACCGCGGATTGAAGTCGATCGGGAGACAGGTCGGTTTTTACAATATACAAATTCGCGCCAAGCTTACTCCCCTGTTGTTTTTCAAATCCCTGGTCAAGACTCGTCAAAATCACCACCGGCAAATTTCGAGTCTTCGAATGGCGCCGAATCTCCTTTAGCACTTCAAATCCATCTTTTTTGGGGAGCATGATGTCAAGCACCACAAGCACGGGGTGCTGATGGAAAATAGCCTCGATCCCAGACACGCCGTCGGCGGCTTCCACGACCTCGCAGCCGTCCACCATCAACCAATCGCGATACAGCTCCCGAAGCGCCTGCTCGTCTTCGACGAGTAGGATGCGCGGGGGTGATTTCTGTGCGGTTCGTTTCACACCGTGTGTGGGCATATCCTTATCTACTGTATCAAGAACCCCTGGCCACAACAACACGGCGCCGACGTTTTATGGACCGCCCGCCTGGCCTGCCAGCGGGAATCCGCAGGCAAAATTCACTTCCCGCCCCCTCCTTTGAGGAGAATCGAAGACGCCCCCGATGCGCCTCTGTCACCATCTTGGCAAGCGTCAACCCGATGCCGGTGCCATCCACCCATTGGTCTTTCGCATTTTTGGCGCGGAAAAACTCCTCAAAAATGTGGGATTGGTCCTCTTTCGGAATGCCGATCCCTGTGTCACGCACGGAGATTTCAAGCCAAGGGTTCGGGTCCTTTTTGGAGGACGGGGCCACGCGCGTTTCGATCGAAACGCGTCCTCCGGTCGGCGTGTAGTGCACCGCGTTATCGACGAGGTCATCCACGGCCCGACGCAGACGCACGGGATCCGCTTGCAGATCCGGAAGACCTCCCACGGGATGTTTGACCGTCATACGGATGCGCTTTTGCCGCGCGACGACCGCCCACTGTCCGGCGACCTCATCGACGATCCCCTTGAGATTGCATGACTGTACGCGCAACGGCACGCGACCATTCGTTTGAAACGTAAACACATCCTGAAGATCCTGCACAAGCTGCAACACCGCCACGGCCGAGTCCTCAAGCTCGTCGAGCGATTCACGCTGTCGAACACTGACCTTTCCATCTTCTTCTTCTTTTAATATCTCCGCAGCCCAACGAATGCTGTTGAGCGGCGTCCGGAGCTTATGGGCGAGATGGTAGACAAAATTATGAATGAGCTCCTTGGTCTCCGCGAGTTTGCTTGAGATGCTCTCTGCCTTTCGCATGAGTCGTGCCTGGACACGCACAACCTCTGCCCCGACATCGTTTGTCACGTCGCATAGACGCTTCAACTCTTCAAAAGCAACGTGTGCATGGTCCATCTCGCACGGTTCAAAGCGATTGGACGACCCGATATGCCGCAAGCGCGCCACTTGCTGCACGACGCTTTGCACCCCACGCGAAAACTCACTTCCCAACACCCAACCGAACAAAACACACAGAAAGACATAAAAAACCGAGGCCAGAACAAGCGTTCGCACATCGACCGCTCCGCGGGAAACGGCCACGTACCAAACGGTCGCAAGCGCCGCCAAAATCAAAAACACGACCAGGGTGTACCCGCGGACCGTTTTCACAAAACCCATTCGCATATTCCTCCACAC
This sequence comes from uncultured Gammaproteobacteria bacterium, assembly GCA_964373615.1. Classification (GTDB taxonomy): domain Bacteria; phylum Patescibacteriota; class Patescibacteriia; order UBA9934; family GWF2-40-263; genus CAYJVP01. The sequence goes on along the minus strand of CAYJVP010000025.1, from coordinate 6,889 downwards.
GATGGTCGTATGTTAGCATGTCGCAAAGACGAAATCTATGAACGAAGGATTCTTGTTAATCGACAAACCTATGGGACCGACCTCCCATGACGTCGTGGACGTCATCCGGCGTCTTTCTGGCACGCGCCGGGTGGGGCATGCGGGGACGCTTGACCCGTTCGCAAGCGGACTCTTAATCATCGGCGTGGGAGGGGCGACCAAACAGCTTTCGCGGTTCGTGGGACTTGATAAAATCTACGAGGCCGTGTTTGTCCTCGGCGTCACGAGCGATACGGACGATCGAACGGGGAAAATCGAAATACGAAACTCGCCTATCGAAAGAAGCTCGAAATTTGAATCCGAAATCCGCAAAGCCATGCACTCCTTCGTCGGCGACATCGAGCAAATTCCGCCGACGTATGCGGCGATCAAAATCAAGGGCAAAAAAATGTACGAGGCCGCGCGCGCGGGCAAGCCTCTTCAGGCGCCTCCACGAAACGTTCGCGTCTACGCCTTTGAGCTGCTTCAGCTGACTGGCAACCAGATACGCGTTCGCATTCGCTGTTCGTCCGGAACATACATCCGCGCCCTGGCTCGAGATCTGGGGATAACACTCGGGGTCGGCGGGTACGTCGAAGAGCTTCGCCGCACAAATATCGGCCCTTTCGATGTGAGGGCGGCCACCCCGCTGTCCGGGCTTGCCCGGCCAATAGCCGGGCTTGCCAAACCTCTCCCGTTCTGTCAGGATGTTCTCGTAACACTTGACAAGTACGAGAAGCGGCAGATCGATCCCTCCTCCTTATGAGTACGTCTTTGGCAAACACGGGTTTCCGGTTGATAGAGCCAAAATTTTCACCTTTCAACGATCGTTTCTAAAACGATCCTCATTTGGAGCGCCGATCAATCTCGAAGCTTCTCGTGACACACGAGAGGTTTTATGTACTCCACAGAAATCCTTCTGCTTTCCGCCCTCGGGGCGCTTGCGGTGGGTGCGCTTATCGGCTACGTCATCCGCCGAACCGTGGCCCTGCGCACCATGCAAAACGCCGAAACACGGGCAGAAAAACTCTTAAGCGAAGCCAAAACGAAGCAACAGGAAGTGCTCCTTGAGGCGAAAGAAAGGGCCATGAAGGTGATGGACGAGGCCAAGCGCGACGAAACCGCTAGACGCCAAGAACTCCAGGAAGCGCAAAAACGGCTCGAAAAGCGAGAGAGCATGTTCGATCAAAAGCTGATCGAGCTTGAGGACAAGAAAAACAAACTCGAAGAGAAGGTCAAGCAGGTCGAGGAAACAAAAAAGAAAGTCCTGGAGCTGCGCGACCTTGAGGCAAAGAAGCTCGAGGAGGTCGCAGGGCTCACGCGTGAAGCGGCGCAAGAGCAGCTTCTAAAAATCGTCGAGGACACGGAGCAGGAAGCGCTTATGTCGCGCATCCGCAAACTCGAACAAATGACCGAGGAGGAACTCGAGCGCCAATCGCGCAAACTTCTGTCGCTTGCCATCACAAGGTTTGCTTCCTCGCAAGCGGTCGAGACCACCACCACGGCCGTGCCTCTCCCCTCCGACGAAATGAAGGGACGCATCATTGGCAAGGAAGGACGCAATATCAAGGCGATCGAGCTCATGACCGGCACCGAGATCATCGTGGATGATACGCCAGAGATGATCACGATCAGCGGGTTTTCTCCGATTCGTCGCCAGGTGGCAAAACTCGCCTTGGAAATGCTCATCAAGGACGGACGCATCCACCCGGCCCGCATTGAGGAATCCGTAAACGAGGCCAAGAAAACGCTCGCGACAGAAATAAAAAAAGCCGGGGAGGAAGCGCTCTACACACTCGGGATCCCTGTGTCTTCGATCGATCCCAAACTCGTTTCGATTTTGGGGCGGTTGAAGTACCGCACGAGCTACGGACAGAACGTGTTGCAACACTCGATCGAGGTCGCGCAAATTTCGGCCATGATCGGCGAGGAACTCGGCGCCGATGTCTTCGTGTGCAAGAAGGGCGGCCTCTTCCACGACATCGGCAAGGCCGTGGATCACGACATGCAAGGCGCGCACCCGGAGATCGGCTACAACATCATGAAAAAATTCGGCTTTCCAGAGGAGATGTCCTACCAGTCGATCGCGCACCACGAGGACCGGCCGCGCACGATCGAAGGGGCAATCGTGAAAGCCGCGGACGCGGTTTCCGGCGCTCGTCCTGGAGCGCGCAAGCAGTCGCTTGAACAATTCGTGCAGCGCATGGAAGAACTTGAACAAACCGTGACTTCCTTCGAGGGTGTGGAAAAAGCATATGCCATTCAGGCTGGTCGCGAGGTCCGCGTGTTTGTGCAACCCGAGAAAATCGACGACCTCACGGCATTCAAACTTGCCAAAGACATCGCGCAAAAAATTGAAGGCGAGTTACAATATCCAGGCGAAATCAAGGTGACGCTCATCCGCGAGACCCGCGTCATCGAATACGCGCGATAATTATGACCGGAGGGATCCTCATCTTCGGAGACGTCATGGGGCGCATTGGCCGCGAAGGGGTCAAGCGCGTCCTTCCCGAGTGGCGTGCCGCGTATCAACCAAACGTGGTGATCGCCAATGCCGAAAACCTCGCGCATGGCGCGGGGATCTCGGTGCGCACCATTGAGGAAATGCGCGAAGCGGGCGTTGATCTGTTCACGTCGGGAAACCACGTGTTTGATAATGCGGATGGCGCAAACGTATTCGGCGATCCCAAGCTTTCAGAGATCGTCCTCCGACCCGAAAACTATCCGCCAGGCACCCCGGGCCAAGGCTCGCGGGTGATCGAAAAAAACGACACGCAGATTCTCGTCGTGAACCTGATGGGCCGCGTGTTTTTCCGCCAGTCCTTTGATTGTCCGTTTCGCGCGATCGATCGGATCCTCGCCGAGCATCCAGGTGTCCCCGCCCTCATCGACTTCCACGCCGAGGCCACCTCTGAAAAAAATACGTTCGGTCTCTCTGTCGACGGCCGCGCGGCCGCGGTGTGGGGGACACACACCCATGTACCGACCGCGGATGAGCGCCTGCTCCCCAAGGGCACCGCATACATCACGGATATCGGGATGACCGGCGGCATGAACGGATCCATTGGCGCGGACTACCGCCCCGTGCTCCAGATGTTTCTGACACAGCAGACATTCAAATTTGAGCCGATTGAGTCAGGGGCGTGCGAGGTGAACGCCATCTTGCTCAGGATGGAAAACGGCAAGCCGACATCGATCGAGAGGCTGCGTAAAATCGTGACGATTGCCTAGCCGCTCGACAGCCCTTAACAATTTGGCTACACTGGGGAAAGAGTATCCACATCTTAAAGAGTTGCTATGAACAAAGCCGAACTTGCCGCGAAGATCGCGGAGAAACTCAATTTCTCGAAAAAACAGGCCGAGGATATCGTGGCCACCTTTGAGGACATCGTAACCGAGACGCTCAAAGCGGGCGGCGAGGTGACGATCGCGGGATTTGGCACCTTCTCTGCCAAGGTCCGTGCCGGCCGCATGGGCGTGAACCCGCAAAAACCGACCGAAAAAATTCAGATCCCAGCGGTTACGGTTCCGAAATTCAAAGCAGGCAAGGCGCTCAAAGATGCGCTGAAGGGGAAGGTCTAGACAAGAAGAGAAAAGACGAGTCCTCACGGGCTCGTTTTTTGATGTGCTGCACGCCACCGGGTGGCGAAACTATCGAAAATCCGAGCGGTCAGGCTCGGAGCAGTTCCTTGATCGAGGCGGAGGCGAAGTAGCTTCCGTTTTTTGTGTGAAACCAGCGGTAACGACCTCGACCACCCAGACGCCGATACAACGCCTGTGTGAGAGGGCCGAGGGCGTCCCAGCCCCGCCCCACAAGGACGAGTGACGCTCCAGGTCGATCAACGAGCGCGTGTTCGACCTCACAAATCGTCCCTGACCCGCCGGCGAAGGCGATCGCGAGATCGACCCCATCGATCATTCGCGTCATGCGCGCGGACAAGGTCGACGCGACCTCGAACTTATCATAACAGGGCTGCCGATCCGGACGGTCGAGATCGAAGAACTGAACGTGGCTCACCGCAAGGATGTTCACACATCCGCGCTTGAACGCGGCCTGCGCGACCTCGTGGACGGGTCCAGGACACCCACCTGTGGTCAGTGCGTGACCGTTCTTGCCAATGAACCAACCGAGTCGTCGCGCGAGAGCAGTGAATTCTGGCGCCTCACGGGCCGGACCGAATACGACCACTCGCATATCGCCTCCAGGTGAGGAATCTCATCACGATCCTGTTCATGCGTCAAGGTGGCCCGCCTCTAAGTTGGAATTTGGGGTCAGGTCTGGATAATGGATTTTTAAACAGCCTGCCTCGGACGAATCCTGAATCCAGACCCCAGTCCCTTAGCATTTGGAAAGTCTATATTCAAGAGGAGCTGCACCCACAACAAGTGGCCCGTCTCGAAGAGGCGGGCCATTATGTCCTTGTCTATAACTTTGTGATTCGGCTATCCGATCATTCAACATCAAGCACGTCGTGCCTCGGGGCAAAATCATAATTCCCTGAAAGAATTTGCCGAATATCCTGCTCGTGGGTCGTATAGTACACAAACGAATGCGGAGAGACGTTCAACTTGAGCAATTTTTCAAGCGTGAACCACCCGATCTTTTGGCCTTCATTCCCGAGACGGATCGACGGAAACTCCTCCTCGGTAACGGGAATGTAAAAACGGTGCACGAGACTGCCGTCCGTATATCCAGTCGTCCCGAGATTGATTACGGACGAAGGAGTAAGGTTGATTTCCTCTTCAAGCTCACGAACCATCGCCTCTTCCGGCGTTTCGCCCTCATGGGCCTGTTCCCAAATGCCCTTTTGGCTGCAACCGCAGCCCTTCGGCCATAATCGCTTCAAAACTTTTCGGCTTATCCTACGGATAAACCTCAAAGTTTGTTCAGCGATTCTGTCTCGAAGGGCTGCGGTTTCGCCTGAAAAGTTCATTCGGGAACAGGCCCCTCATCAATTCCTCCACCAGGCATGTTCCAAGTGTTGGGGTGGGCAATGGTCGGGATGTTGTCACGAAGCACAAGGAGGATCTTCCCCTTGTAAACCACGATGGCTTTGGCTCCAGGTTTTCTTGACATATCTTGCCGCGGCGTGACTTATAATGCGTTATAACCTAGCGAATGTTCCCACGTTGAGGTAAAGAAATCAATCTAAAAATAACTGACAGCCCACCAATTTTATCCGTAAAAACGTCTTGGCATTTGGAAAGTTTTAAAGGGAGTTGCGCCCGCAACTGGCCCGTCTCGAAGAGGCGGGTCGCTAGAAAACAGACGAGGGTTTGCCTCGTCTGTTACGTTTGCCTCGGACGATTGAGCCAGAGGGCTGCCGTTCCGATCAACATCACCATACCGGTTGCGAACCACACCAAAGAGATCGTCTTGGTCGTATCCGGCAGGTCACGGATCGCGATCCCCACCACGAGAGGGGCCAGAGCAAGACCGATTTTCCCGAGGAAGGAGTTGAGCGAGCTGAAGGTGGCGCGATAGTGGCTTTCGACTCGATGTTGGACGAACGTATCGGCCAGCGGACGAAACAATCCACGACCGATCTCGTGAAGCGTCATGGCAGAAAGAGCGAGCGTGAGACCGTTTGAGGCGCCAAGTACCACAAGACCCACTCCTGCGCACAGAAACGCAAAGACGATCCAACCGCTCTCTTTCCCCACGGGGATATGTGCACGCCGAATCCAGAACCCGCTTGGAACGAGCGCCACATGCATGAATGCCCAGACCCATGAAAGTCCGAACACCCCGACGTGGGGAGCGAAGAACGGCGTCCAGTAATGGTTGAACACCACAACGGCGCCAAAGAGCAGGGTTGCGAGAACGATCCACCGGAGGTCGCGACTCTGTCGAAGAAGCACAACACTCAAGCGCAGGGCCTCCCATTCGCTGACCCGATGCTCGGGTTCGCCTCGTCCGTTCATGACTCGATGGGCTACGAGTGACGCCAAGACGAAGAACACGGCCGCCACAAGGAACACGACGCGAGTGGAGATGAGGCCGAGCGCCGCTCCGAGGACGCCCCCAGCGATCACGGCCACCGCGGATAGAATCGCCTCTGTGGCGTACACGCGGCGCAGGTCGCGCATGTGCTGTCGTTCGCGAAGAAGGGCATCGGCCAACCAGGCCTGCAGGGCGCCAGAGAGAAACGCCTGTCCGATGGCCTCCAGTGTCTCTGCGACCGCAGCGCTCCAGAATCCCTGGGCCGCGGCGTAGCTTACGAACCCCACGGCACAGAACAGACCGCCGAGCTTCAAGGACCACGCGCGACTGCGACCGTCCGCGAGCATACCGGTCGGGATCTCGGCAGCGACAACCGCCATCCAGAACAAGACGTTCACGAGTGCCACCTGAGAGAGGGAGAGTCCGAGCGTCAGGAGAAAGGGCACGTACAGCGTGGCCTGAAGTCCCATGCCAAAGGCGATGAGAGACGCGAACAGGTAGTAGGTGGTCGTGACACGCATAGAAGCAGCCCTCCGTGAAGTGGATGCTGCAAAAAATGGATGAGATTTCGGTGCGCCGCGAGGACCGGAGCGAGCCGTGCTGAACGCACGGCGAGCGAGGCCCACAAGCGGCAAGCCGAAAGATCGCCATTTTCTGCGGCATCAAATCAAACAACCTGGGACGTTCCCAGGCTGTTTTGATGCTGATGCGTGAAGAAGTTACCTCATCAGAGTCATGCTACCCGGGAACGAAAAATTCGCGCGGCAATCAACGCCGAACGGAAGCGAAATTTTCGTCATCGGATAATGCTGGAAGTTCATACGATTCGACCCTATCATGAGCCTAACATGTCGTCAAATAGAACCTCTAGAGTGTCAAAGAGAAGTGATTTTTTCCTATTCAGAGAGAAATGAATTTTTCCGGTTT
>CAYJVP010000024.1:0-13749 GCA_964373615.1 uncultured Gammaproteobacteria bacterium | reverse complement strand
CCATATGACGTGTACAGGTCTTGCTTCGTACGTGGCACAACGAAAAACCTCGTAACGGAACCTCTGAAAAACTGATGGATGTTCGTTTCCGCCGGTCGCCGGAGGCGACCCGCTACCGCGGGAGGCCCGCTTCGCCGCAAGGCGAGCCCGCTTCGCTGGCCGAAGCGGAGTCGAAGGGTCTTTCAGTATCTTTCCCAGAGTTTTTAAAAAACGGGCCGCGAGAGGTTTCCTCATTTTTGAGCCGGGCGGATCAGAAGTGAGGACGTTGATGAAAAAAATACGGCTCTTCTGCCTCGGCATTGGGGTCTGGATACTGGAATGTGGCGGATGATGATTCCCATATCCCGACCTGACCCCCTGTCGCAAGACGAGGACGCCGAGGCTCGAGAGAAGAAGCGCCAACACGATGCACCACGGAAGCAGAAGCATCCAGAAGTGCACGGTCATGAAACGGAGCTGACGGAACACAGGTTCTCCTGGCAGGGAGGCACCATATTCTTTTGAACGGTTTTCGTCAAACGAGGCTTGACGAACGTCTCGTTTTTGTTCGACCGTTTTTCGTACCGTTGACGTGTAGCCCACCGCGCCGGCCGCACGAAGCCCTTGGCAGGGTGAGACGAAGCCGAACCCTGACGAGGTGTCGGAAAGCCAGGACTCCATGGCCTGGATGCTCTTGCATGAAAGACGCGGCTTCAGTAATCTGAGCCACGTATGAAAGCCATCATCGCGGCTGGCGGTCTCGGCACGCGGATTCGTCCGATCACCTGGACCATGAACAAGCACTTGATTCCGCTTGCCAACAAGCCCATGATCGTGCACGCGATTGAAAAGGTGAAAACCGCGGGGATCACGGACGTCATTTTGAATGTGAACCCAGGTGATACCGAAATGTCGACCGCACTTGGCGATGGAAGCCGATGGGGCGTTCACATTACCTACGTTGAGCAGCAGGGAGGCGCCAAGGGTGTCGCGCACGTCCCCAAAAATTCCGAACACCTATTGTCCGGTGGGCCGTTTCTTTTTTATCTTGGCGACAACATCGTTCTTGGTAACCTCAATCGGTTTGTTGATCGTTTCAAAAACGAAGGACTCCACGTCATGCTCGCCTTTTCGCGCGTGAAGGACCCGCAGCGCTTTGGCGTTCCAAAATTTTGTCCGGACGGCTCCCTCGAGTGCATCATTGAAAAACCGTTGGATCCGCCCAGTGACTACGCGGTCACGGGCATTTATCTTTACGACGAACAATTTTTTCGCGCGTTTAGTGAAATCACGCCAAGCGCACGCGGTGAATACGAAATTTCAGACATCAACACCTGGTACATCAAGAACGGAAAGAAAGTCGGGTGGGAAGAGATCACGGGTTGGTGGAAGGACACGGGCAAACCCGAGGATCTTCTTGAGGGCAATGCCCTCATCATGGACGAGATGCGGCGCGAACAATTTAAAAACGCGGGGGAGGTCGATCCGTCCGCGCGCATCCAGGGGCTCGTGCAAGTCGGAGCCGGGACGATGATCGGTCCAAATGTGCTCATTCGAGGACCGGTGGTGATCGGCGAGCGCTGTCAGATCAACAACGCCTACGTGGGTCCGTACACGTCCATCGGCAATGACGTGCACATTGAGGGATCCGAGATCGAACACTCGATCATTCTGGACGGGGCACAGGTCGAGACGCCCGAGCGTATCGTGGACAGCATTCTCGGACGTCAGTCTGTCGTGGTTTCTTCCAATGGAAGTCTGCCTCCGAGCGGACATCGTTTGGTTGTGGGAGACAACTCTATGGTTGAGCTTTAAGGGCCTGTTCCCAAATGCCCTTTAACGTGTCTGCAGCGGTCGAACGAATAATCCCGTTTCCGCGCCGCGTGTTCCAAACAGGTACGCGGTTTTTTGATCTCGGGTGATGACCACATCATCCAAGCGGTCCATGTCTGCGATCGAAAAGAGGTTGCGTCCGTCGCGCCGATCAAGCTCGATCGCGTGGAGATCGTCCCCCTCGACGTACAGGGCGGAAGATCCTGTCGGATGCCACAGGACAAAGGTGATCGGACGGCTGACGCGTGTGATGACCTCATCCGTGTGCGTCCTGGCATCATACACATGAAGTTCAAAACCGGTGGAGTAGAGAAGGGTTGGTTCACCGCTTGGGCTCCATGCGGCAGAAACGGCGGCGCTGTTGAGGAGAATCGGTCGATCTGCACCGCTTGTTTCGATCAAGAACAGTTCGGAGCGATCCGTGTCCATGAGGAGCACGAGCGGTTCTGGGGCTGGCAGGAATGTGTAATCGCTGAGTGGCAAGAAGGCAAGCGGCGCTTCGGCGCCGTCGCTGTGCTGCCGCACAAGCGACACGCGGTCTTTTTCCTGACGCAGGATGAGCAGATCACTTGCCATCTTGATCGCTTGTGAAGATTCTTGAAGGATGGTTTCCGCGGTCCCTGCCCGTGCCTGTACAACGAGGAGTCTTGTCGATGTCTGAACGTACAGAAGGTCGTCATCGGTCGGATCGAGCGTGACGCGCTCAACAGCTTCGTTCCGGCTTCTATCCGTGAGACGTGTCAGAAGGTCTTGCACAGAAACGCGGACACTTCCATCGACGCTTGTATACGTCCATGTGGAGCCACCTTGACGAAGCTCTTCAATGAGCAAAGCGTCACCTTCCAGTGACCAGGAGATTCGCACATTGTTGGTTTCTTGTTCGGGGAGCCTGAGGAGGAGTTTTTCCAAACCCGTTGCGAGCTCGCGTGCCCAGACTTCAATCCACCCCGTTTCCTGTTTCGCGAGCGCTACAAAACGCGCGCTTGGATCAAAGGACGCATCAACGAACGTTCCGGATGTGACGACCGCGGGTGTGTCCTTTGAAAAGAGCACGACCTTGTTTACAAACGTGGTTTCCGACTCCTCCACAGAGAGAGTCTTGCGCCAGGGTTCGTATCCGGCCTTGACGATCTCAATGGCGTGTTCGCCCGGCAACAAACTATCGATGAGCAATGGCGTTGTGTCGCGCTCCCGTTTTCCATCCACAGACACCGCGGCTCCTTTTGGAACGGTTGACACAGAGAGAAGGCCAATGCGCACCAAGCGGTGCCCCCCAGGGCTGTACCGAAATCCTGCGGTGTAGAGGACCACGATGGGGGCTGTGACCAGAAACGCGGCGAGAAACAACACATAGATCGCGCCACGTATGCGAGGACTCATATTCGCTTATCTTACACGCAACGACTTCACGACTCAACGAGCCGTCACTTTTCGTTTCTGTCCATTTCGGGTATTCTGAAGGGCATTATGCCATCTCCCTCTGAGCCGCGCGCACACTTGCCGCGCAGCGCCATAGCTCTTCTCCTCATCGTCGCGATCCTCGCTTCGTTTGTGGTTGGCATGCTGCTCGGCCGACAGCAAGGAATCCGCGCGGCCGTGCCAGAGGGCGAAGGGCGCGTTTTTGGTCAAGGGGAGATTCCACCTTCATTGGCGAGGGATGTAGATTTCGCCCTGTTTTGGGATGCCTGGAACCTCGTGAAGGATAGTTATTTTGAGCAGCCCGTGTCAGACAAAATGCTGTTCTATGGATCCATGCGCGGACTTCTTGATGGCCTTCGGGATCCATACACGACTTTTTTCGATCCGGACGAAGCCGCGGAGTTTGCACAAGACTTGGCCGGCGCGTTTGAGGGGATCGGTGCGGAGATCGGCATCAAGGACGACCAACTCATCATGGTGGCGCCTCTTCCGGGTAGTCCGGCCGAGCGCGAGGGCATCCAGGCAGGCGACAAGATTTATTTGATTGATGGGGAAGACACGCTTGGCATGTCCGTGGAAGAAGCCGTTTCAAAGATCCGTGGTGAGGGCGGGACAACCGTCACGTTGACCGTTGGACGCGACGGGCGTGCAGATGTTGTGGAAATTTCGATCGTGCGCGATACGATCACGATCGACAGTATGAAGTTTGCGATGCGCGATGACGGCATCGCGGTCATCAGCCTCTTCTTTTTCAACGATGATACGACAAAACTTTTCACCGCGGCCGTCAACGACCTCCTGACCGCGGGCGCCAAGGGGATCGTGCTTGACCTGCGCGGCAATCCTGGCGGACTCTTGAACGCGGCCATTGACGTGGCAAGCGCGTGGATCGGTTCAGAGCCAGTCGTGATCCAGCGCATGCAAGATGAACAGGACGTCTACACCGGTTCTGGCGATCCGCGTCTTACGGGACTTCCGACCGTGGTACTCGTGAACGGCGGATCCGCGTCAGGTTCCGAAATCGTTGCCGGAGCCCTACAGGACTACGAATTTGCGACGCTCGTTGGCACGCAGACGTTTGGGAAAGGTTCCGTGCAGGATTATAAGGAGTTTGAGGATGGATCGGCCGTGAAGATCACGATTGCTGAGTGGTTGACCCCCTATGGTCGGTCTATCAACCACGTTGGGATCGCCCCTGATGTTGTGGTGGAGGTGACGCAGGAGGATCTCGACGCCAAGCGCGATCCGCAAATGGAGCGCGCCATTGAAATACTGACGGGACCTCTGAAAAACTGATGGATTTTCGTTGAACGGGGTAGCCAGCCTCCGAAACGTACTGACCACGTACGTTGAGGAGGTGGCGGGGCCCCGTGAAACGAAAAGACGCAGTTTTGCAGAGGTCCCTGACGACAACTCCCTAACATGCCTCGACCTTCAGAACGAAAACGCGTCGTCGATTCACCCGACGTATCACCTCGTGCGGGAAAGAAGCCGATCCAGGAGGTATCGGCTGGCGGTTTGGTATTCAAACGCACGCGGGAGGGGGTTTCCTTTGCGATGATGAAGGATTCGTACGGGAAGTGGACCTTTCCGAAGGGTCACGTGGAGCCCGGCGAGGAGCTCGCCGAGGCCGCGGCACGGGAGACGATCGAGGAGCTTGGGCTGTCCGAGATTCGGCTCTTAGAGGAGCTCGGAAAAATCGACATTTGGTTTCGCGATCGTTTTGTTAAAAAGGGCGCGCTCATCCACAAGGACATCCATTACTTTTTATTCGTGGCGCCGCCGAACGCAACTCTTTCCCCGCAGGTTTCGGAGCACATTCAGGAGGCTGCCTGGGTGCCGATCCGTCAGGTAACGGGCAGGTCGTTCTATCCTGACCTTGAACCGGTCGTGCGACGGGCTTTGGTCTACGTCCGCGCTCACCCGAGCGCGGCGTAAGAGGTGACCATATGCGCCTGCCGCGTTTGCGAGCCATGATCAAGGACGTGCCGGTCGGTGCGCGCTATCTTGGTTTTGGTTTTCGATCGCTGGCGAGCCATGTGTGTTGGTGGCCGCTCCTCATCGGTCCGGTTCTCATCAATGCTGTGTTGTTTGCGGGGTTCGTGCTGCTTATGGGCGCGCTTTCCGGACGGTTTCTTTTGGCGGCGATTCCGGAAACGTGGTGGGGAGCGATCCTCTATCTTGTTCTGATTATGACGAGCGTTATATTCACGGCGCTCTTGAGTATCCCCCTTTTTACATTGCTTGGGACCGTCATTGCTGCGCCGTTTTACGACAAGCTCGCGGCACGGGCGTACCGATTGCGCGGGGATGTGTTGCCTGAGTTATCGTGGCGGGAAGAGTTTCTGATGGGTCTCCGGCAATGCGTACTCTTTTTTGGGTGGTATCTCTTCGTGCAGGGCGCGCTTGTGCTTGTGTTGCTGCTGCCGGTCGTTGGAGGACCATTTTCGATTTCTGTGCTTGGGTTTGCGGCGGGTTGCGTGTTTTTGTCCGTAGAATATCTCACCTTTTCTCCGTATTTTCGTCGCTGGGGCTTTGCAAATCAGCGACGATGGTGTATGGATCATGTGGGGCTTTTGGTGGGATTTGGGGCGGCCATTGCGGCGTGCCTTGTCATTCCAGGACTCAATGTGTTTGTGCCACCCGCCGCCGTGGTCGGGGGTGTCAGACTTCTTGAGGATCAGGAACACCGCGACATGCCGACCGCGCATTTTCGCTTGAGCGGCCGCAACAAGTGAAGGCCCGTTCACATGGCATTATTCTATGACCCCACTTTTTATTTCCGGTACGGTTGAGCCTGGGCTTGGGTTTGCGACATCACTCGGATGTCCAACCGCCAACTTGGCTCCGGAGGAGGGACTGGTCATCCCAGGCATGGGTGTGTATTTAGGGCGGACAGATTTCGAAGGGAAGCAGTATCCTTCTGTTGTCTGTGTGGGCGCGGGTCGGGATCAATCACGTTTCAAAATTGAGGTTCACCTCATTGACGTGTGCATAGATATGAGTGGCAAGCGGCTCTCGATTGAAATCGTATGCAAGCTGCGCGACCTCATCCCGTGGCCCGGAGAGGAAACGATGCGTGGAATGATCGCCGATGATCTTGTTCACGCCCGCGAATGGTTTATTTTTCACGCATAATCCCTATGACAAAACGTCTGGCTCTCCTCTGCGGGTCGTTTCATAAGAACGAGATCGAAACCATGGTCGCCGCGGCCAAGGATGAGGCAACAGAGCGAGGTCTTGAGGTTTCGATGGAAGTATGGGTGCCGGGTTCCATGGAAAAACCGCTCGCCCTTGATTGGCTCATGCGCCGCGCGGACGTGGACGCCGTGGTTATTCTTGGAGTGATCGAGCGCGGGCAGACGCTTCACGGAGAGGTGATGGGCCACGCGGTCGAACGCAGTTACATCGATCTGAGTTTGAAATATCAAAAGCCGATCGGACAGGGGATCATTGGCCCCGGGGCGCTTCCGGAACACCTCCCCACGCGACTTGAGCCGTACGCGCGCGCCGCTGTGGCCGCCGCAGCCCGCATGTTGGACCTGAAGGATCAGCTGGCCGGATAGCGGTGTGGTATTATGGGCCTGTCTACTGTACGCGGATTATGAAAGTCATCCTACTTCGCGATGTGAAAGATCAGGGCAAGGAGGGCGAGATCGTGAACGTGTCCGAGGGATACGCGAGGAATTTTCTCTTTCCGCAGAATCTTGCGGTCCAGGCGACCTCCGAGGCGCTACAACGGCGCGATGAGCAGACGGCGAGAAAGGCGAAGCAGCAAAAGCGGGCGCTCAAAGATGTCGGCCGCCTCGCGGAGGCGCTCGATGGACGCGACGTGACGATTGAAACGCGCGTGAACGAACAGGACAAACTGTACGCGGCCGTGACAGCGAAGATGATTGCTGATATCCTACAAAAAGAGAAATTCGATGTCGAAGCGTCCATGATCGAGCTCAACGAACCTATTAAAGAACTTGGAGAGCGGGAGGTCACGATCAACCTTCCGCACGGATTTGAAGCCTCGATCCGTGTCAGCGTCGTCCCAAAAGAATCATGAACCGGAGCGTCGTCTCCGGTTTTTCATATTATTATGAGGAAGTACATTTTTATCGTTGGGGGTGTCATGTCCGGCGTTGGGAAAGGAACGTCGGTCGCCGCGCTTGGACTGACCCTGAAGTCGAAGGGGTACAAGGTGACGGCGATCAAGATTGATCCGTACGTGAATCTCGACGCGGGGACGATGAACCCGGTCGAACACGGCGAGGTGTTTGTGACCGTGGATGGCGACGAAACGGATCAGGACATTGGCACCTATGAGCGCTACCTTGGAGCGCATATGACCAAGGCAAACTACATGACGACCGGTCGCGTGTACCAATCCGTTATTCAGCGTGAACGTAATTTGGAATATGGGGGCAGGTGTGTGGAGGTCGTGCCACACGTGCCTGAAGAGGTGATCCGTCGCATCAAGCGTGCGGCTGCGCTTGCGAAGGCCGACATCACCATTGTCGAGATCGGCGGAACGGTCGGGGAGTATCAAAACGTGCTGTTTCTCGAGGCGGCACGCATGATGAAGGTTCGTAACCCCTCCGCCGTCCGTTTTGTTTTAGTGAGCTACCTTCCTGTGCCTCCGTCGATCGGAGAGATGAAAACCAAACCGACCCAGTATGCGGTGCGCACCCTGAACGCGGCCGGGATTTTGCCGGATTTCATCGTGGGTCGTTCCGAGCTTTCCATGGATCAGCCGCGCAAGGAAAAGATCGCACAGTTCTGCTCCGTCCCATGGGTTCACATCATTTCGGCGCCCGACGCGAAGTCGATTTACGACATCCCGACCATGTTTGAAGATCAACATTTCGCAAATAGTGTGCTCAAGAGTTTTGGTCTGAAACCGAAGCATGCCGACCTGCGCGAGTGGAAGACGTTTACGGGTAAGGTTGCGTCGGCGAAGCGGCGCGTTCGGATCGCCGTGGTTGGGAAATATTTTTCCACCGGAAATTTTACGCTCTCCGACGCGTACATCTCTGTGCTCGAGGCCATCAAGCACGCGGCCGCGCACAGCGGCGTACAGGCGGAGATCGCCTGGCTCAACGCGGAGGAGTACGAGAAGGACGCGAAGAAGCTTGCGGAACTAAAGGACTTCGATGGCGTTTTAATCCCTGGCGGGTTTGGTTCGCGCGGGATCGAAGGAAAGATTCGGGTGATCCGTTTTTGCCGTGAGAAAAAGATTGCGTACCTTGGACTCTGTTACGGTATGCAGTGCGCGGTCATCGAGTATGCGAGGAACGTCCTCGATCTCAAGGGCGCGCATACGACGGAGATCGATGAGAAAACGCCGCATCCGGTCATCCATCTTTTGCCCGGGCAGGAGGAGAAGGTGAAGGATAAGAGTTACGGCGGCACGCTGCGGCTTGGCGCCTATCCATGCAAGCTCGCCCCGAGCACGATCGCGCGCGTTGCATACGGGAAACCCATGATCCAGGAGCGCCATCGGCATCGGTATGAGTTCAACAACGACTATCGAAAAAAAATGGAAACGGCCGGGTTGGTTGTTTCGGGGGTGAACCCAAAACAGCATCTTGTTGAGATCATTGAAATCAAGAACCACCCGTTCTTTGTGGGCGTGCAATTTCATCCCGAGTTTCAATCCTCACCGCTCAAACCGCACCCGCTTTTCAAAGCGTTCATGACGGCGGCCATAAAATAAGGAGAGTGTTCCGCTGGCCTCTTTTGACGCTTGACGGGTTTGAGGAATACACGTACAGTGTCGCCACTATGGCACATAAGAAAGCAGCTGGGTCCACACAGCTTGGACGCGATTCGCAAGGGCAGCGCCTCGGCGTGAAGCTCGGTGACGGCCAGGGCGCTCGCGCCGGAGCGGTCATTGTTCGCCAGCGCGGAACAAAAATCCATGCGGGAGAAAATGTTCGACGCGGGAAAGACGATACGCTCTACGCCGCGGTCGCCGGCATCGTGAAATTCAAGAAAAAGAAAGCCTCAAATTTTCACGGCGTCCTTGCTCTGCGGACCTACGCATCCGTTCATCCGAAAAAGTAATTCAAACCCCCGCCAGGCGGGGCGTTTTGATTTTTGGCGCAAAAACCGCTATGATGGCCGGGCCTATGCGAGAAGACATTGAACGCGTTTTGGATCAGATCCGTCCGGCCTTGCGATTGGACGGCGGAGGGATCGAACTCGTGGACATTGATGAAACGACCGGTGTGGTGCGTGTGCGCTTGCAGGGGGCCTGTCGCGGATGCCCTATGTCGCAGATGACGCTCAAAATGGGGGTGGAGGCCGCATTGTGCGACGCCGTGCCTGGCATCAAAGAAGTTGTTGCTGTGGAGGAGGATCATGCCTCACCTCTTGCGTCTTAAACGCGCCATTCACGTGTATCGGGAGCTGTTTGCCAGTTCGCGGTATTATCGTTGGCACACGGTTGCCTCGCTTGTGCTCGTGGGTCTCATGGTTGCGCTGCCACTTGCGCGTTTGTTGCCAACCATTGGCGGGGATCCTTTTATTCCATTGCATTACAATATTTATTTTGGTGTTGATCGATTTGGCCCCTGGTATGACGTTTTCGCCCTTCCCATTATTGGCGCGGGTCTCCTCCTTCTCAATCTCGTGTTTGAGGGGATGTACGTGGCGCGGGAACACGTGCTGGCGAAATTTTTTGCCACCGCGACGCTTGTGGCAGAGGCGATCCTCCTCGTTTCCATGGTTTTCATCGTTCTTTTGAACTTGTGATGTATGCTTGAATCCTTTGAAATTGTTCGGGTGCTCGTGTTGACGACGGTTTCATTTTTAGTTGCCTTTGCCTGGACGCCGGCGCTCACACGCATGCTCTATGCGCACAGACTTGGCAAGCGCATTCGCGACGAAAAGGAAACGCCGATTTTTTCAAACCTGCATGCCAAGAAATCTGGAACGCCAACCATGGGAGGGTTGCTCATTTGGGTGACGGTCCTTGTGCTTGCGGTCGTGCTTGCTGAGGTGAATCGATGGTTTCCAGATTCTTTTTTCGGTCGCATGGATTTTCTTTCGCGCAGCCAGACCCTGTTGCCGCTCGGCGCGTTGGTGGCTTCGGCGATCGTGGGATTGGTCGATGATTACTTCAACGTGCGTGGGCTGGGACCGCATGGCGGGGGATTGCGCATTCGACATCGTTTGTTCATCTACACCGCGATTGCGGTCGTCGGCGCGTGGTGGTTTGCCGAGAAACTCGAGTGGGATCTTTTGCACGTTCCGTTCGTCGGCGACTTCAACATCGGCCTGTGGTACGTTCCGTTTTTTATCGGTGTCATCGTGGCGACATCGTTTTCCGTAAACGAAACCGACGGCCTCGACGGCTTGGCCGGCGGAGCGCTCCTCACGGCCTTTGGCTCCTTCGCGGTCATCGCCTTCGCGCAGGGAAAATATGATCTTGCCGCGTTTTGTGGGGCGATTCTCGGCGCGCTGCTCGCCTTCCTTTGGTTCAACATCCACCCGGCGCGTTTTTTCATGGGAGACACAGGCGCCATGTCGCTTGGCGTGACCCTCGGCATGGTGGCGCTCCTCACCAACTCCGCCCTTCTCCTGCCGATTATTGGATTCGTGTTCGTCCTTGAATCTGCTTCGGTCGTGCTCCAACTTGGCTGGCGTCGTTTTTTCAAACGGAAACTCTTTCGCTCTGCGCCGTTTCATCACCATCTGGAGGCTATTGGGTGGCCAGAGCCGAAGATCGTCATGCGGCTTTGGGTTGTCTCCATGGTTTCCGCGGCCCTTGGAGTTGCGATCGCGCTTCTTGACGCGCTTGCTACATGACAAGCAAACCGCATCACCCGCCCGACCTTCCCCTGCTCGCCATGTTTGGCGTTCTCATTTTGTTTGGGCTTGTCATGCTCACCTCCGCGTCCGGTCCCACCGGCTACGAACGTTTTGGCGACAGTTTTTATTTTGTTAAGCATCAGGTATTCTTCGGACTGATCCCTGGCGTCTTTGGCCTGTACGTCATGAGTCGCATTCCGTACGGCACATGGCGCAAGCACGCCTGGGAACTCTTGCTTGCGACCATCGGTCTTCTTGTGCTCGTGTTTATTCCTGGCATCGGAGCGGAATTCGGATCGTCGCGAAGTTGGATTTCCATCGGCGGTCTTTTTTCTCTTCAACCGGCGGAAATCGTGAAGCTCATGTTTTTGTTTTACCTTGCGGCGTGGCTTGAACAACGCGGTGAGCGTGGCGTGAAAGACGTTCACGCCGGACTTATTCCGTTCGTTTCCGTGCTCGGCGCCATTATGCTTCTCATGATTTTGCAGCCGGACATTGGGACCATGTTTATCGTTGTTGCCATGTCGCTTGTTGTGTACTTTGTGGCCGGCGCACCCGTGGCGCACCTTGTTGGTCTGCTGACCGGGGGGCTCGCCATGCTCGCGGCCCTGATCGCCGCGGCTCCTTATCGCACGGCTCGGTTCACCACTTTTCTTTTTCCTGAGCTCGATCCACAGGGTATCGGCTACCACATCAACCAGGCGCTTCTTGCCATTGGCTCCGGAGGACTGTTTGGACTGGGCTACGGGCATTCTCGCCAGAAGTTTCAGTACCTCCCCGAGGTTTCCGGGGACTCGATTTTTGCCGTGATTGCCGAGGAGATGGGGTTTTTCGTGGGCGTGCTTCTGCTCGTGTTGTTTCTCGTGTTCCTTTGGCGATCGCTTCGGATCGCCCACGCCGCACCGGATCCATTTGGCAAATACGTAACGATCGGCATCGCGTCATGGATTGCCATCCAGGCGTTTGTGAACATTGGATCCATGGTTGGCATTATGCCGATGACCGGCGTGACCCTTCCGTTTGTGAGTTACGGTGGCACGTCGCTTGCGGTTTCCATGGCCGCGGTTGGCGTGATGTTGAATGTGTCGAGATATGCGAAGTCTAAGGTTTCGTAGGTTTGGGTCTGCCCCGTCGCTACTGAGACGCCCGTGGGGACAATTTTTTGAGGCTTGCCGAAAAAAAATCTGTCCACACCGGCGTCTTCCCCACGAACGAAGGGGTACGCATGAATTTTGCAGAGGTTCCGTATGAAGATTTTGTTTGCGGGCGGGGGGTCGCTCGGGCCGGTCACGCCGCTGTTGGCCGTGGCAGAGGCGTGGCGGCAGAAGGATCCTGCCGTAAAATTTTTTTGGGTTGGCACGCCGCAGGGGCCAGAGCATACGGTCGTCGAACGCGCGGGAATTCCTTTTCGTTCGCTTCCCGTTGCCAGATTTACGCGCTACCCCTCGATGGAGTGGGTGTGGTTGCCGTGGCGCTTTTTTTCGGCGCTTGTTGCCGCATGGCGGTTGCTTCGTGAGGTTCATCCATCACTCGTTGCCTCTGCAGGAGGGTACACGGCCGTGCCGATTATTTTTGTTGCAAAATTTCTTCGCATCCCGTGCTGGGTTCATCAGCAGGACGTGGAGGTTATTTTGTCCAATCGCCTGACCGCGCCGTTTGCGGATCTTGTCACGGCCGCGTGGGACGCCTCGCTCCCGCATCTGCCCGCTGGCAGTATGCGCCTCGGCAACCCGGTTCGTCCGTCCGTGCTTGGCGAGGATCGACGGCATGCGCATGAGCGGCTCGGGCTCGATGCCCCACGGCCAACCGTTCTCGTGCTTGGGGGAGGGGGAGGGTCCGCGTGGATCAATCAAGCCGTGGAAACGCTCGAGGCGCGTCTTTTGGAAACGACGAATCTCATTCATGTCGTTGGTTCCTCCCAAACGCATGCCAGAAGGGAAACGCGAGACCGCCATCACCTTGTTGCGAAATTGCTGACGGACGAAATGCCAGCCGCCCTGGCCGCGGCGGACGTTGTTTTGTGTCGCGCGGGCATGGGAACGATCACCGAGCTTGCCGCGCTTTCGAAGGCCGCCATCGTTGTGCCGCTTCCCAAGAGTCCGCAGGAGGCCAATGCGCGTGAGCTTGAGCGCCGAGGGGCCGCGATCGTTCTTCAGCAGGAAACGAGTTCAGGTGAGGACATCTTTGGGAAACTGACCGCGCTCCTTCAGGATGAGGAGCGTCGCCGGGAGCTCGGAGAACGTGTGCGCGAACTTCTTCCGACGCGCATCGCTCATGATCTGGTTGAACGTCTTGAAAAACTCGTTGAAAAATAAACATCCCCTGTTAACCGCGGGGGATGTTTATGATTGTCTGTCAATTACTCGTCTTCTTCGTCGCCATCCGCGCTCTTCCCCATTTCGCCGCACGCCTCACACTTTCCTTCGTCGTTCACGTCGACCTCTTCTGCGCCACAGGTGACGCACACTCCGGTATCCATAGTCTCGTTATTATGATTTATGGATGATCGACTCGTTTCAAACGAGCGTCGGAAGTAAGTATAACGAACATTATTTGAGCGTCAATAGGTGTGTGGATAAGGAAAATTTTACGAAATTTTGGTGCGCTGGGAGGGGATCGGACGCGGCCTTCGGCCTTCACGGAGGGGTTTCCACCCCTCCGTGCTGTGAATTACGAAACTCGTTCTGTATCTGAATCCTGAGCAACGAAAAACAA
>CAYJVP010000023.1:0-15018 GCA_964373615.1 uncultured Gammaproteobacteria bacterium | reverse complement strand
TTAACTAAGCGGTATTCTATACAATGATGCCCACAGAATTAGGTAGTTAATGCCCCATTTGCCCTTATTCTAGCCTTTACTGTGTATAGTTTTTTACTTTTCAACGCTGATTAGTGTGCAGGAGCAAATTGAACATTTTTTGCTTTTTCGTATCCGCTCCTGCAAGGATGAGCGTGCCTTTGCCGAACTGTATCTCACGCACAAGGACAGCGTGTATCGCTACGTCCGAGCCAAACTTCCAAACGCTCAAGACGCCGAGGATGCCATGAGCACGACGTTCCTGCGCCTGTGGAATTACCTCACGACCGCTTCGGGTGTGGATAAGATCAGGCCAGTCCTTTTCACCATTGCGCACAACGTGGTCGTGGACTATTTCCGTCACCGCGGTCCGGAGACTGCCTCGGTTGAGGCTCTTTCCGAAGCGGGCACGGAAATACCAGGGAGTGACAACGAGAAAAAAATCGCGGCTGGTGTTGATCTCGGTCTTATTCGTTCGAAACTCAACACGTTAAGCGATGATTACAAAGACGTGATTATCCTGCGGTGTCTTGAAGGGTTGTCGAACCGCGAGGTGGCCGCACGACTCGATCGATCGGAAAAAGCAACATACGTTCTCCTTCACCGCGCGCTGAAAGAATTGCGCAAACAGCTCTGACCCGAGTATGACCGATAAGGAATTCATGAAACTATTATCGAGTCTCAAAGACGCCCCAGAGCTCGGGGGCGGTTTTGACGATGTTGCCTCGCAGCGCGTCTGGGGAACGATTTCTTCCGAGCTTGGCTTCAGTGGGAACGTGGAGAGGCCTCGGTATGCCCTCCGTGATTATATTGATTACGTTGCCTGGCGCATCTCACATGTTTTCTTGCGTCCCATGGCGGTCGGCGTCTCGACCTTTCTTCTCGTGTTTGGTGGATGGGTGGTGACGGTAAACGCGGCGTTTAACACGGTGCCTGGCGATTTCTTATATCCCGTTAAACTCGCGACGGAACGCGTGCAGCTCTCGCTTGCCAACAACGAGCAGCGCACGCGGCTCCATGCGGAGTTTGCCAGTCGTCGGCTTGAAGAGGTCCTTGAGATTTCCTCATCGTCCCGGGATGGGAAGGACGTTCGCGTACGTGAAGCGGTCGAGAATTTCAAGGCGGAGATGACCTCGGCTTCCGCCGAACTTGAGAACATGACGCTCACGAGCCCCGAGACGGTTGCGGAAGTGGCGATCGACGTGAATCGCAGGGTGGATGAATACGTGGCCGTGCTTGAACAAACGCAAGCAGAGCCGGCGCTTGATCAGGGCCAGCAGGATCAGGTGGGAGAAGCGATTACCGCGGTTGAGCAAGCGGATCAGCAGGTGACGGAAGTGATCATCGCAAGCCACGAGGCCACGCAGGAGCAGAAGACGGCTCGGTATTTGCAGACCGCGTTCCAGGCCGATCTTTTGGATATCCAGGATCGTCGAACGCTTGCTCTTGGGCGCATGGACGCTGTCGCAACAGCGCTTCGGAGTGTTGTGATGCCGAATGAAGAAGAGGATTTGACAACCATTGACGCTCTGCGCGACCAACTGAAGGGATTTGACGCGCAAATTTCAGAAGCCATGAACCTGTTTGCGGCCGGTGGATTCCGTCGCGTGCTTGAGATCGTCAATGCGCTCAAGGGGGAACTTGCCAAAGCCGAGGATGCATTGGCAATCATGGAAATCAACATTACAACCGCACAAACAACCGCCGCACAAGGAACCTCTGGCCGGGTTTCGGATTCCGTTTCCGAAATCCAGCCAGAGACGCCTTGTCGTGTCTCGTCCCTGTGTCCGGATATCAAGGTCGATCCTGCCCTAGGCGGGAGTCCGGACGCGACTATTCAATAATCGATCGTGCGAGCTCTACGCACGTTAATCTATGGAGCAACACAACACCTATGACCGATGTATTAAAACTTGGAAAGCGTGCGTTCACGGTGGCTGTGGCCTTGGCGACCATTTTGTGGTCCGTCGGGATCTCGGCTCTCGTGCTCCCCCTTCAGGCCAGCGCGGCGATGGCCGGCGACGTGATCCGCGGGGAAACGCTGTCCACGGTGTATTACTACGCCTCGGACGGCTCGCGCTACGCGTTCACGAGCGAAGCCTCGTACTTTACGTGGTATGAGGATTTTGACGATGTTGAATGGATGTCGGACGATGAAATTGCCGACATCTCGCTTGCTGGCAACATTGTCAACCGCCCAGGTTCGTTCTGGATCAAGATCCAGAGCGACCCGAAGACATACGCCGTCACCCCGCAGGGCCAGATCCGTTGGATCGAGTCCGAAGAGGTGGCTGAGGACCTTGCCGGTTCGGATTGGAACCAGTTCATTCTCGACGTTTCGGACTCGTTCTTCCCGGACTACACAGTGGGAACCTCGCTCATGGAGGCCGGTGACGCCTACAACGGCGCCCTGGTCGACATGGATGGCACAACCTACTTAGTGTGGAATGACGAAATGCGCGTGGTTTCGGACGATGGCTTTGACGACAACATGTTCCAGGACCGCTTTGTGCTCGATGGCGACGGGATGGATCTCGCCGGCCTTGACGCGGGCGACGATGTGGACAGTGCAGAGTCAGGCCTCACCGACGCCGCGCAGCTCGGCGAAGATGTGACGGGCGGTTTGTCGGTTTCTCTCGCTTCGGACACGGCCTCTTCGGCCACGATCCCAGCGGGCGCCGCTTCCGTTGCCTTCACAAGGATTAAACTCGCGGCGACGTCCGGCTCGGCCGATGTTGACCAAATGGTCTTCAAGCTCGGCGGCGTTGGCGCGGTTGCCAACATTGATGAGGCGTACCTCTACAACGGGGATGGCATGCGCCTGACCGACGGTCGGGATGTGAACACCTCGAGCCGCGAAGTGACCTTCAGCGCGCTTGGCATCGAACTTGAAGAGGGTGAGAGCACGTACATTGAGGTGCGCGCGGACATTGCCGTCGAAGACACCGTGACAGGCGGCGACTCGGCCAACTTCTACCTCGCAGGGGAAGATTCGGTCTCGGGCTCCGCGACCGTGTCTGGCAGCTTCCCGATCTCCGGCAACACAATGACCTTCTCTGAAACGCCGGCTGGCACGCTTATCGTTGATGAGGTTGGGACGATTTCGGACCCAACGATCGGCGAAGAGGAAGCCGTGATTGCCAAGTTCTCCGTGGAAGCGGATGACGAAGACGCCAGCGTTGAGCAAATCACGCTCAATGTTGACGATGCGGGCGATCACAGCGATTACCAGCTCTGGAACGGCGACGATTTGCTCGCATCCGGCGAGTCCGACGGGGATGAGCTCGTGACCTTCACGCTCACCAACCCGCTCGAGCTCGACGAGGGCGACACGGAAACGCTCGAAGTGTCCGCCACAATCGGCGGCGAATCCGACGACACGATCTCGGTCGGCGTCGAAGAGACGGCTGACGTGGTCGCGATCGGCGGCGACTTCGGGTTCAACATGGCCGTGGACATCGCGGGCTATGACGACACGGGCGCGGCCTGTGCCGGCGACGCCGACGACTGTTCGTTCTCAACGATCATTGGCGGTGAACTCACGTTTGCCTTCAACGGTCCGACGAGCGGCGACATTCAGATCGACGGCGACGACCAGGTGCTCCTCGAGTTCACGATCACGGCCGAAAACTGGACCGAGATTCAGGAGCTTGAGGTCGATCTCGAGTGTGTGATAGATGCTGACTCACCGTGTGACGAAGACGATGACGACGACGATGACCTGAAGAACGACGCGGAAGGCGAGCCGAACCTTGAGGACATCACCTTGCGCGAGTCTAACGGGTCAACCTGGATGGGTCCGGAGGAGATCGGCGCGGCTGACGCGGACAGCGACACCGCGCAGGCGGTCGTCTTCGAAGACACCCAGATCCTTCAGGCTGGCGAGTCCATTGACCTTATGGTCACCTCGGACATCAACACCGCGGCCGTGGAAGGGAACATCTTCACCGCCTCGCTCGACATGAGTGAGACGGATGCAGAGGATGCAAACGGCGACGCGCTTGATCCGGCCGAGGATATCGTGCCGTCCGCCGACATTGTCGGAAACGAGCAAACCCTCACGGATTCCTCGCTCGACGTGTCCGTTTCCTCGAGTCCGTCCGGCGGCGCCTTGGTGAAGGGCGCCACGGACGTTGACATGGTCGGCTTCAACTTCGAAGCAGGCGAAGCCTCGGACGTCACGGTCACGGAACTCACATTCCTGGCCGATGGGGACACGGACGGTGAAATGGACGTGGATAACGCCGATGACATCACCGGCGGGGTCAACGACTATATTTCGTCCTGCAGCCTCTACGACAGCGAGTCCGGCTCGCTTGTGGACGGTCCGGAGTCTCTCGACGCCGATGACGAACTCACGTTCGACAACTTCGACTGGACCGTCGAAGCCGGCGAAACCGAGCGGCTCATCGTGAACTGCGACTTCAGCAACGTGGATGTGGACGATGACGATGATGACGCCTATATTCTCTACATCGACGACGCGGATAACGTGGTCGCCGAGGATGATGACGGCGACGACATCGACGCGACCCTTGTTGATGACAACGAGGATGCCGAGGTGGTGGTGGTGGTCACGGACGCTGGAGACCTGACAATTACTCTCTCCGGTTCCAGCCCGAACGCGACCATTATTCTAGGCGACGACACCGACGTTGAGGTTGGTGTCTGGAAGTTCGACGCGGACGATGAACCGTTCACGGTCAAAACGTTGACCTTCGAAAACGGCGGGGACGATAACGTGGCTGACTCCGTGGTCGTGTCCTGTGAGGATGTCGACGGCGAAGAGGTCACAAAGACCGGCTTCCTTTCCGGCGGCGAGGTGACGTTTGAAAACCTCACCTGCTATGTCGGAACCAGCTCGACCGAGTCCATCACCGTGACGGTGAACACGGGCACCGTGTCCTCCACAGGCGCGGATTCCGGCGACACGTTTGACCTTACCCTTGATCTCACGGACGCAGGTTCCTTCGAAGCCGTTGGTGCCTCCTCTGGCGAGACGATCGATGAGGGTGACGTGGGCGCGGACGTCCCAGCCGACGAGTTCGTTCTCCGCAAGTCTAAGCCAACACTCTCCCTCGCATCCGGCAGCCCATCGGGCGCTGGCGTGCCAGGACTCTCGGAGGTGCTCCGCTTCAACCTTGCGGCTGACTCGCGTGGATTCGTTCAGCTGAACGAAATCCTGTTCAAGGTCACGTCCACTGATGGTGGCGCTTCCGACTGGAACACCTGCGGCGAACTTGACGACGTTGATCTGTGGGACATCTACGACTCTGACGACTCCTCGACGAAACTCGACGCGGACGCAGACGACGACGCCTGGACGTTCTTGGACGACGCGGGCGGCGACTGCACTGCCGGAGAAGACGTCGCATTTGCCGAGCTTGACTTTGAGGATGCCGATGACGGCGCTCAAGAAATCGGAGCCGGCGAAACGGTGACCTACGTCCTGCGCGTTGACACCACGGGTGCCAGCTCAACGGACGACGACTCGATCCGCATTGACCTCCCTGATGAGGAGGAAGCCGACGACCAAGGTGCATTCGACGCGATCAGCTGGGAGGATGACACCGAGGGTGCCGGCGCCGCAGCCGACGACGACGACGACAGCGGTGACATTGACGGCGACCTTATACGCAACTTGCCGGTCACCGGTGGCACGATCAGCTACTAATCCTTTGACTTCGCTTAAGCAGAGCTCTCGCTCCGCTTGGGGCAGGTCTGGGTATAGGGCGATCAGCAGTGGGAGGGGTGGCTTGTCCGCCCCTCCACTGAACGGAGTCCCAAGCCCTCCATAGCTCCGCAAGGAGCGAAGGATGGTTTGACTCCCCGAGGAACGCGTGATCCACCTGGCCTGGCTTCGGCACGGGTGGATACGGTCGTGAAGACGACTTCCTCCTTTGTCCCGCTCCGCGGGACTTCGGCGGACTCGCGCACCCTCAATTCATCTCTTTGAGATGCATCTTCGCCCATCCACACGCCTCACCCTCGCAACGGTTCCGTGAAAGCGGAACCACGGACCAAGGAGGATTCCAAGGTTCTGGGCGAGACCGAGGCGATAACCGCCAACGCGCAAGCGAAGGCGGTTCGTGGATGCCGAGGAGCTGAAAACCCTGCTTCGCGCAGGGTTTTCAGTTTTCCAGTACCGACACTAAGTGACGGTACTGGATGTGTACCGTCACTTAGTGTCGGTACAGACTTGAAACGTTCGGGTCATTTCGGGTACTATTTTGAGCGTTATGCTAGAACCACACCCCCCGGAACATCGCTGGCACGTGAAGCCCATTGCGCTTTCAGCGGCACTCATCGTCCTGCTTGCGGTTGGATTCCTTTGGTACCGCGATTACATTGATGTCTCTGATGAGGGAACGGGTGAGACGGAGTTTGTGACCTGGGTGGACCGTGGGCTTTCAGACAACGTGAAAGCCGAGTTTGAGCTGCGCATCGCAACGCTTGAGGCGGCCATCGCAAGCAATCCCGAGCGCGATATCAGCCAATTACTCCAACTCGGCAATTTGAAGTATGCGTACGGGGACCTCTCTAGCGCGAAAGAGCAGTACGAAAATATTCTTTCAACGCACCCCAAGGATGCGCCTGCGCTTGAAAATCTTGGTCAGGCTCTGCGTGAGATGGGAGACTATCAAGGGGCTCTGGATCGTTGGCGCGCCGCGCTCAACGTCTCGCCGTATGAGGTGACGTATTTGAAGCTTGCGGATTTGCTCGATGAATATTTTCCCGAGCGCCAGGATGAGATTCAGACGCTTCTTGAAGAGGCTATCGCGACCCTCGGTCAGACGCCCGGGCTTCTGAAACGATTGGGAGAGTGGTATGCCGTAAACGAAAAATATAATGAGGCGATCTCTCACTACAAAGTCGCGGGACGACTCGACCCTGACGATGAGACGATTGACGAGCTGATTGATGAGGTCCGCGCCGCAAAAGCGCAGGCCGAGAAGGAGGAACGCGAGTAGATATGAAAAGGCGGTTTGCGGTTGCTGTTTTGTGCGGGATGCAAATCTTCGGCGCGCCGTGGGCCGTTTTTGCGCAGACGCCAAACGACCCCAAGCTTTCCGAGCAGTGGTATCTCGATCAGATCGATGCTTACGACGCATGGGACACAACGACCGGTTCTTCGGAAATCGTGGTCGCGGTGCTTGATACAGGCGTGGATTTGGATCATCCCGATCTTGAAGATCAGATCTGGACGAACGAGGGCGAGGCGCCGAATGACAACCGCGACAATGACGGCAATGGCTATGTGGATGATGTGAACGGATGGGATTTTTTTGATGGCGATGGAACGCCGGAACCGTCTACGAGTGGAAATTTTGATGCCGAAGCGGTTGCGCACGGGACGTTTATTGCCGGGATCATCGGTGCGGTTGGCAACAACGAGGAAGGCGTCGCGGGCGTCAATTGGGACGTCAAAATCATGCCGCTTCGGATTCTCGACAAGTTTGGCTCGGGGGATTCGGGTCGTGCGCGTCGTGCCGTTGATTACGCCGTGCAAAACGGGGCGGACGTTATTAACTTGAGTTTTTCCGGGTTTGATCTTGACGAGGGACTCTTGCAGGCGATTGAGACCGCGCATGACCGTGGGGTCGTGGTGGTGGCCGCGGTTGGGAACGAAGGGGTGAGTTTGAATGGCGCGCCGGTGTATCCCGCCTGTTTCACGACGGACGACGAAGATCTGGTGATCGGCGTGGCGGCGACGGACGATGAAGATCGCCGCGCGGATTTCTCCAACTACGGATCGGACTGCACGGACATTTCGGCTCCCGGCGTCGACGTCTATAGCGCGATGTTTTATGACGAGGATGAGCCGGATCTGTCCGAGTATTACGGCGGGTATTGGTCCGGCACGTCGGTCGCCGCGCCCATGGTCTCGGGCGCTGCGGCGCTTCTCCTTGGGGCCTATCCTGGGCTCACTCCAGGCCAGGTGCGTACGATTTTGAAGCTGTCCGTGGATCCAGTGGCAGAAAAAGGAACAGACGCGGAGGGTCAAATGGGCGCTGGGCGGTTGAACATTGCGCAGGCGCTTGCGATCGCGCCAAGCTTCGGCGCTACGGCTGCCTCCGAGGTTGAGTGGAACGGAAGTCGGTCGCTTGTGGTATCTGTCGCCTCTGGCGCGCCGCCAACCGTGACGCGGTTTGATGGGGCAGGGAACGAGCTTACGTCGTTTGATGCCTACGGAGGTGCATTCAGCGGTGGTGTGCGCGTGGCCATGGGGGACGTGGATGGCGACGGGGTGGATGAGATCGTAACCGTGGCAGGGCCAGGCGGCGGACCGCAGGTGCGCGTTTTTGAGAACGATGGAAGTTTGCGTGGACAGTTTTTCGCGTATGATCAGGACCAGCATCACGGTGTCTTTGTGGCTGCAGGTGATGTTGACGGCGACGGGGTGGATGAGATTATCGTCTCGCCGGACGCGGGCGGCGGCGGCGAAGTGCGCATCTTCGATATGAACGGAGAGCAACGCGAGTTTTTTCGTCCGTTTGACGCCACCTCGAAAAGTTTGCGTGTGGCCGCGGGAGACGTGGATGGCGACGGGGAGGACGAAATCGTGGTGGGACTTGGAGCCGGTGGCCGACCGCGCGTGCGCGTATACGAGGCGAGCGGAGCGTTTATCGCTGAGTTTGACGCGTATGCGCCGACGTATAATAAGGGGATTTTTGTCGGAACCGGGGACGTCGACGGAGACGGTGTTGAGGAGATTGTGACCGGCACGGACGTGGGCGGCGGGCCGCATGTGCGCGTTTTTAACAAGCGAGGCAACGTGAGGGCTTCGTTTTTTGCCTATGACGAGGCGTTCCGCGGCGGGGTACGCATCGCCGTGGGCGACATTGACGGGAACGGAACAGCGGAGATTTATACCGCGGCAGGCCCTGGCGGCGGGCCGCACGTGCGGATCTTTTCCGCCGAAGGCGGATCCGCCTCTGGCGGAGACGGGGATGGGGAAGCGATAGGTGGTTTTTTTACGGATGGAAGCGAACCTGGGGACGGCATCTACCTCGCCGTGTGGTAAGATAGTTACTTAGCCATTAGCCATTAGCCGTTAGCTCGAACAGTCCTCGGCCAGCTAAGTTGGCCTCGCTGCATTCAGTCCCGTTTCCTGGTGTAACGTTTCTTATGCCCGACCACATTTTTGAGAAAAAAAACGTGCTCGTGACCGGTGGAGCCGGATTTATCGGCTCGCACCTGTGCGCGCGCCTGTTGCGTGACGGCGTGCGGGTTATTTGCATTGATAACTTCGTCACCTCTCATGTGCGCAACATCGAGGGTCTGCTTTCGAACTCGGATTTTCAATTCCTGCGCCTCGACATCAACCAGCCGTTTGACCTTGAAAAATTCAGCGAGCTGTCCGCTTTCAAGATTCCGTTTCAGGGCATTCAGGAGATCTACCACTTGGCGTGCCCCATGTCGATCAAGAATTTTGACCAGTTTAAGATCCAGACGCTGCTTGCCAATTCCGTTGGCAACTATCACGTGCTTGAGATCGCGGTGAAGTATCGCTCGAAAGCGCTCCTTGCCTCGTCTTCGGTCGTGTATGGTCCGCGTTCGGTAGATCACAAGGTGTTTAAGGAGTCGGACGAGGGTGTCGTGAGTCACCTTTCTCCGCGTGGCTGTTATGACGAAGGACGGCGGTTTTCCGAAACGATGTTTGAGACGTACCGTCAGGTGCACGGCATTGACACAAAAATTGCGCGCGTCTTTCGCACCTACGGTCCGCACATGCCGCTTTTTGACGGCCAACTCATTCCAGATTTTGTGTTGAATGCGATCGACGGGAAAGACCTGGTGATTTACGGCGATGAAGCATTCACGACTTCCCTTTTGTATGTCGACGATGCGGTGGATGCGCTCATGCGCGTCATGAAGGCATTGGCCGGCACGGGTCCCGTGAATATCGGTTCGGATGTTGATCTGAAAATGTCCGATGTCGCAAAGAAAATTATCGAGATGACGCAATCGACATCGAAGGTCGTTTACGAAAAACCGCTCGTGTTTTTGACCGAACTCGGGCTTCCGGACACTGCTCGAGCTCGCGACCTTGGATGGTTTCCGCTCACGCGACTTGAGGATGGACTCAAGAAGACAATCGATTACATCAGGGCGAACAAAATTTTGCTGACCACGCTATGAAGACGGTTGCGGTTATTCCCGCCTACAACGAAGCAACGGCCATTGGCGAGGTGCTCGAAAAAACGAAACCGTTCGTTGATGAAATCATTGTGGTGAACGACGGCTCGCAGGATCGCACGGCCGAGGCGGCCGGTGCGCACGGCGTGTGCGTGTATTCGCACGTCATCAATCGCGGTCTCGGGGCGGCCATCGGCACGGGGTTTGCTGCCGCTCTTCGGCACGGCGCCGATGTCATCGTGACGCTTGACGCGGACGGTCAACATGATCCCGCGGAGATCCCTCGTTTTGTGGAAGCGATAAACCGCGGAGCGGATTTCGTGATCGGATCACGCATGCTGACGAAGCTCAAGGGGATGCCCGTGCATCGCAAACTTGCGACCCTCGTTGGGAACCTCGTGACGTATTTGTTATTCGGTGCGCGCGTGACAGACAGCCAGTCTGGGTTTCGTGCTTGTACGCGCTATGCGGTGGAAACCATTGAGATCAAAACAAACCGCATGGAGGTTTCTTCGGAGCTCATTCATGAAGCGCACATCAAGGGTCTCACGATTGCAGAGGTGCCGATCACGGCGATTTATAGCGACTATTCGCTTTCGAAGGGGCAGAATTTTTTTGTGGGATTAAAGACATTAGCGAAACTCGTGCTGCGCCGCATCGCAGGGTGACTATGTTGCTCATTCAGATTCTCGTCGTTCTGTTCGCCTTGTTTGCGCTTGCTCGCACCTGGAAGCAGTTTCGCGCCGGTCGCCTGGATCGAAAAAAGCTTGCCGGATGGGTATTGTTTTGGGTCGTCGTGGGCGTGGTCGGACTCTTGCCGCAAACCACGGAAATGGCCGCCCGTCTGGTCGGTGTTGGTCGCGGCGTTGATCTGGCGATCTACGTTTCGCTTATCGCGCTTTTTTATTTGGTGTTCAGGCTGTACGTAAAAATTGAGGACGTGGAGCGGGATGTGACCAAACTTGTCCGGACGATCGCGCTCAAGGAACAGGAGAAGGAATGAACGAGCCGCGTGTTGCCATCGTCTATCTATCGTATAACACCCGTCCGTACATCGACGAGGTGATTTCGTCTTTAGAGGCTCTGCGTTATCCGCGTGAGCGAGTGGAGTTTATCGTCGTCGATAACAACTCTCCAGACGGGAGTGCCGAGGTGATCCGCGAGCGCATGCTGCCGAAGTCCGACGTCACGATCCCCCACGTCACGTTTTTTCCCAATCCCACGAACGAAGGGTTCGCGGCCGGCAACAACATCGGGATGAATCACGCGCTGCTTGAAGGTGTCGATTACGTGTATTTGTTGAACAATGATGCGAAGTTTCATCCTGATGCGATCACGGAAGCGGTAAAACTTGCCGAGTCTGATCAGACGATCGGATCTGTGCAGTCCCTCATGTTGCTTTGGCAGAAGCCGGACGTGGTGAACTCGACAGGAGGCATGGTCCATTTTCTCGGGTTTGGATTTGTGCGTGACAATGGCCGGCCCGTGCGTGATGTGGCGATTCCAGACGGAGCCGAGATCAATTACGCAAGCGGAGCCGCGGCGCTGTATCGCGCATCCGTTTTAAAAAAAGTTGGTCTGCTCGATCCGTTCTTGTTCCTTTATCACGAAGACCTTGAACTTGGGTGGCGCATTCGTCTTGCGGGTTTCAAAAATGTATTCTCAAAAACATCGATCGTCTATCACCATTACGAATTCAAACGCAGCGTGGCGAAGTTTTTTTGGATGGAGCGCAATCGCATTCTTGTGCACACCTCGCATCTGAAACTTCCGACCCTCCTTCTTCTCATTCCGTTCATGGCCGCGCTCGAGATTGCCTTGGTGTTTTTTGCCGTGAGAGGGGGATGGATCAGCGAGAAAATGAAGGTCTATAGGGCGCTCCTGAAGCCGTCGACCTGGATGTACGTGTGGAAGAAGCGGCGCACATCCGCGCTGTTGCGCACCGTTGCCGATCGTGAGATTGTGCGGCTATGGACCGCCAAGATCGAGCATCAGGAAACGAGCAATCCGGCCGTCGACACGTTCGGCAACCCGATGCTCGTCGCTCTCTGGCGTCTGCTCAAATGGCTTATCACTTGGTAGATGTGAAGATCGCTCAAGTCGTCTCAACCTATCCGCCGTATCGTGGAGGCATGGGAAGCATTGCCTATGAATACACAGAACGGTTGCGCGCTCGAGGTCACCACGTGCACGTGTTTACGCCGCGCTATCGCCGTGTGGCGGACGACCCTGCCTACGTTCATCGGATTCCATCCCCGATGCATTTTGGAAACGCGGGCGTGATGCCCTCCTTGGCGTATCGTCTGAAGGGATTTGATCTCGTGCATCTCCATTATCCGTTTTTTGGCGGTGCGGAGCCGGTTATCGTGCGCAAATACATTCGGCCGAATCAGCCGCTTATCATGACCTATCATCACGATGTGGTCGGCAAGGGATTGAAGCAAGTGATTTTTGACGCGCATCGTCGGGCGCTGTTCCCGTGGATTGTGGAGCGAGTTGATCGGATTTTGGTAAGCTCTGATGAGTACGCGCGCAGCAGCGCGCTGTGGGACATCGAAGAGGCGCGGAGGAAGACCCGCGTGTTGCCGTTTGGCGTTGACACGGAACGGTTTCATCCGGGACGCGACGACGCGTTGCGCGAGCGCCTCGGGATTCCTCTCGATGTTCCAACTTTTTTATTCATCGGTGGACTGGACCAGGCGCATTATTTTAAGGGGCTTGCGGTGCTGCTTGAGGCGCTTCGTGAACTCGCGGACCTGCCGTGGCAGGGGATCGTGATCGGGGACGGTGATTTGCGCGCGTCATTTGAAGCGACGGCGGCCGCGCAGGGATGCAAGCATCGTCTTCATTTTCTTGGGAATGTTTCCGATGCAGATAAGCCAAACTATTATCGCGCGGTTGATGTGCACGTTTTTCCGTCGGTTGATCGCACGGAGGCGTTCGGGTTGGTGGCGCTTGAAGCGGCCGCGACAGGGATCCCCACGATTGCCTCGGACCTTCCCGGCGTGCGCGGGGTTGTCCTTCACGAACAGACCGGTCTTTTGGCGGCCCCTGGAGACACGCGTGAACTCGGAAGTGTGTTGCGTCGGATATTCACAGAGCCTCGGACACGCACAAGGCTTGGGGCTGCTGCGCGTTGTCGCGCCGAACAGGATTTTGCATGGGATCGGTTGATGGATCGCTTGGAGGAAGTGTATCGTGAGTGGGTCCACGCGATATGAAGATCGGTATCATCAGCAATTTATATCCTCCCGTGAGTCGGGGAGGGGCAGAGCGGGTCGTACAGCGCATCGTGACAGAGCTGGCCCACCGGCGCCATGACGTGTTTGTGATTTCCACCGTTCCCATGCGCGATCGGCACGAACTCGAGCCAGAATTGCGCGCACCGTCCCCGGAAGCGGTCTACCGGTTTTTCCCGGCCAATCTTTACCACGTGTTGTATGACTATCAGTATCCGTATCCTGTTCGGGCGCTCTGGCACCTTATTGATCTGTGGTCACCGGCGCCGGCGGCACGGGTTGAAAAAATTCTGCGCGACCAGCAACCCGATGTGGTGCTTACACACAACCTGAAAGGGATCGGCATGCGCGTGGCTGATGCGATGCGTCGACTTGATATCCCATTCATCCATACGATTCACGATATTCAACTGTCTGTGCCAAGCGGTCTTCTGCTGCACGGACGTCCGCTTCCGTGGCTCGAGCGGGTTACCCGAGGATGGTACGAACAACAAGTACGCCGCTTGCTTGGGCGACCGGATTTGGTGATCTCCCCTTCTCACTTTCTCGCCGACTTTTATCGCGAGCGAGGATTTTTTGGGGACACCTCCGTGCGGGTGCTGCCAAATCCCGCGCCAAGTTTCCCTGCAGTGCAACGCAAAGAGCGCACACAGGATGCTGTGCGTTTGCTTTTTGCCGGGCAGCTCGCGCCGCACAAGGGGCTCATGGAAATTTTGGATGCGGTGGATCGGGTGCGGGTTCCCGTTGAATTGCACGTGGCCGGGGAAGGAGTCATGGCAGCGTATATCAGCGAGCGTGCAAAACGTGATCCTCGCGTCACCTATCACGGTCTTGTTTCGACGGAGTCGTTGCAAAACCTTCTCGAATGTACGGACGCGACGGTCGTGCCGTCGCTGTGTCATGAAAATTCCCCGACGATTATTTACGAAAGTTTGCAGTCTGGCGTGCCTGTGATCGCGTCCGACATCGGCGGCGTTGGCGAACTGGTCCGCCATGGTGACAACGGCCTGTTGGTGCCGCCTGGCGATGTGGCCGCCTGGACCCAAGCGATCGAATCGTTCGCGCAGGACGCAGAGCGTTTCTGGTCGCGCTCGGCGGAGATCCGCGCCTCGGTCGCGGCGATGTCCATGTCGCATTACGTGGATCAGTTGGAAGGGTTCATGGAGGAGGTTCTCAGGCGTGGATCGCCCGCATCAAACACGCCCTGATCGTCGGCACTGTTGACGAAAGGGTTTTTATATGATACTTTTTATTTGAATCCGCTCCGGTTGAAAGCCCCGCTCTTTGGTGAGAGCGGGGCTTTTGTCCGGGGAGGATCAAAAAAGAGGGGACGTCGTCGACCCCCTCGACCTTCCTCGGAAGGAATGTATCCGGTCCCGTATGCGCGAGCTCTTTTTCCTCCTCATGGTTCTTCTGCTCTTGCGGTTCTTCTTTCCGTTGGTGGCAGAGCGAACCGAACAGCTGCTCGTCGCCGCGCTCAACGTGACGG
Organism: uncultured Gammaproteobacteria bacterium; assembly: GCA_964373615.1. Lineage (GTDB taxonomy): Bacteria > Patescibacteriota > Patescibacteriia > UBA9934 > GWF2-40-263 > CAYJVP01. The sequence goes on along the minus strand of CAYJVP010000023.1, from coordinate 132 downwards.
CCGCAGCGGTTGAAGAGGTCGCCTCCGGGACGACTTCCCCGGAGAATTGACCGGGGACTCCGGCTCACGCCCTTCATGCTGTGAATTACGAAACTCGTTCTGTATCTGAATCCTGAGCAACGAAAAACAACC
>CAYJVP010000022.1:0-15832 GCA_964373615.1 uncultured Gammaproteobacteria bacterium | reverse complement strand
GGTTGTTTTTCGTTGCTCAGGATTCAGATACAGAACGAGTTTCGTAATTCACAGCTTCTTCGTCGGTACGGTGGCTGCGTTCGACGTAGGCGTTCTCCTGCGGCCGCCGTTTATGGGAGAAGACTGTAATGGGACACTACATCTGGCATTGTCACTTCATACGAGTCGAGCTTCACCCGACAAACTCCCGCTCGACGCTAAACAAAAATTCCGGCTCCGGCCGGATTTTTTGTTACACAATAGCCGTGCTCGCCACGCGATCGTCTTCTTCTTTAAAGCGCATGATCCGAACCCCTTGGGTCGCGCGACCGAGCACGGACACGGAGGAAAGCCGTGTGCGAATGACCTGCCCACCGACCGAGATGACCAAAAGGTCTCGAGCATCCTCGGCCTCAAGCAGACGACTGGCAACCACCTTGCCGGTTTTTTTCGTCACATTGGCGGTCTTGATTCCAGAACCTCCGCGACCCTGAAGCTTATATTCGTCAATCGGCGTGCGTTTGCCAAAACCGTGTTCCATGACCACGAGCAAATGCGGCTGTGCTTTGCCTTTCTTTCCAGCCTGAAGGCCGGATCCGACTCTGCCGGATGTCTGCGCCCTGACCACATCCATGCCCACGACCTCGTCATTGCCTTTGAGACGAATGCCGCGCACGCCGGAGGCAACGCGCCCCATCGGCCTTACCCCCTTCTCCGAGAATCGAATCGCCTGACCACCCGCGGTCACCAGCATGATGTCGTCGTTTCCGGTCGTCGGCCTCACCCATTCCAGATTGTCGCCGTCTTTGAGCTTGATCGCAATGAGCCCGCTCTGGCGAATATTTTCGTACTCGTCGATCTCCGTCTTCTTAATCGTGCCTTTATTCGTGATCATGATGTAGTACTTCGTGCCGTCGTCGCGCGAAAGCGAGAGCGTGGCTGACACCTTTTCTCCTGGCGCCAGATTCAAGAAATTGACGAGCGCGGTCCCTTTGGCTGTGCGGCTGGCTTCCGGCACGTCATAAGTTTTGAGTTTAAACACTCGACCGCGCGAGGTGAAAAACAACAGGTCGCGGTGCGTGGTCGTCGAAAACAGGTCTTCGACCTCGTCTTCTTCTTTTGTGGTGAGTCCCATGACCCCTTTGCCGCCGCGCTCTTGGGTGCGAAAGGCGTCCGGAGACACACGTTTGATGTAACCGCCGCGCGTAATCATGACGACCGTTGGCACGTCTGGAATGATGTCTTCCATCGAAAAATCCTTGACGCCCTGTTTCACGATCGCCGTGCGCCGCTCATCGCCATAGGTTTTTTTCATCGCCACCACCTCGTCCTTTACGATCCCCCTCAATTTTTTCTCGGACTTCAGAATCGATGCGAGTTCGGCGATCAGTTTCATCTTCTCCTCGTACTCCTGCTCGATCTTCAATCGCTCGAGATTGGCAAGCTGCTGCAGGCGCATTTCAAGGATCGCCGTCGCCTGCACGTCGGAGAGTTTGAACCGTTTCACAAGATTCTCACGCGCGTCGTCGCGATCCTTTGACTTTTTGATCGTCTCGATCACTTTGTCGATGTGCAAAAGCGCAATCTTGAGACCCTCGAGAATATGAGCGCGTTCCTGGGCGCGATCCAAATCAAACTGGGTGCGCCGACGCACGACGTCGTATCGATGTTTGAGATATTCCTCAAGAATCATCTTGAGGTTCAGAATGCGCGGCTGGATCCCATCGACCAAAGCCAGCATGTTCACATGAAACGTGTCCTGAAGCTGGGTCAGCTGAAACAAACGATTCAAAATCTTTTTGGGGAACGCGTCTTTTTTAAGTTCGACGACGATCCGAACGCCGTCCTTGGTGGACTCGTCCCACAGATCCTTGATCCCCTCGATCCTTTTCTCTCGGACCAGCGTGGCGATCTTCTCAAGGAGGGTCGCCTTGTTCACTTGGTACGGAATCTCGTGCACGAGAATACGGAAGTTCCCCTTCTTGTCTTCGACAATTTCCGTTTTGGCGCGCGTGACAATCCCGCCCTTGCCTGTGGCATAGGCCTGTTTGATGTCGTTCACGTTGTAGATGAGCCCCCCGGTTGGAAAATCCGGGGCCTTCACAAATTCCATGAGCCCGTCAATGGTCGCATCCGGTTTCTCGATGAGGTGTATCACCGCGTCGCACACCTCGGTCAGGTTGTGCGGAGGAATACTGGTCGCCATGCCCACGGCGATCCCAAGCGTGCCGTTGAGAATGAGATTGGGGAGTTTGCCCGGAAGCACCGCGGGCTCCTCGTGCGCCCCGTCGAAATTCGGACGAAAGTGGACCGTGTTTTTTTCGAGGTCCGCAAGCAATTCCTCGGCAAGCCCCTCGAGTTTGGATTCCGTGTAGCGATACGCGGCCGCGGAATCCCCGTCGAGCGAGTTGTGGACGAAAATACCGGCTGCCAGGCAAAAGTTGTGCGTGCCGTCAATCGTAAGATCATAAACGTCCTCGCGCTCGGCCAGACGCTCAACACGAACAACGCGGTGATTCCCATTGAGGGCATGGAGCACCAGCTCGACGTTATTCTGAAAATGCTTACGAAGCCCTGTGGCCCAAAGCGGCGCCGCGCCATGCGGATATACCCGAAGCCGACACCATTCATACGTTTCGGCCGTTAAGCTGCCACACTCTTCAAGGGCTCTCATGCAGATAGCCAAAAACTTTTTCCGGCCCGTTGCGTTGGTCAGCCGACTTTGGTTCGCGCGCGTGATCCTCTCACGCATCAACGTTTTATATTCGGGCGTTTGCCACAATGCCTTTAAACGCTGCGCGGTGCGCTCTCCGAATGCCTTGCCCAGCTCCGGATGCGCCTGATGATGCTCCTTGTTGATACGGCTCAACTCCTGGCTCATCCGGGAGCGATAATCCGCATCTTTCCAGTTCTCGAGGTTCCGTTTTGACATGAGGTCCGCTTGGCGCTTTCGGTTGTGGGGATCACCCCAAAATGCTTTTCGACCAGCCGCAATCTTGCGTCGGTACTCCGGATCCTGGTGTTGGGCCGCGGCATGGGAATAATGTATTTTCCAATGCTCGCCCCACCGCATCCGACGAATGTTGTCCGGATTATTGTTGAGTTTGTTGAAGTCAACGTGATGCCGGACTCGGCCGGCCGACTCCCCGTACGCGCCCGTCGAAAGGTTGTAACGGTCCGCCAGATGGTGCGCCGGCATCCATTCGCCGGTCGCATTCTGGAGGACGAGAAGATAGTTGTCGCGATTCAAACGATCGGTCTTTTCTGAAAGCCGGGTGTACATCGGCATGAGGGAATCGTCTGCCTCAAGCGCCTCCGCCTGCCGGTACGAACCGTCGCGCATCATGAAACGATGATCCGGAGTGCAGCGAATCTCCGCCCCGTTATCCAGCACAACCTTCACAAGCTCCGCTTTCTCTCTTGTCAGACGCGGGTTTTTGATCTTCGAAACGGCGATCAAGCCCTTCTGGTTAACTGTGTAGGTGTAGTTCTGCTTGCCGACCCTCGCCTCCTCGCAGAGGGTTTCAAAACTGACGTCACGACCGTCTGTCAATCGCACCCTCGTGTCTTTTGTGAAACAACCAAAATTTCCTTGACCCTTCACGAGCGGGTAGCGCATAGAAAAATCCTGCGCCAGACGCACAAGCGAGTCGTAGACAGCCGAGTCGCCGTGGGGATGATATTTGGCAAGCACGTCGCCGACCACGGTCGCGCATTTTTTGAAACGCGCATTCGCACGCAACCCCGTTGACCACATGGAATAGAGAATCCTGCGATGCACGGGCTTCAAGCCGTCTCGCACGTCCGGCAGGGCACGCGAGACAATCACGGACATGGCGTAATCCAAATACGCGTCGCGCATCTCGTCTGAGATGTCGCGCGGTTCAAGCTTCCCTACCGCAATGTCTGCGCCAACCTCATCTGGAAATTGTTCTTCTTTCTTTTTCGCCATACCTTCACGGAGCCACTCCATCACTCAACGACTCCGCCATGATTTCGCCGACGATATCCTGGACTTCCTGCCTCTGTTCCACCCCTTCGACCACGGGTTCCATGATGGCGTTCACGGCTGCCTCGAGTTCGGCGGCCGGTGCGTTTGTGTTTGCTTTCACCTCGGCGGTGATCTGTTGAATGCCCTCCTTCACGTCCTGGAGGACCGGCGTTGATGCGATAAACGACACCTGGGAAATCTGATCGCGCATGGTCAGAACCCAGCCCACAAGAACGATGACCATCGTCCCTCCTACACATACATAAAATTTCACCCGCTGTTCATGCGGCATCTGTTTGATCACAATGTCGTCGGATGTAACCATACCTATGCGCGTTGCAGCGCCATGATGAGCATATCCTCCTCGGGGAGGTCTTTGCGCGACACTTTGTATTTCGTGGCCTCCTCGCGTCGGCACACGCCAAGTTCTTTGCAAAATCCATCCACGCTTCCAAAAGACTCCTTCACCCCATGGACGGCATGCGTCATAGGAATCACCACGCGTGGCTCAATCTGGCCAATCACCTCGACCGCTTGTTTGGCCGTGAGCACGCGACCGCCGCCAACCGGAATCATCAAAATGTCAATATTGTTAAGCTGCTGCAGCTCCTCATCCGTCAAAATTCTGTCCAAAGCGCCCAGGTGCGCCAGCCGCATCCCTTCCTGTTCGACGCGAAAAATCCTGTGGTCGCGTCCGCCCTTTTGGAGTGACGCGGGAAGCGCGTACACAAACATCCCCTGCACCTCGTATTCGCCAGGCATATCGACCACGAACGGATCGCCCTGCACAGCCGACGTGTTGTTCGCGTCTTCGGCATCGTGGCTCACGGCCACGATGTTGGCGGTCAGGGTGCGCGGGAAGCGGAGTCCTGTCGCGTTGTCGTACGGATCGATCACGAGGACCACCTCGCCGTCTGGCGTTTTTGAAGTGATTTCAAAGCAGGAAAGTCCGTGCCAGGAGATGTTCATAACGGAAAACGCGTCTAAAATGACGCGCTCAATGTATCACAAAGGGGAGCCAAAAACAAGGCGGGGAGTCAGACCTCTTCTCCGAGCGTCCCGCGCCAATATTCGATCTCCTTTTTAACCGTTTCTAGCTCCGGGTCTTTTTCCGTCACGGCCCATCCGCTCTCGATCAATCGAGCTTTGTCGAGGATCTCGTCCTTCCATTTTGGACCTTTGTTCGCAAGCTCCTTCAAGCGATCAATATGCTTTTGAATTTCCTCCATCTGCGACTGGTATTTCAAAACCAACGCATCGTAAGCGGACTTTTGCGTTTCGATCGTTGAAGAAAGTTCTTCCCGCAAATGTTCCTCGGCATCCATGATCCCATCCTGGATCTGATAGCGCTCCTCCGGAGAAAATTGCTCCTCAAACAGCGCGCTGCGCACGATCTCTTCAAGACTCGCGCCGGTTTCCAAAAGTTTGGCGAGCTTTTTTTGCACGCCCGGCTCCACGTGCTCGCTCACCATCTTGAGAAGTTTCGCGCGCGCCACTTCTTGGGTGAGCTCGTGATACGCGTGGCGGTGCGGATACTCTTTCCTTCCTGTTTTTGCGAGAGCTTCCACGATTTGCTCTTCGGTCGCCTGTTCGTTCGTGGTGAGCGATGCGTACATTTTTGTCGCTTCGTCTTTGACCTCCTTGGGCACGCTCGGCACGAGGTGATCGATCGCGTATTTATATTCGCGCAAAAGGGATTGGTGGGGGTGGGACATATGCGAACACGATAGCCTAAATCGAGAAGCTCTAAAAGGGCCTCCTGCCAAAAGACTGCTGTAAACCGGACTTGCCAAGACTGTCGGCTCGGGATACCATCCACCCACCTTATTACCCCTAACCCCGTCGGGCCAAAACCGGGCTCCTGCTCGGCCTCCGCCTGCCGGACCATTATGGCAACCAAGAAAGTCGCCAAGCAGATCAAGGAGGATTCCGCATTTGGCAAACTCCTCACCGACGGTGGGTATTTGAAAGTCCCGAAAGTCGGGGATGTCGTAACCGGCAAGATCATCTCCGCGAGCCGTCGCGAGGTGCGCATTGACATCGAAGGGGTCACCACCGGGGTCGTGCGTGGCCGCGAATTGTTCGCCGAGTCCGCTATCTACAAAAATCTCAAGGCTGGCGATGGCGTCGAAGCAACGGTCATTGATCTCGAAAACGAAAATGGCGATGTCGAACTATCGTTCCGCTTTGCCGGACAACGGCGCGCCTGGGAAGAATTGCGCAAGCTCTTCACAACCGGCGAGGTTATGGCGATTAAAATCCTCGAGGCCAACAAGGGTGGCCTCATCGTCTCCGTCAATCACATCACCGGGTTTCTTCCCGTCTCCCAACTGTCCCCGGATCACTACCCGCGCGTCACGGGAGGGGACAAAACAAAAATCCTCGAGAAGCTCAAAACATACGTTGGGGAATCCATGGACGTGCGCGTCATCGATGTCAACGAGCATGACAATAAATTGATCGTCTCGGAAAAGGCGGTGTGGGAAGAGCGTCAGAAGGATACCATCTCTCGCTTCAAAGTGGGCGATATCATCGAGGGCGAGGTCACAGCGCTTGCGGACTTCGGCGCGTTCGTAAAATTCGATACGCTCGAAGGGCTTGTGCACATAAGCGAGATCGCCTGGCAGCGTATTGACCACCCACGCGACCTCTTGAAAGTCGGCGAGCAGGTGAAGGCCGAAATCATCGGCATCGAAGGAAGCAAGATCTTCCTGTCGATCCGCAAGCTGGTCGAAGATCCATGGACGCGCGTTCACGAAAAATTCAAGGTGGGCGACATCGTGAAAGGAAAGGTGCTCAAGGTGAACCCGTTTGGATTCTTTGTCGAACTCGACCCGGAAATCCACGGCCTTGCCCACGTGTCCGAACTCTCAGCAAAACCGGTCGCGGACGTCACGACGATCGGCAAGGCAGGAGACACGCTCGACTTTAAAGTCGTCTCGATTGAACCCAAGGAACATCGTCTTGGACTCTCGATCAAAGCGATCCATGAGCCAAAGGAAACCGAAGCGGAAGTTCCGGAGGAAAGCCAAATCGAGGAAGCAAAAACAGAATAAAAGACACAGATCGGGCGTATGAAACCTCTTTCCAAAAACATCATCCTCTTTCTTCTGGGGATCCTCGTTCTCGGGGCCATCTTTTCGACGTACAACCTGCGGTCAGAAAAACCAACGGAAATCGACATGTCGACCCTTGTCGAGCACATCCAAAACGGCCAGGCAAAAACGGTCGCGGTGTCCGGACGCGACATTCACGTGACGCTCCAAGACGGCACAAAAGAAACCACACGCAAGGAAAGCGAAGCGTCCCTGCCGGAATTGCTGGAAACCTTCGGCGTCACGCCAGAGCAGCTCGCAAGCGTCGAGTATCGCGTCGAGGATGAGAGTCGTCAGGCGTACCTTTTTGGCGTCATCCTCCCGTCGCTTCTTCCACTCTTGCTTCTCATCGTCATCTTCTGGTTCATGATTCGTCAGCTGCAGGGCGCAAACGCGCGAGCCATGTCCTTTGGGCAATCGAGCGCCAGAGAATTTTCCGGAAAAACCAAAGATCGTCTCACCTTCAAGGATGTGGCGGGTGCCAAAGAGGCCAAGGAAGAACTGATGGAAGAGGTTGAGTTTTTGAAGAACCCGAAAAAGTTCATTGAGCTTGGCGCAAAGATTCCGAAGGGCGTGCTTCTCATGGGTCCACCAGGCACGGGAAAGACGATGATGGCGCGCGCCGTGGCCGGGGAGGCCAACGCGCCGTTCTTCCACATCAGCGGATCGGAATTTGTGGAGATGTTTGTCGGGGTCGGCGCCGCGCGCGTGCGCGACCTGTTTGCCAAAGCGAAAAAAAGCGCGCCCTGCATCATTTTTGTTGATGAAATCGACGCGGTCGGACGACAACGTGGCGCAGGACTCGGCGGAAGCCATGATGAGCGTGAGCAGACCTTAAACCAGATTCTCGTCGAAATGGACGGCTTTGATCCGAACATCGGCGTCATCGTGATTGCGGCTACCAACCGTCCAGATGTGCTCGACCCCGCGCTCTTGCGTCCGGGACGGTTTGACCGTCGCGTGGTCCTTGATCTTCCAGACATCAATGAACGCGAGGAGATCCTGAAAATCCACGCTCGCAACAAACCGCTTGAGGAAGCCATCAACCTGCGCCGCGTGGCCGAGCGGACCCCGGGCTTCTCCGGCGCGGACCTCTCAAACCTCTTAAACGAAGCCGCGATTCGCGCCGCGCGACTAAACCGCAAAATCGTGACGCTCGAGGATGTTCTCGACTCGATCGAAAAAGTGCTGCTTGGGCCAGAGCGCAAAAGTCACATCCTCTCACCGAAAGAAAAAGAAATCACGGCCTACCACGAAGGCGGACACGCGCTCGTCGCTCATATGCTCCCCAACGCGGATCCGGTGCATAAAATTTCCATCATCAGCCGTGGACGCGCGGCCGGCTACACCCTGAAGCTCCCGACCGAGGACAAAAAAATGCATGCGCGCGCTGAATTCATTGATGACCTGGCGGTCATGCTCGGCGGGTACGTTGCGGAAAAAGAGGTGTTCGGCGACATCACCACTGGCGCTTCCGATGATCTGCGCAAAGCCACGAAGCTCGCGCGCCAACTGGTGACCCGCTACGGCATGAGCGAAGCGCTCGGCCCGCGCACGTTTGGCGAGCAGGAAGAGCTTATCTTCCTTGGCCGCGAGATCCACGAATCGCGCGACTACTCCGAGAAACTCGCGGAAAAAATTGACGAGGAAATCAGCGCGCTCGTGCATGGCGCCATGGAGACCGCTCGTGCTATACTCAAAAAGGAACGCGCCCACCTTGATCGCATCGCAAAAATTCTTCTCGAAAAAGAGACGATTGAGAAAGACGAATTTGAGGCGTTGTTTCAAACAACATAGGGGAGAGAAGTGGCACACGAAGGAGGATATGTTCAAACGAAAACCCAAAGGGATCTACCGGCAGCTCCTGAAAGATGCATGGCGCATTGTTTGGGAACGTAAATCTCTTTGGGTTTTTGGCATCTTCGCCGGTGTGGTGTCCACGGGCGGCGTCTTTGAAACGGGACTGCGTGCCTTTGATCGCATCAGCGCCAGTCGAGACATCCTCGCACAGCTCCTGGCAGGAAGTTTCATGGGCTACGAAAGCTTCCGTGAATACGTACGATGGTTTTCTCTCATGGAACCGTGGCGTCAACAGGTTCTCTTGACCATCTTTATTCTTATTGGCCTTCTCGTCCTGGTTTTTGGGGTGCGCTCTCAGTCGCTTCTCGTTCTTCAGGCGGGTGGGAAAAAAACGCAAACATGGTCCACCCTCCTGCATCGAAGCGAACATTTTTTCTGGCGCGTTCTGACGATCGATCTTGTGACCAAGGCGCTCACGGTCGTGCTCGTGATGGCCACGACCCTCCCGCTTGTGCTCTATCTCACAGAGCCAACACTCCTCTATGGCGTGTTCTACGTGGTGACGTTTGTCCTTTTTTTCCCATGCCTCATCGCGGTCAACCTCCTTTCGCTCTTGTCCATTGTTGATGTGGTCGAGCGCGATCATCACCCGCTCCCTGCCGCGGAAAAAGCTATCGGACTTTTCCGGCGTCATTGGGTGGTCATGCTCGAGCTTGGGCTCATGACCTTCCTCGTCTCGCTTGCCGTCATCGCCTTCTCGCTCGTGGGGGTCGCGGTTCTGTTTGTGGCAACGATGATACTGCTTGTGACATCCGCGTTTCTCGGCAGTGGTGGACTTTACATCGGCAGTGCGGTCATTGGCGCGCTGCTCATGATCATTCTGTTTATCGTTGCCAATGGTCTCATGACCGCTTTTCAATACACGGTTTGGTTGCTGTACTATCGCCAAGCGCAAAAGCGTGAAGGGATCCAGGCAAAACTCCATCGATGGTGGAAAAATAGTTGAGCTTTCAGTGCGCACGCGGTACACTGACACCTGTAAACGGTGTTTTTATGTCTGACCTGACATCCATTGAGGACCTGATCAAGCGATCCAACGAACGGGCTGCTAAGGGGGGCGAGGAGTCGACCGCGGAAAAGTTTGAAACAAGGATGCACGAGGTGCGACTCAAGGAAAAAGAAGCGGAGGCGCAAGAAATCGCAGGAAAATTCGGCACGCCCTACGTCAATCTCAAAGGCTTTCCGATCAGCCCGGAAGCGCTGCAACTTGTCCCGAAAGAACAGGCCGAATCTCTCAAGGCCCTTCCGTTTTTGTTCACGGGCACGGAACTACGCATGGCCGCGCTTAACCCAAAGGACCCAGCGATTCAGGAACTTCTGTTCCAGTTGACCGAGCGCAACAAGGCCAACGGCGCCCTCTATAAAGTGTCCGAGGAAAGCCTGCGTATCGGCCTCAAAATGTACGATACGCTCCCAAAGTTTCGTCCGATCATCAAGGGGGTGAAAATCACAGACGCCGAGCTCCAGAAGTTTCAGTCGAGCATGGAGACGTACAAGGATATCCAAAAAGCGATCGACGGCGCATCCATCACGGACGTCATGACGATCGTCATGGCCGCCGGGCTCAAGTTTGGAACTTCAGACGTGCACATTGAGGCCGAACAGGAAAAAATCGCTTTCCGTTATCGCATTGATGGCGTGCTTCAGGAAGTCGCTTTTCTCCCGCATGACGCGTGGAGAAAGGTGATCTCGCGCATTAAACTGATCAGTGGCCTCAAAATAAACGTCACGGAAAAACCGCAAGACGGTCGCTTCACCATTTTTTTGGCAAGCGGCGACACGGACGTGCGTGTGTCAACGATCCCGACCGCCTGGGGCGAATCGGTCGTGATGCGTATCCTGAAACCGTCGGCCATCAACGTGGAATTCGTTGAACTTGGCTGGCGTCCGCTCGTGGAAAAACGCCTGGCGCGGGAAATCGAGAAGCCTCACGGCATGGTCATCACAACCGGACCGACCGGCTCAGGAAAAACGACCACGCTTTACGCGATTTTGCGCAAACTCAATTCGCCAGACGTCAAAATCATCACGCTTGAGGATCCGATCGAGTACAAACTCGCGGGGGTCAACCAGTCCCAGATCGACCACAGCAAGCAGTACACATTTGCCGGGGGGCTGCGTTCGATCCTGCGCCAAGACCCGGACGTGGTCATGGTCGGAGAAATCCGCGATCTCGAAACCGCGGAGGTTGCGATCAACGCGGCCCTGACCGGCCACCTGCTCCTGTCGACCATTCACACCAACAGCGCCTCGGGCGCTTTGCCCCGCTTCATCTCGATGGGCGTGAAGCCGTTTTTGCTGGCCCCTGCGTTGAACGCCATCATCGGCCAACGTCTCATCCGCCGCATTCATACGAACTGCAAAATTCCGGATACGACGATCAGCCCTGAACGCCTGGAAGAAATCAAAGCTCAACTCTCAAAAATTTCTCCGGCTTCCGGGGAGCCCGTGCCGGACGTCAATGGTCTAAAATTTTTCAAAGGGAAAGGATGCGACATCTGTAACAACACAGGGTACAAGGGACGCGTTGGCATTTATGAAATCATTATCATGGATGATCCGATCCGCAAATCTCTTTCAGAAAAAATTTCCGAGTACGAAGTGAAAAAGCTTGCCATCCAACAGGGGATGGTCACGATGACACAGGATGGCCTACTCAAAGCGCTGGAAGGAACGACCTCGGTCGAGGAGGTATTTGAGGCGACCGGCGGCGATTAAATTTCGATAAAACGTTCCGACGCGTTCCCGCCGTGCTTGAATCGCACGGTTTTTGTTGGTGTTGGCAGCGCCCCCTCTAGCCGCCCCGGCCATTCGACAAAAATAACGGCGTCGTCTCGGTCAAACCATTCCTCAAGGCCAAGTTCCCGCAGCTCCTCAGGATGCTTTAGACGATAGGCGTCCACATGCACCACGTATTTCACGGACGGATGACGCGTCTCATACACGTGAAGCAACGTAAAGGTTGGACTGCGGACCTCCTCGTGAACCCCAAACGCCTCCGTGACCCCCTTCACAAAGGTGGTTTTGCCGCTTCCGAGCTCGCCTTCAAGCGCCACAAGCTCGCCGCCACGTAAGCTGGCCACAAATTCAGCGGCGAGGTGTTTCGTTTCTTCCAGAGAGGAGGTGGCGCGTTCCATATCACGCAAGACGAATATTTGGATCGGCGCACAACGTCAGGGGATCGGAAAATTGTTTCCGCTCAGCGCGAAACGCGCCAGACGCAGCGATCATGGCCGCGTTGTCGCTCGTGAATTCGAGAGGGGCAAAAATCGCGCGGACGCTCGGCGCCGTAGTTTTTAATCGATACGCCAATTCGGTGCGCAAACGGGTGTTGGCGGAAACCCCGCCGGTCAAAATGACGCTTCGTGGGGCGAGGCGTTCGACCGCGCGCATCGTTTTGGTTACGAGAACATCCACAACCGCTTCTTGAAACGAGGCGCAGACATTTGCAAGCTCCTGAGGCGAGCCCACAGAATGCGCCTTCAGATACACAAGCACGGCCGTCTTGAGACCAGAAAAACTAAAATCGAAATCGTCGCTCTCAATCATCGGACGCGGAAACGCCATCGCCGCCGCGTTCCCCTCGACCGCGTGCCGAGAAATCGACGGCCCGCCCGGGTAATCCAAGCCAAGCATGTACGCCACCTTATCGAACGCCTCGCCGGCCGCGTCATCGCGCGTCTTGCCGACGGGCTCGTAGACGCCGTGATCGCGCGTCAAAACAAGTTCGGTGTGACCGCCGGAAACGATAAGACACAGAGAGGGAAGCTCCGGCGGCTTTGGCGACAACGTCATCGTTCCTTGCGGAGTCGGAAGCGTTGGAGGGAGATAGACACTGTAGATGTGACCTTCGAGATGGTTGACGGCCACAAGCGGCTTGTCCCAGATAAGCGCGAGCGTCTTTGCCGCTTCGACACCGACGCGCAGCGCTGCCACAAGCCCAGGGCCAGCGGTCACGGCCACGGCATCGATCGATCGGCCCGTGCGCGAGATGCCAGAGGAGGCAAGGAGCGGAAAAAGCACGTCAACATGGCGACGGGCCGCAAGCTCGGGCACGACGCCGCCGAACGGAGCGTGATCCTTGATTTGGGAGAAGACGAGATTTTTTTCTACCTCCAATCGGTCGCCGTCTTTCTTTACGACCGCGACCGAGGTCTCGTCACAACTTGTTTCAATGCCGAGAATGCGCATACCTTGTCTCCTCTGTCCCCTCTGTTCCCTATTGTACCAAATGAAAACCCGCCCTGAGCTTGCCTGCCCGCCGAAGCGTCGGCAGAGGCGGGTCGAAGGGCGGGGGAGTTACGCGACGACCTCTTCAGCCGTCGCTCGATCGAAAGGGCCGTGGTCGACGTCACCCACCTCCGGCCGCACGCACTGCGTGCGGTAGAAGGCAGCGAACCTCTCGACGCCATCGCGGAGCGCCGCGTGGAACGCGCTTCGGTCCGCGACGGCGTAGTTCGGGATCCTTTGTCCGCTGCGAAGCATGATCCACGCCGCGACCGCGGTTGCGTAGCGTCCGCATCCGTCTCCGAGGGGATGGATGCCGAATCGGATCTCGTACTCGGCCCAGGCCACGACCTCGACCGGGTCTTCCCTCCGCGCAAGACGCTTCGCAAGCTCGCGCCGGAACGCCTCCCAGCGACGCGGTACGTCGCTCGCCGGACAGCCGTAGGGCATGCCCGTGTTGTGGCGACGCAGCGCGCGCAGCGCGTGGCCGTCGTCGACACCGTAGTGGATGAGGCCGGGCACGGCGGCCAGGAACCGCGATGACGACCACGCATCACGCACGGCCTCGACAACGACCGGGGCCACGCGGCGACGCATGTTGGACTCGGTCTTCGCCTTGAGCGCGGCGCCGTGATACTCCGCATACGGCTTGCCCTTTCGGACGCCGCGGCGGCCGCGCTGCTGACCGTGCGCGACCGTTCCAGAGGTCGCGAACACATTCGTCATGAATGCGTACTCGAAGTCCGAGAACGAATGATAGGGTGGGACAGGCCTGTCCCGATCGATCGACGCAACGCGCCGTACGGTACGAGACATGGTCACCTCCACCTGATGATGGCTCTCGTGATCGAGGAGCGCATCCTCCTTCTGCTTGGTTGGTCCGCGCTCGGAGAAATTCCGCGCGCGACCGGCGTCTCCGGTGGCCGAACCATACAAAAAAACCGCTCAACTGTCAAGCCGAACAGCTAACTTTTTACCTTAAATCCTTACATTCCAAGCATTCGCTTCATGGTGGACACGAGCGCCACCGTGTACGAATCCAGCTCAAGATTCACGCGATCTCCAATTTTTTTGTGAACAAAAGTAGTTCTCGCGAGGGTTTCGGGAATGAGATGTACGGTAAGGCTCGCTCCATCAAGGGCAATAAAACCTTTTGGCAATATTGCCTCTATCCATACCGGGTCTACTTTAAGTCGAACGACGAAATTATTCTCCGATTTTGTGATTTCACAAATTTCCGCCATGCCAGTCACGTGTCCAGAAACCAGATGCCATCCGATCTCATCCCCGAGCCGTGCCGAGCGTTCGATGTTTACTTCGTCTCCGACGTGAACGCTCCCGAGTGTCGTGCAATCAAGCGTTTCCTGCATGGCCTCAAAAACAACAAACGAACCGTCAATGGCAACGACCGTGAGGCACACGCCCGAAACCGAAACACTCGCTCCGGTTTCAAGTCCGCGCACAAGCGTTTCGTCGAGTCGAATCGTCAACGTATTGAGTCCGGGTTCGTGAAAAATGTCAACGACCGGAAAGGTTCCTTGGATGATACCTGTAAACATGCGGACAATCTAGCTCGCCTCTCAAGCATGGTCAAGCTACTCATCCTCTCGCCGACGTCGCTCCTGTTTTACACGCCCGGTCCGACGTTTATCCTCGACACGACGCCTGGCATCCGCGGCAGACGGTTCGGTTGCCACACGCTCTTTCACGGGTATGAGCGCCTCGGAAACCAGCCGTCTAGCCTCCGCAATCACGGCGACTCTGTTCTGCTCCTTCGACCGAGTCACGTCGTTCTCAAGGGCAAGATATCCTGTGCGAGTAATCTTTGAAGCAAGCGCCTCCTGAATAACCATCTTCTCAGCAGCTGTGAATGTTCCCGAGGCCTCAATACCCCACCGCAAAATAGCCTTGGTTTCGGTCTTGTTGCGTTTTTGCCCGCCCGGACCCGAACCGCGGGCATAGGAAATCTCAAACTCATGCTCGGGGATCTCTCGCTCATGCGCGGCAGAGGCTCGCTGCACGCTTGGGTCGGACCCTCGATGTTCTACTGACATCATACTCGACATAAGAAATCCCGGACCTGATTTTCAGCTCATGCGGTTTCAAGCCGCTCGTGAATCTTTCGGAGAATCCAGTTCGCCTCCTCGCGCGTCTTGCCAGCGCAACTCATCACCGCGTGTGGATCCATTTTGGCGAGCCGCTCGAGGTATTTCACCGCTTGTTCCCGAACGGCAGGAGACGGAACATTCATACTCGAATCGATCAAGGCCATGTACACCGGCAGGCCATCCTTTAACTTCACTCCTTGAGCCATTTCCGGAGTGATGACCGAGACCTCCTCGGGCATGATCAATCTTGAAGACATACAGTTTGTTAGGATGAAGAACATGTTCAATGGTACATAAAGACCACGAAAAAATCCACCCGACAAAACGTTGACGTACACCCAAAGGTGTATTATAATTCGCCCGAAAAAAATCCGGCCCCATCGTCTAATGGTTATCCGGCAGAGCCGGACCCGGCTCCGCCGGGGGACATGAACTTCAAAAAGAAAAAATTTACAATCCGGCCCCATCGTCTAATGGTTAGGACACGAGCTTTTCAAGCTTGTAATCCGGGTTCGATTCCCGGTGGGGTCACCACGAAAACGGTCCAGCTTTTGCTGGGCCGTTTTCGTGAT
>CAYJVP010000021.1:0-16124 GCA_964373615.1 uncultured Gammaproteobacteria bacterium | reverse complement strand
CCGGTAGTGCTCCCACGCCGTGTCGCTCCACAGGGGAGGCTTTGTGACACCGTCACTGGGCGGACGCGACCGCGTCTTGTCCGCCGAGGTGTCTTCCGAGAACAAACCGGAATCGTACTTCGACGGCAGCTCGACCGGCGAGCCATCCGCCGTCACAAGCCCGACGTCGATCACATTCCCATATGTGTGTCCCGATGGACTCGCATAGGGGTTAGCCACGAGGCCGGAGCAGTGCGACTCACCGTGATTTCTCACACACGAGTTCCACATGTCGTACTGGTACGACAACGGCCTGGCACAGTCCCACAGCAGAAGGTGGTACCCCTGCTTGCTGACAGCAGCCTCGGCATGCGCCACCTTTGCGGCTGTGGCTGGTGTCAGGTAGCACGTCGGGTCGGTGTAAAACGCCCGCCCAAGGAAGTTGTCGGGGGTTGCGTACCGGACGTCGACCACGACCCCAGGCGCGACGGTTTTGATATCGACCATCCCGCTCGGGGCCGCACCGGTAAGGGTGAGGAGAGCGAGAATCAACGCGACGATGGAATCGACGATGCGGGGAATCCGCATGTGCACCTCCTATCCTGCCGATGGGCAGTGACACGATAGGGTATCAAAAAAATGGCAAAAGTCAACCCCAGCCCTCGGAGACGTTGCGAAACTGTCAAAATTTATCCCATGAGCCTGTCGAAGAAATAAATTTTGGCTAACTCATTCGACACCCGCCCGACCGAACGACTCTTGTACCGTCACTAAGTGACGGTACAATTTAGTGACGGTACAACAAGCGTAGGACTTTAGGGGCCATAAAAACGGGTTTTGCAACGGTCTCTGCTCATCCACTGCTCATCTCGCTGAAACTTACGCGAAAAGAAAACCGGCCGTGTCCGTTGGGACCGTGCCGGGGTGTCCGTAGCAGCTTGGGAGCCGCGAGATGGTCGGCCGTAGCCCAAAAAGCCTGCAGGCGAGGCTTGCCCTTAAAAATTCGCTTTGTTATACTATTTTCGCCATTTAATATCGGCTGGAGAACTTTCTAAAATTGATGGGATCGAGGAAGTTCTCCTCATGGGCGTGTAGCTCAGGCGGTTAGAGCGTCACACTGATAATGTGAAGGTCGATGGTTCGAGTCCATCCACGCCCACCATTCTTCGCCCCGAAGGGGCGGAGAATGCCCTTCGAAGCTTTAGCGAAGAAGGGGCTCTGACAGAAATATAAGGTTGTACCAAGAAACTTCGGGGCTTCGAATGGCAGGCCATCCACACGCGTACGCAACTTCAAGTTGACCAGCACTTCAGTATGTACTACGTTTACATTCTTCGCAGCGAACACTTTCCGGAACAAATATACAAAGGTTATACAACAGACTGAAAAAGTCGCCTTACTCACCACAATAGTGGGGCGTCAAAACATACCGCGAAATTTCGACCTTGGAAACTCTTTTTCTACGGTGCATTTCAAGATCAAAATCTGGCTGTAAGTTTTGAAAAATACTTAAAAACAGCGTCAGGAATCGCTTTCAGTAGAAAGCGATTCCTGAAATAAACTATGCCTGAACTTTCCACGCTCGACATTCTCATTCGCCTCATCGTTGCCGGATTTTTGTGCGGAGCGATCGGCTTTGAACGGGAGTACCGCCACAAGCCGGCGGGGATGCGCACGAACATTCTTGTTGGTATCGGAACCGCAACGGTTGCCATCGCCTCCATTGAAATCGCCAGCCTCTCCCCAACGCCAGAAACGGTTGACATTTCGCGCTTGGCCGCAACAGCGGCGGGCCTCATGACTGGCATTGGGTTCCTCGGCGCCGGAACCATTATCCAGGCCAAAGGGATGGTTATCGGGCTCACGACCGCAGCAAGCATTTGGGTTGTGGCCGCCATCGGACTTGTGACGGGGCTGGGATTGTTTGACCTCGCCATCATGGCGACGCTGCTTTCCCTTGTGGCCCTTGCGGTTCTGCGAACGGTGCATGTTGAAGGAGGGGAAGAAAAATAAAGCGGGCCTGGGTAGCTCAGTGGTAGAGCAGTGGACTGAAAATCCACGTGTCGTCAGTTCAATTCTGACCCCAGGCACCATTTGTGGGTCGAAATTGCTACACTTACCTTCGAACATCAAAACAATTTTATGCGCATCGCCTCCATTTTCGTCATCGCAAGTCTTTTCTTCAGCCTCGTGCAAACCCCGGCACACGCCGAGGATGCAGATGCTTACGCAGATGCGGTTTACCAAGCCTCCAACCAAACATATCTCCCGGTCGAATCGATTGGAGAGGCTGACCAGGTCTACACCCAATTCCTCGCCCGCGACGCATCGATCACGCTTGACATGGGTGAAGGCGAAGAAGGAACCGGGGATCTCACGCTGTATTACCAAATCCTAAATTTTGGCGCGACGTACCGCGCGGAGTTTAAGGACGCAGATTTCACGACCGTCCAATCGTCGAGTGCAATTTTGCAGCTTTATACATCCTCGCTCTCGATTGACTATAGCGAAACAACGCCCTATCGATACGTGAAGATTACGAGCACGGAGGAAGAGGTGTGGAAGCTCGATGCGATTGAAGCGGAGACCTACGAAACACCCGAGGAAGAAACGGCCGAGGAGACGGAGGAGGAAGCGATAGAGGAAGAAACAGAGGAATCCGAAGAGACAGAAGAGACGAGTGAGGAGGAAGAGGAATCGGCGATCCGAGGCATGCTCGTGAAACTCGTTGATGACGGAGATCCAGAAACAACGGTTGATGCGGCCGTGTACGTCATTGATGAAAATAGAATGCGACACGCCTTCCCAACCGAGTCCGTCTACACATCCTGGTGGGAAGACTTTGACGACGTGGCGTTTATTGACAGCGAGAACCTTGCCGACTACCAACTCTCCGACAACGTCACGGTGCGAGCCGGGACCTATCTCGTGAAGATCGTTTCTGATCCACGAGTGTACGCGGTTGAACCAAACGGCGTTCTGCGCTGGATCGCAAGCGAGAACATTGCCGAGGAGTTGTATGGCGAGGCATGGGCGGATCGTGTGATCGACATCTCAGACGCTTTTTTCACAAACTACACAGAGGGTGAGAACCTCGACTCTGCTGTGCATCCAGATGGAACGGTCGGCTATCTGCCGGACGGCCAGGTTGTGTACATCTCAAACGCCACCTATTATACGATCCCAAGCGACGTGTACCAAGACATGCGATTCCAGTCTTCGTTCATCGTCCGCATCTCAGAGGAAACACTTGATCTCTACGTTGACGGAGGAGAACTCGAGGCGGATGACGACATCACCTATCCGTACTAAAAAACAAAAATCGACCCGCCACTAGTGGGTCGATTTTTGGTCGGGCCGACTGGGCTCGAACCAGCGACCTCGTGGTCCCAAACCACGCGCTCTACCTACTGAGCTACGGCCCGAAGCGGAGGCATCGTAGCAAAAATAGCACGTTTCGACAAGATTGACCGGCTCCCCCCAATCCAGTAACCTGGCCATCAGCTCGTGCGAAGGGCAACCCATGTCAGCGTTTCACAGTCCGACAAAAGGCCAGATGAGTTTCGACGAGGTCATTGAGGACCTCGTAATTTTTCTCGTTTCACAAAACGGAAACTACGAGTATTCGATCTACATCGGAACAGACTCCGAGGAACGTGAGCGAGAAACCGAGTACATCACCGCGATCGTCATCTATCGCCACGGACGCGGCGGACGCTATTTTACGCAGCGCACGATCGATCAGCTCGAGGCGACGCTGCGCGAACGCATCTGGCAAGAGACGATGCTCTCGACCGACATCGCACGCGAAGTCATTCGCGAACTGGCAGGACGCGGCCTGCGCGGACACGTCGAAATCCACTGCGATATCGGCGAGCGCGGACCGACGCGCGACCTCATTCGCGAGATCTGCGGCTTTGTGCGCGGAAACGGATTTATGGTCGCGATCAAACCTCACTCCTGCGCGGCATCCGCGGTTGCAGACCGCCTGCTCTAATGTCGGAGGACCTTGATCTATGAAAACCGTCCTCACGCTCACCATCTGCGCGTTTCTCCTTACACCGCTTACCGCTGAGTTCAAAAGCGAACCACGCGCGGGGACAAACGATTATTTGCGATCGATCGGATACACGGACGAGCAACTTTCATCGGGAACAAAAACAGAGGAGCGAGAACCGTTCGCGTCTGCACAGGGAGCCGTCGCTTTGCAAGATCCGGTCGGTGATGTCCTGAATCGATACGGTGCGTCCGCAGATATCCTCGTGCCTTGGGCCGATCTTGTCGGCGTCGCGCTCAAAAAAAACGAAAGTCAAGAACAGTGGGTGGTTACGTTCACCCTCGCAGAAGACCTTCAGGATCGCCCGTCCGGAAAGGCAAACGTTTTATTCTATGTCGATGGAGACGAAAACTCAACGAATAACGCGCCGGACGGCATCCGAGCAGAAACGGACCGGGAATTCAGCATCGAGTACACGCCAGAGCTTTCTTGGTACACAGACTATCGCTGGTACAATGCGCCGGAAGACTTTTGGGCGATGAATGTTGAAACGGCAATGGCGTTCACGATGAGTGGTCGTGACATCACGTTTCTCATCCCGTTTGCAGAACTCCCGGGCAACCTGAACCCCACGTGGCGTGCGGCCGTTGCTGCCAGCGACGGCACATACACCCAGGTTGATGTGGCGCCCGGCGTTGGATTTCCGCCGCCGATCGGAGAGACATATCCGACCGCGGCGCCCGCCACGGGATTCGATTGGGTTCAGTTCTTTGGCTTCTTCCTCATTCTGATGGCAATCCCACTCGGTCGGTGGCTAAAAAAACGCTCAGAACGAGCGTCAAAATAGCACTTGCGCAGCGCGGAAAAATTCACTATACTCTTCCCTGCCTGCGGGCCCGCCCGAACCCTGCCCGACCGCCAGCCCGACAGAGTCATTCTGGCGGGGGTCATCCGGGCGGAGACTGAACACATTCGTTGGGTCGCTCGGTCGGGCGGGTATCGTATAACGGTTATTATCTCAGTTTTCCAAACTGATGACGCGGGTTCGACTCCCGCTACCCGCTCCAGATGAAAATGCCTCCACGAAGTGGTGGCATTTTCATCTGTCAGTGATGGGAGTCGAACGAGGGGATGGTAAGGGGAGACACTCCCCTTACCTGCTGGGGGTGACCTGACCGACCCTGAGCGAGCGCAGCGAGTCGAAGGGGAGGGAAGACCAGAGGGGGGGAGTTTTTTTAGAATCGCTCGCGATAATACGCCGCGGCTTCCTCGGGTGGCACGGGATTAATGATGAGCCCAGAGCCGATTTCAACGCCAGCCCAAACACTGCCGCGCGGCGTAATTTTCATGTACAGATGCTGGTCTTCGTCGTGCACGAGCTGATGGAAGTAATAATTGTACGGAAGTTTCAGCCGCACAATGCCTCCAAGCAGCCTTTTCAGCACGCCGGCCCAAGACAGACGCTCCGGCTCCATCAATAAAGCGATGTTGTCCATGTGGCGCTTAGGGAGAATCCAAACCTCATAGTTATGCATGGAAGCATATGGCGTAAACGCAATGACGTTTGTGTCCTCGAACACAAACCGCGGACTCTCGCGCTCTGCTCGCATCACATCGCAGTAGACGCATGTGCCATGACGCAGCTTGTACTCCTGAACTTTTTGAGACTTGTCGAGCAAATGCGGCGGAAGAAAACTCGTCGCAAAAATCTGAGAATGAGCGTGCGGCACGGATGCTCCAGCACGACCACCGCTGTTTTTGAATGTCAGGATGTACTCCATGTGAGGAATTTCACAAAGGGCAGACGACCGCGCTCCGTACACTGATAGGATGTCCGCAATATGTTCCTCGTGCAAATCCTCAAGCTGGGCCGCGTGGTCTCCCGTCTCAATCACGACCTCCTGTTTCCCGTACGCCCGGACATTCTCAAGCGACACGGCAGGGTAGACATTTTCAACAACCGCGATCTCCCAAGGATCCCCAGGACCAAAGGTCGCGATGATCTCTCGCGGCGACAGACGCGCCGGACAAAACGGGCAGCGCGAAGCGGGCGGATGAGGCTCTTCGCACACCGGCCGCTCAAGGATCGGCCGCTCTGAACGACGCGGCGCGATCATCACGTATTTTTCCTGAATATAATCTTTGCGGATTTCGGAGTTCATATCAAAAACGAACGGTTGAAGCGGTGATCGCAATAGCAAGCGCATCGGCAGCATCATCAGGCTTCGGCGCACGCGGAAGCGCAAGAAGCTGTTTCACCATCCTCTGCGCGGCCGCCTTACTCGCCTTCCCGTCACCGGTGAGAGCTAACTTCACCTGACTCGGTGTAAATTCCACAACAGGAATTCCATGTTGAGCCGCGGTTAGCAACACGACCCCGCGCGCTTCGGCCACACGCATGGCCGTTTTTTGATTGCCCGAAAAAAACAGCGACTCAAGCGCGAAGAGCTGCGGATGCCAATGCGCGATCACCGCTTGCAGATCCTCTACAAGATAGGCAAGACGCGAACCAAAATCAAGCTGAGCGTCCGTTGTGAACACCCCGAAATCAAGCGGGTGCGTGTCGCGCTTCGCGGCGCGAATGACCCCAAACCCCATGCGTCCGAAACCAGGATCAATCCCCAAAATGACCTTTCCTTCCTTCGTCATATCTCGTTGGTAAACACAGCATCCACGTCATCATTTTCCTCAAGCGCATCCACAAGTTCGGCAACCTGTTTGCTGACGGCATCATCCTCAACGGTAACGGTATTCTTTGCGATAAACTCAACCCCAGCGACATCTGGCTTCACGCTCATTGCCTCACACGCCTCAAGGACACGCTTCAAATCGACAACCTCGCAGAAAACATGAACGCCATCCTCGGACCAAATGATGTCATCCGCTCCCGCCTCGATCATGGCAAGTTCAAAGGCTTCGCGATCTTTGAGTGTCTCGGCGATGAGAAACGCCACGACTCCTTTTTTCTCAAACATCCACATGACTGACCCTGAAGCGCCGATGCTCCCACCGTACTTACCCGTAATATTTTTCACCTCCGCTACGGTGCGGTTGCGGTTGTCCGTTAAACACCGGACGAGCATGGCAACACCGCCTGGCGCGAACCCTTCGTAGACGACTTCCTCAAGCGCTGCCCCATCTGCGCCGCCGGCTCCACGCTCAATCGCTCGTTCGATGTTGTCCTTAGGCATGTTTATGGCCTTCGCCGCGTCCACGGCCACACGCAGTTTAACGTTAAACCCAGGATCTGCCCCGCCCTCCCTGGCAGCCACGGCGATATTTTTCGCAAATTTTGAAAACATCTGCGCACGCTTTGCGTCCGCCTTTCCTTTGGTGAGCTGGATGTTATGCCAATGGGAATGCCGAGCCATATACTATCATTTTTGGCCCGATGTGAAAACCCCACGGCGGACTCACAGAGCTCTAACGTTTCAGATCAAAATATTTCTCGAGAATCGCCCGATAGATCTCCCCGCGCGAAACCATCCCGATCAGCTTTCCCTTCTCCACAACCGGCACCTGATGAATCCCAGAAGCAACCATAAGCGCACCGACTTTGAGGACCGGCGTCGTGCGCTCGGCCGTGACAAGCCGACGCGACATGACCTCGTCGATCGTGCGACCGGCCGACGCGATGGCGTCGCGTTCCATTTCCTCAAAGTCGGTGTACAAACTCGTATTCTCCACCCACTCCTGGTAGGTCGGGTACAATGCCCGAAAAAGGTCCTTTTCCGACAGAAGGCCAACAAGCGTTCCATCTGCTTCCGCCACAGGGACGGCCGAAACCCGTTTTTGCAGCATCAATTCCGCAGCCTCGCGCCAGGAGGTCTTAGGGTGCACCGTAAGAAACGAACGCGTCATGACTTCGACCACCTTCATATAGTCTCATGGAACACGAATACAAAAGCGAGGTCAAGCGCGACCCCGCTTTTGTTTACTTTTCGATCAATGCGAATGGTCCGAGTGATCATCGCTCACTTCGACCTCGCCTGCATCATCGTCGCACTCATGGCCGAAACCAGTGCCGGCCGGGATGAGACGCCCGATGATGACGTTCTCCTTCAATCCCATGAGCTTATCAATCTTTCCGGTCACGGCTGCATTAATGAGTACGCGCGCCGTCTCCTGGAAGGACGCGGAGGAGAGCCACGACTCGGTCGAGAGCGACACCTTGGTGATGCCAAGGAAAATCGGCTCGCCCGTCGACTCCCGCTTCCCGTCCATACGAGCCCGATCGTTCTCGTTCAGGTACGAGGATTTCTCAACGATCTCGGCCGGCAGCAAATCCGTGTCTCCAGGATCCATGACCTTCACGCGTGAAAACATCTGGCGAATGATGATTTCAATGTGCTTGTTGTTCACCTTCTGCCCTTGCGAGGCGTAGACGAACTGGATTTCCTTTGAGAGATAGCGCTGCACCGCGTTTTGTCCCTTGTGGCGGAACAGGACTTGGAGGTCAAGGTTGCCGTCGGTCAGGGGATCCCCGGCTTGCACCTCGTCCCCGTCGCGTACCTGGAGCATGTAGCCAGGCGGGATGATGTACTCACGCGCCTTTTCTCCTTCAAAAATGATCTTCACGATCCCTTTCTCAACCTTCACAACCCCGGCTTTTTCCGCGAGCGCCTTCGTGCCGTCACTCTTCTCGGCAAGCACGTCTCCAACCTGCACCTTGTCCCCATCTTTCACTTTGAAGTCCGCGCTCTTGCCAACCGCGATCGCCTCTTCATCCACGCTTTGGTAGAGGATACGCACGACCTTCTGTCCAGAGCGTGTATCAAAAATTTGCTTACCGGTTCCCACCTGTACCATTTCGCGGCCAAGATTTTCAATCTGCACTCTTCCAGACACTTCGGACATGACGGATTTTTGTTTCGGATTGCGTGCCTCGAAAAGCTCTTCCACGCGCGGCAGACCCTGCGTAATGTCCTTGCCGGCAACACCTCCGGTGTGGAAGGTGCGCATGGTGAGCTGTGTGCCAGGCTCGCCGATCGACTGGGCGGCCATGATGCCAACCGCAGTGCCAAGTTTCACGAGATGGTTGTGGGCAAGGTCGTAGCCATAACACTGCTGACACACCCCTCGACGCGATCGACAGGTCATCACCGAACGCACGTGCGCTTCACCAAGCGGTTTCTCGGCCGCCTCGAACGTTCGAATATGTCCTTCGGTGATGAGCTCGCTCGCCTTCACGATCGTTTTGCGGCCTCCGGGCATCTTGATGTCCGAAAGCGCGACGCGTCCCAAAATACGCACGAGAAGCGGCTCGCCGATTTCGTCGGATTCCTCTTTCGTCAGCACCACACCTTCCGCATCTCCACAATCCACCTCACGCACCACAATGTCCTGCGCCACGTCGACGAGTCGACGTGTAAGGTAGCCGGCATTGGCCGTGCGAAGCGCCGTGTCGGTCAACCCCTTGCGCACGCCATGGCTTGAAATAAAGAACTCCAGCACATCAAATCCTTCCTTGAAGGAACGCGTGACCGGCAGTTCGATAATCTCTCCGGATGGGTTTGATACCAGCCCCTTCATGCCGACCATCTGGGTCAACTGACCCCAGGAACCGCGCGCGCCGGATTCGATCATATTGTAGACCGGACCTTCTTTCGGGAGAGACTTCTTCGCAAGCTCGGACACCCTGTCCTTGATCTCGTTCCAAATCTTCACAACAGAGTTATGACGCTCTGCCTGGGTCAAGAGACCCTGCTCGAAGTAATCCTGCACCTCTCGCACACGACGTTCTCCTTCCTCGAGAAGGACCTGTTTTTCTGCAAGATTGGGCAGATCCGCCATCCCCCACGAGTAGGAAAGAAGCGTGGCGTATTTGAACCCAAGATTTTTGATGCGATCAAGCGTTTCCGCGGTTTTTTCTTGCCCCTCAAGTTCAATGGCGTATCGAATCGCCGCAGCCATCTCTTTCTTTCCGAGCGGCTGGTTCATAAACGGCAGCGACTCCGGGAGCGCCTGGTTCACCAAGACACGGCCAATCGTTGTCACCACAAGTTCCTCCCCGCCCTTTTTGCCAGGTCCCTTCACCGGACCGCGCACGCGAACCCAGTCGCGCAGTCCGATATGCTTGGACTGGTACGCGTACATGGCGTCGATCAACGACGCAAAACTCTTCATGGTCTTTTCATCCGGCTCGTCTTTTACGGTCGTCATGGCATACGCGGTCCACACGAGATCGCGGGACGGTGTCGCCACCGGACCGCCGTGGGCGGGTTTAAGCAGATTTTTTGTGGCAAGCATAAGCTCCGCGGCCTCGCGCTTCGCCTCCTCGGTCAACGGAACGTGTACGGCCATCTGGTCGCCATCGAAGTCCGCGTTGTAGGCGTCGCACACGAGCGGATGGATCTGGATGGCCTTTCCCTCGATCAAGGTCGGCTTGAACGCTTGGATACCGAGGCGGTGCAGGGTCGGCGCGCGGTTCAAAAGCACGTAGGAGTCGCGCGTGACTTCCTCTAGAATGTCCCATGTTTCTGGTCGGTCGCTTTCAATGAAACGATTCGCCGAACGGATATTGTGCACGAATTCGCGCTGAATGAGTTTAGCGATAACAAACGGCTTGAAGAGTTCCAGCGCCATGGTTTTCGGAATCCCGCACTGATCGAGCTTCAGGTGGGGACCCACAACGATCACAGAGCGACCCGAGTAGTCGATGCGTTTCCCAAGCAGGTTCTGGCGGAAGCGGCCCTGCTTGCCTTTCAAAAAGTCAGAGAGAGATTTCAGCTGACGCTTCTTGCCGGTGGCAGCGATCACGGTTTTTGAATGGCGCGCACTGTTATCAAGGAGCGCATCGACCGCTTCCTGCAGCATGCGCTTTTCGTTGCGCACAATGACCTCTGGTGCGCTCAACTCGCGCAAACGATTCAAACGATTGTTGCGATTGATCACGCGGCGATACAAATCGTTCAAATCCGATGTCGCAAATCGGCCGCCATCAAGCGGCACCATGGGACGCAAATCAGGAGGAATAACCGGGATGGTCTCAAGCACCATCCAGCCTGGCTTGATGCTGTTGATGTGCAGCGCCTTCAAAAGTTTAATGCGACGCATGAGTCGATCGCGCTTGGCCCCAACCGCTTTCTCAAGCTGCCCCTCAAGTTGCTTCAACGTGGCCTCGATGTTCACGCGTTTCAAAAGATCCTGCACCGCGCCCGCACCGATATCCGCGTCAAAGATGTGACCGTATTTGAGCGACCAATCATGATAGGTGGCTTCGCTGATAATCTTGAGCGGCTTCAACTCCTTGAGTTCTCGATCAACGGTCAGAAAATCCTCGTCGAGCTCTTCCATCTTTCGATCGCGAATCGACGCCAAATGCTCCATCTCCGTTTTTATCTTTTTCTCGTCCCCTTTGTGCTTCTCCGCCAGACGTCCGAGATCGCGCGTGTATTCCCCTTCGATCATTTTCTTTTTTGCCTTGTGTTCAGTCTTGACCTGCTCGATCGTCTGCTCCCGGGCTTCTTCGTTGACGTCCGTCACGATGTAGCTTGCGTAATAAATCACCTTCTCAAGCGCCTGCACGGACATCTCAAGCACGGTGCCAATCTTTGAGGGCACCCCGCGCAAAAACCAAATGTGCGTCACCGGAGCGGCCAGTTCAATGTGGCCCATGCGTTCACGACGCACGATCGAGTGGGTCACTTCCACGCCGCACTTGTCGCACACAATCCCCTTGTAGCGAATCTTTTTGTATTTACCGCAGTAGCATTCCCAGTCCTTGGACGGCCCGAAAATTTCTTCGGCAAACAATCCGTGCTTTTCCGGCTTTTGTGTGCGATAGTTGATCGTCTCGGGTTTCGTCACCTCGCCATAAGACCAGTCGCGAATATCGTCCGGAGAGGCAAGACGCAGACGAATCGAGTCGAAGTCGGTCGTCTTCAACGTTTCAGGCTTCTGGAACATATTACTTCTTTGCTCCTTTCCTTTCCTCGGCAAGCTCGACACGCTTGCCATCCTTGAGGAGTTCTACGCCAAGACAGAGCCCCTTGAGCTCGCGGATGAGCACGTTGAAGGACTCTGGGATGTTCACTTTTTTGATGGACTCGCCCTTGATGATCGACTCGTATGCCTTGCTGCGGCCTGGCACGTCGTCGGATTTGATGGTGAGAATCTCCTGAAGGGTGTGCGCGGCGCCGTAGGCTTCAAGCGCCCACACTTCCATCTCGCCGAACCGCTGGCCGCCAAATTGCGCCTTGCCCCCGAGCGGCTGCTGGGTGATGAGCGAATAGGGACCAATCGAACGCTGGTGAATCTTGTCCTCGACCATGTGAATGAGCTTCAGGATGTACATGTACCCCACGGTCACCGGGTTTCCAAATCGCTCTCCGGAGCGCCCATCAAAAAGGTACACCTGGCCGGATTCCGGGAACCCTGCCGCGCGGAGCTCTTCGTGGATCTGAACCTCGGTGACGCCATTCAAAACCGGCGTGGCCACGTGATACCCAAGCGCGTTTGCCGCAAGCCCCAAGTGCGTTTCCAAAATCTGTCCCAAGTTCATGCGCGACACAACGCCAAGCGGGGTCAAAATCACGTCAACCGGCGTGCCGTCTTCAAGAAACGGCATGTCCTGCATAGGCACCACCTTTGAAATGACCCCCTTGTTGCCGTGACGGCCAGCCACCTTGTCACCGACCTGGATCTTCCGGAGGTCCGCGACCGATACCTGGATGGATTTTACGACCCCTGGCGGAAGTTTGTCACCGGCTTCGCGCGAAAACACCTTCACGTCAACAACCTTCCCGTGCTCCCCGTGTTCGAGGTAGAGCGAGGAGTCGCGCACATCACGCGCTTTCTCGCCAAAGATGGCGCGCAAAAGTTTCTCTTCAGCCGACAGCTCGGTTTCACCCTTTGGCGTGATCTTTCCAACCAGAATGTCGCCGGATTTCACTTCCGCGCCAATGCGGATGACCCCCTCAACGTCCAAATTCTTCAGTTTTTCCTCCGAGACGTTTGGAATATCCGCGGTCACGACCTCGGGTCCCAATTTCGTGTCGCGCACGTCCATCGTGTAGTGTTCGATGTGCACCGACGTGAAGCGATCGTCGTGAACGAGACGTTCACTGATAATGACCGCGTCTTCGTAGTTGTACCCGTCCCACACCATGAACGCGACCAGGCAATTCTGCCCAAGCGCGAGCTCTCCTTGATCAACCGCCGCAGAATCGGCGATGACATCGCCCCGCTTTACCTTCTGACCCGGCATGACGTTCGGACGCTGATTGATGCAGGTCGATGCGTTGCTGCGCAGAAATTTATTCAGGTGATAGGGACGCACGTTATCTTTCGCATCCGTCACCTCGATGCGACTTCCGTCGACCGCGGTGACCGTACCGTCTTCCTCTGCCACGATGACATGCCCGGAATCGCGAGCCGCGCGCGTCTCGGCGCCGGTGCCGATAATCGGAGCTTGCGGCTTGATGGTGGGCACGGCCTGACGCTGCATGTTCGTGCCCATGAGGGCGCGCGTGGCGTCATCGTGCTCAAGAAACGGAATAAGCGCCGTGCCGATCGATACGATCTGCGTGGAAGAAACGTCCATGTAATCAACCTCCGCCACTGGTACGACCTGCGGTTCTCCAAATTTTCGCGCACCCACAAACTCCGTAACGATGTAACCGTCTTCGTCCAAAGGAATCGTGGAAGGAATCGTCACGGATTTTTCTTCCTTAAAAGCAGCCAGATACTCAATCTCATCGGTCACACGCACGCGAACCTTTCCGCCCTTTTCTTCCTTTTCTACCTTGCGATAGGGCGTTTCAATAAATCCGTACTTGTTGATGATGGCAAAACTCGAGAGGTGACCGACGAGTCCGATGTTTGGACCTTCCGGAGTTGCAATGGGACAGATCCGGCCATAGTGGGTCGGGTGCACGTCGCGCACTTCAAAGCCCGCGCGTTCACGAGAGAGGCCCCCTGGACCCATCGCGGACAAACGTCGCTTGTGTTCAAGCTCGGCAAGCGGGTTTGTTTGATCCATGAACTGGGACAACTGCGAAGACATGAAAAACTCGCGCACCGCGCCAATAACCGGCCGGGCGTTGATGAGTCGCGCCGGGGTCAAGGTTTCAATGTCTTGCGTGGACATGCGATCTTTGACAATGCGCTCCATGCGCGCAAGCCCAACGCGGAACCGACTTTGAATGAGCTCCCCGACCGCGCGCACGCGGCGGTTCCCGAGGTGATCGACATCATCCGGGTCCTCCTGGGTTATATTCAGACGAATGATCTCACGAATGATGTAGACGAGATCCTCTTTTGTTAAAATACGATTTTCTTCGGGCGAAATCGTCGCCTCGTCTGTGGCCAAGCTGAAGCGCAGGTTGAACTTGTAACGCCCGACCTTGCCCAAGTCGTATCGATCGAAGTTGAAGAACATCGAGTGAATGAGCTGTCGCGCGTTGTCCGGAGTCGCCAGATCGCCCGGCCGAATGCGCTTGTACACTTCGATGAGCCCGGAGTTTTCGTCCGTGGATGAATCTTTCTTCAGGGTCGCTTCGATGTAGTGGTTGATCGGGTGCGTATCCACGTCCTCGAAAAGTTTGGTGATCTCTTCATCCGTGTGATAGCCGAACGCGCGCAGCAGCGCGGAGACAGCCACCTTGCGCTTGCGGTCAATCTTGACCCAGATCACGTTCTTCGGATCCGTTTCAAACTCGAGCCACGCGCCGCGGTTTGGAATGATCTTCGCGCCATAATAGCGACGCCCGCGCTGTATCTCGGCTGTAAAAAATGCTCCGGCAGATCGCACGAGCTGAGACACAATCACGCGCTCAATGCCGTTGATGATAAACGTGCCGCGCGGAGACATGACCGGCAGGTCGCCGAGATAGATCTCCTGCTCTTTCACGGAATTGCTGCGCTTGTTGATGAGGCGTGTCTTGACCCGAAGCGGCGCTTCATAGGTGATGTTTTTGTTGCGCGAGGTCACCTCGTCAAACTTTGGCTCGTCCATGTAGAAATCCTCGAAGTAGAGTTCGAGATCGCGACCGATGAAATCCTTGATCGGCGTCACCTCGTCAAAAAGCTCACGCAGACCCTCCTCAAGAAACCAGGTGTACGAGCGCGATTGGATTTCGGTCAGATCCGGCAGCTCCATCGCATCGCGGCGTGGCGTAAAGTAGCGCCGTTCGGTTGTTTTCGGAGGGGTGTATTGGTAACGCATAAAGTTCGGGGACCTCTTAAAAAAGATGAGATGCGAAGTCCTGCAGCCGAGGAAAAGCCGAGCCGTACACAGATGTACGGTGAGGCTTTGACGAGGCGAAGGACGAGCAGATCGCTTTTTTCAGAGGTCCTAAATGAAAACAAAACTTCACCCTTCTTACAAAGGGTGATGTTATTTTGCGGCTTCGCAATAGAGAGTCGCCACCATGAAAACGATTAGACGTTTCTTCTCCGGTGGTCGGCGCCCTGTTGACCATGCTGCCGCAAGCGGGGAACCGAGGAGGGACCTCAAGTGAGGCTTCTTTGTGCGCGACGATCGTACCAGAGCTGTGTATAACCGTCAAGGCGTCAAGGAGTGCATGAATTGGGGACGTGTCAAGTGAGCTAAAATTTGGCTGGGTTGAGATAAAACAGAGTTTTATTCATGCCGTCAAGAGGGACTTGTGTGCAGGTTATCCACAAAAAAATAAATACCCGCCCCAAGGCTGCAAAGCGAGACGACGATTTAAGCGAAGATCGTCAAGCCAATACGTGCGAACGCGAGGAGAGAGATTTTCCCGATCTTGCGACCAGGAGCATTCGTCGCATCGATTCAACGGAATCGTGCCCCACTTTACAGCCTTGGAGCGGGTACTCGTGTAGCTGTGAATTACGAAACTCCCGACTTTTTACTCCCTGAGCCTGTCGAAGGGGTAAAAAGTCGGGGAAAGATGCTGAAAGACCCTTCGACTCCGCTTCGGCCAGCGAAGCTGGCCTTCGCTCCGCTCAGGGAATAACGACTTTCGTAATTCACAGCGTGTAGATTTCTTTATAACACTTTCCTCTGCGCACGACAACTCTTGATCAGAGGAAAATGGGTACGAAGGGACGGCGAGTGAATCGCCGGAGCGTGACGCACCCTTCACGCTCGTGGTCACTCCCCGACGACGCCGATGACGCGCCACTTGGGGAGGCCGATGCGACCGCGTGCGGCGATGGTGGG
>CAYJVP010000020.1:0-16369 GCA_964373615.1 uncultured Gammaproteobacteria bacterium | reverse complement strand
GATAGTGACGACACAAAATACCAAAAAATCGCCAATTTGTCAAGGATTTCGCTTGACAAGCCTGGCGATTTATGATAGTTTGCCTTCTCGTTCGCGCGTTCAAAACGTACAAAAAAAAGCGCTACGAGGGCCCTGCCACCCGGCTTGGGCCGCCTTTCAACCCGACTGGAGTCACAATGAGCGACCAGACCGAACCCACCACCCTCGAGACCATCTTCCTGCAGGCCGGCATCACCGGCGCGCTGGAGACGGTCATCCGCACCCTGGACGACGAGTTCAGGTTCTCCGAGGCCCCCCACCAGTTCACCTGGGTGGAGTGGATCGAGGACGACCGAGGCGTCCGGTACGTCCAGTTCGCAGACGGCCGCATCGGCCTCCCCGCGTTCGAGTTCGCCCACAGCCCCGCCCTCGGGCAGGACTTCGTGGTGGCGATCTTCCCGAACACCGACGACGCGAAGCTCAACGAGCGGATCCCGGTCAGGATCGTGCCCGTGGGCATCGTCCCGACCAGGGTGCGTCGCGTGGCCGAGAAACTCATCACCACCCACTTCGGACAGACCGTGGAGATCCCCGGCCTCGACGAGACGGTGTGGGACGAGAGCGCCCTCACCCGCCACGACATCACCGTCGACCTGTCGTTCCGGGAATTCGAGATCCGCGGCGGCAAGCGCAAGGGCCAGACTCGCGTCGGGTCCTCGATGCCCTCCGGCAAGCGCGTCGAGCTGTTCGGCGGCGGCCGGGCCAAGCGGTTCGGGTCCAAGACCCCGCCGCTCGGCGTGAGCGTCCGCTGCCTGGTCAAGTTCGAGCGCCTGTCCAAGGTGCTCGTGGTCTGGACCGGGAAGACGACGGCCGAGGCGGAAGCCGAAGCCACGCGCGTCGCCCCGCTCACCCGGATCCTCCAGACCAGCCGCATCGAAGCCGAGACCCGGCCCGCGCTCGCGGACCCGTTCGTGGCCCTCGGGATCAACCCCGAGAACGCGACCTTCCGCGACGCCCGCCAGGCGGCCCGGACCCTCCTCGAGGTGGAGATCGCAACCGACGACGCCGCGCTCGCGGACCCCATGGCCTGCGCCATGATGACCGCGGGGTACAGCTTCAAGCCCGGGGACCCCAAGTCCACCCGCGCCCGGAGCGAGTACATCGAGGACGGCAAGGTGGCCGCCATCGAGGCCATCCGGCGCCGCGACGAGGCCAAGGCCCGCAAGCCCGCCGCCGCCGAGGCCCCCGCGGCCGCCGAAGGAGGTGTCCCCTCCAACGGTGGCTACGAGAAGCCCTTCGGTCCCCGCATGGGGATCAAGCGGCTCCTCGGAGTCGCGGCGGAGCTCGGCATCGAGCTGAGCGACGAGGAGAAGGCGGACAAGCCCGCGATCCTCGTCAGGCTCGAGGCGCACTGGGCCGCGACCCACCCCGCGGCGTAGCGCTCCCCGCGCAACGCCAACGGACCCTCCGACGGGACATCAACGTCGGAGACTCGGGCGAGCGATGCAGGTTCAACCCCTGTCCGCTCGCCTTTTCAATTTCAAAGGTATCATCAAACCTATTTGTGTCATATGACGTATGTAGGTATCCTGTAAAATGTATGACATCTAAAAAAGGTTCCGTTGCGTCTGAAATCCTGTTTTCGATCGTTGATTTATGTCGTCTGACGGAAGAGTGGACGGCCAACCCACACGCCTTTCGCCGAAATCATTTCACGGGTTGGATCCCAAAAGAAGCATGGGGACGACTCACAGAGCCAGCGCGCCAACGACGTAGCATGAAGATGTTGCGAAGAAAGAAATGGCTCGATGCCAAGGAAAAAGGAAGCCGTATACAGATCACGCTTCATAAAGATGCCATGGCAACGGTTTTGAAGGATCGTATTCGAAAAACGAAAAAAGCGCTTCCCAAAGGAAGGTGGTGTCTTGTTATTTTTGATTTTCCGGTTGGAGCGAGAAATGCCGCCTCTTCCTGGAGACATTTCATCTACAGCGCGGGGTTCCGTCGCGAACAGCTTAGCGCGTGGAAAACAAATAAGGATGTGAGTGGACTCATGGCGACATTGGTGAATCTCCTGGGGGCAAAAAAATGGATCACGGTCTACGAATGCAGAGAACCTATTTAGGCCATATGACATGTACAGGTCTTTTTTTCTGTTCCTGCCAACAGTCAATATTTTTTCCCCTTCCCTTGCTGGACTCTTCTTAATTCCCAAAACACCCTCTCCGACACAAACGGTCCAAACGCGAAAAACAGTCCGTGCGAGCAGGCGACGTCTCGCGGCAGATGACCGTTTGTGAGAAGTCCCATCGCGCCCTCTTGATTGCGAATATCACTTCGGCCGGTGAGCTCATCGATCACCTCGGCAAGCTCCTTCCCTGCCAAGAGAGGAGATAATTTCACTGCATCCTTTTGAACCTTTTGAATCCATTGCATCTACTAAATCCACCCGTTCCCTACTTCTTACACATCTTGCACGCCTTGCCACACAATATGGCGACCGCCGACAATCCGACCAAAATGTACACGAGCGATTCGAGCCACGCAACGGACCCGAAAATCGTATTGACCAGGTTGAACTTAAAAAGCCCAACCAAGCCCCAGTTCAAGCCGCCAATCACGAGCAGCCAATAGGCGACGCAATGCACGCCGCAACATTTGCCTCCAGACATCATAAAGATTAATTCGTTAGGGGACCTCTGCAAAACTGCGTCTTTTCGTCTCACGGGCACCCGTCGACCCCACTCAACGTAGCTTTCACTACGTTTCGTGGGGCTCGACAGCCCGCTCAACGAAAATCCATCAGTTTTTCAGAGGTCTCTTAGGTGAGTTATTTTGAAATAGATAAGCGCGTTTCCTCAAAATCTGCTATCCTGTGGACAAGTATATTAAAACAAATTTATGAATATTTGGCCATCGTGGAAAGAGCAAGGTCCGTTCGCCGTTGCCCTGCTCGCGCTTCTCGTTGCCCTTGTCGTGTACGTGGGAGTCAAGGTCGATAACACGCTTAAAAACAGTGAGCAGGTTGGCGAGCCCACGCCGTTCGAACACACCATCTACATTGAAGGCGAGGGACGCGTCACCGGCACGCCGGACATTGCCACTCTTTCGATGAGTGTGGACACAAAGGGCGACACGGTTGCCGCGGCGCAGGAGGAAAACACAGAAACGATGAACAAGATCATTGATCTCTTGAAGGGCATGGGGATGGCAAAGGACGATATTCAAACCTCTTCCTACAACGTCTACGAAAACACAGAGTGGAACTCGGAAACGGAAACGTATGAATCGAACGGATGGATCGTGTCTCAGCAGGTCACGGTAAAGATCCGCGACACGGAGCGCATTGGCGAGGTCCTTGCCATGGCCGGACAAAACGGGATCACAAACATGTACGGTCCGACGTTTACGATTGACGATCCGTCGAACCTCAAGGCCGAGGCGCGCATCGAAGCGATCGAGGATGCGCAAAAGAAAGCGACCGAGCTCTCGCGGTCGCTCAAGGTCCAACTTGAACGCGTGGTCGGCTACAGCGAGTGGTCCGAGCAACCGGGCGGACCGTATCCGTATGCAAGCTATGCTCTCTCGGAAATGGGAGGAGGTGGCACGCCCACCATCGAAGCTGGAAGTTCGGAGGTGGTCATGCGCGTGAGTATCACCTATAAATTGGTCGAATAATCACCCAAAACATAACCAAAGTTCCGTCGTCACCCATCCTCACGTCGCGTCCTCCCACGGGAACCCGGAGCGACCGAAGTGGCCGTATGAGGCCGTTGGTTGGTAGATGGGGCGACGCAATCCCAGGCGCTCGATAATGGCTTGCGGACGAAAATCGAATTTCGCGACGAGCGGCGAGAGATCCTCGCCGTTTTCGTTTGTCGCCGCGACCATGAGCGGCTCGGCTCGACCGATGGCGTATGCAACGGAGACGAGACACTGCTTGGCGTAACCCACGCGAACGATGTAGGCGGCCACAAAACGGGCCATGTAGGCGGCCGAGCGGTCCACTTTCGACGGATCCTTGCCTGAAAACGCGCCGCCGCCGTGCGGAATGAATCCGCCATAGGTGTCCACCATAATTTTTCTGCCCGTGAGTCCTGTGTCGGCCGCAAATCCGCCGAGCACAAAGTTGCCAGTGGGGTTCACAAGAATCTCTGGGGCTCCGGAAATGAGTGGCGCGATGAGCTCGCGAGAGATCTGCTCGTGAATTTCTGATTGCGACACGCCGGCATCGTGTTGGCAGCTCACTAGAACGGTCTTCACGGCCCCATCCTCGACCGTCACCTGCGCTTTGCCATCTGGTTTTAACCAGGAAAGTTTGCCTGAACGGCGGAGGTCTTCAAGACCCTTCGTAAGCCGATGCACAAGCACGACCCCGCGCGGCATGGCCTCGAGCGTTTCATCGGTCGCAAATCCGTACATGATTCCCTGGTCGCCGGCTCCGCCTGTGTCCACACCCATCGCGATGTCTGGCGACTGCTCGACGACGTTTGTGAAAACGTTGAGGACGTCGTCATAGCCGATCTCGCGATACACGTCGCGAGCGATCGTGGCGTAATCCACTTCTGCACGCGTGGTCACCTCGCCGCCCACAACGAGCATCCCGTGACACCCAAATGTTTCGATAGCCACGCGACTCGACGGATCCTCTGCAAGACACGCGTCAAGCACGGCATCCGAAATCTGGTCACAGACTTTGTCGGGGTGCCCGCTTGTGACGCTCTCAACGGTATATCGCTTCGGGATGAACATAATCGATGGTCAGGATATCCTCGCGCAAGAGATGATGTCAATGTGTTACACTGTCCGGGTATGGGTACACGAGGTGAGGCATTGGCCGAAATCAATCATGGGGGCAAGCGATCTGCGATCGACCGTTTGCGGCAGGAACTTTGGCAAACCCTCGGGACGGTTGAGCGACAGATTTTGAAAAAAGTCGATCTGAAAGACTTCGTACCTGATGATACATCGACCGCCCATCATTTAGATATCCTGCGCGGGCTTGTTTCGATTGACACGGAGCTCGGGACATCCCTCATAAACCACATGCTGACGGAAACGGGCCTGACCGTGGAAGATCTTGAACGCGTCATCATCGAACGATTCACTCTGGAAGATCTGAGCTTCGAGATCGGTAGTAAACGTAAGGTCGATCGAGTGATTTTGGAATTAGTAGACAAGTGTGTTGCCGTGCTCACGGCGAGCCTTGACATCGAACCGGTCAGCAACATCGAAGCAAGCCCATCCTGGCAAGAGGCACGGACGCTTGCGGACGTAAATTTCAAAAAAGCATGGTGCGTGCAGGAATGCTACGGATATGCCACGCTCGAGGATGAGCGCGGCACGCGGGTTCTCATCTGCAAAGAATTCATCCCAGGACAGATGCTCGAAAATTTTTTCGTAGATTTTTCAACAAGCTTGGAACGACATGGGGCGCCATACCTGCAACGTGTGGCCTATACCGTCGGGAAGATGGTCGCCAATGCGCTCACAGAGCTCGGCGGCATCCCACGCGACTCCACACCCATGAATATCATCATCGACGAAGACACGGAGGGGGGTATCATCGCGCGTTATTGTGATGTTGAGGACATCCGACGTGATACACGTGGAATCAGTTGGGA
Organism: uncultured Gammaproteobacteria bacterium; assembly: GCA_964373615.1. Taxonomy (GTDB): domain Bacteria; phylum Patescibacteriota; class Patescibacteriia; order UBA9934; family GWF2-40-263; genus CAYJVP01. The sequence continues at coordinate 10,766 of CAYJVP010000020.1, read as the reverse complement.
ACTACACCTCATCGCATCAGATCTCGGAGCATTCGCGGTCGACATGGAGCGAGGCATTCAGGAGCATTACACAGGAAATCTCGGACCACTCACAGAACTCAAAAAAGCGGCGTGATCGATGTATCTATAGTCATCACACCATGAAACAGGACTCCATCACTCTTCGGCAATGCGCTTACGAACTTTTTCCTCAATACGCTTGATATCCAATCGGCGCTTCATCACCTGTAGTTCTTGATCGTCCACATGTGAGATACCGAGCCGGTGCTGGACTTCATCCAAAATGTTTAAAATTTTTGTGATCTCCTTTTCGGCCTGAACATTCACCTCAAAGTCTACCTCCTCGCGGATATCGCCAATGTGAGACGCGCGATTCTGACTCATGAGCACAATAATCGCAAGAATAATCGCTTCAAGCGAAACGATGGTCGTCAAGAGAGTGAATGGGAACGGATCGAACATCTTGATTCCTGAAAACCACCCGAGGTTGATGGCAAGCCAGCAGGCAAACACAGCCACATTCAACAGAAGAAACCAGATCGTTCCAAAAAAACGTGTCAGAGCGTCCACCAGTTGGTTGAACCACGACATTTTCTTTTGCGCGCCGCTCCCGAAAATATCCGTGACGGCCAAACGCGGACGAGGCGCCGAGCGCGCCTGTTTCCTCCTTGGCATACTCCTTTTATTTTTCAAATAATGATGTGGAATAGATCTAAGATACCATAGGGCAAAGGTGCGGACAAACCCGTTGACGCGCACGTCCGACTGTGGTTTCATAGAGTCCGCGACTGGAGTTCCCCGTGCCTGAACAAGCACGTAAAGACTGGCTCACCGACGACCGCCTGGACAGCGTCCAGAGCATGAGCGATCGCGTCGCCTCCTGGTTCGCCTGGACCACGAGCAACAAGGTGACGCTGTTCAAGATCGTCCTCGCGCTCCCGATGGCGTTCCTGTTCTTCACGGGTCACCTGGTCGCCGGATGCGTGATCTACGCGATCGCGTGTCTGCTCGACTGGGTGGACGGGGCTCTCGCTCGGTACCACGCTGATCGATTCCCGGCCATCGCGCCGGAGATCGAACTTCGCATGACCCTGCGCGAGCGGATGAACATCCGCGGCCGAAGCCTGCTCGGCAAGGCGCGCGATCCCCTGTCGGACAAGACGACGTACCTCGGGGCCTTGATCCCGCTCGGCCTCGGCTGGGCGAACACGTGGCTCATCGGCCTGTCGCTCCTCATGGCCGTGGCGCTCACGATTGTTCGACCGATCAAGAGCGCGCTGGGTCTCGGCGACGGGGCCGCCAACCGGTTCGGGAAGATGAAGATGTGGACGGAGATCCTCGTCATCTCCGCGATCGTGCTCCTCCCGCACAACATCTGGCTCTGCCGAGCGGGAACGAACCTGCTTCTCGGCCTCGCCTTGACGCTGGCCCTCCTCTCCTTCGCGGGCCAGCTCCACACGGCCCGTCGCGCCTCCACGAGCCCCAACGCCTGACGCGGGCTCGTTTTCAAATCCGTTTCGCGGTACGATAGATGCGCTATGCGTCTTCCCACGAGAAAGAGTGAGCTTCTGAAAAGGACAACGGATGACGACGGTCCGATCTTCATGACCGCAGGCGGGATCCAAAAGCTCAAAGATCAGCTTGAAACATTGGAGAAGAAAGAGCTCCCAGAAGCCATACAAGATGTAAAAACCACGGGTGAACTTGGAGATTTTTCCGAAAATGCGGCTTACTCGGAGGCCAAGTCGCGCATGCGACGCATTCACTCAAGAATCCTGTCGCTGAAGGAGCGGCTCAAGCGCGTCGAGGTTATCAAAAAATCCGGGACGGACCGCGTGCAACTTGGATCAACCGTGGTCCTTGATGTCGGGGGGGCGCAAAAAACATTTGAGATCGTCGGCCCGCAAGAGGCGAACCCGGCACGCAGTCGAATTTCGCACGTTTCACCGCTTGGCTCTGCCCTGCTCGGCGCGAAGCTCGGGGAGACCATAAAACTCGCTTCCAACTCCGGCCAAACACTCTACCGAATTGTTGAAATTACCTAACGCTATGAATCCAAGTCAGCATCAGAAAAATCCCTCTGCATTTTACGGCCTCGGCATCGCCCCGAACCTCCTAAACGCGCTCGACACGTTCAACTTCACCACCCCAACACCGATTCAATCGAAAGCGATTCCGCCCGCCATTCAGGGACAAGACATGATCGGCATCGCGCAAACCGGCACGGGCAAAACACTTGCCTTTGCCATCCCCATGCTTCAGCGCCTTTCTGCGCTCAAGGGTCAGGGACTCGTGATTCTGCCCACGCGCGAACTCGCCCTCCAGGTTGATGAAACGTACCAAAAAGTCGGACGACGCTTTGGATTGCGCACCGCGGTTTTGATCGGCGGCGCGTCCATGGGCATGCAGAAACAGATGATCGGAAAACGCCCGCACGTGATCATCGCAACCCCAGGGAGACTCATCGACCATCTTGAACAGCGCACCATGACGCTTGCGAACGTAAAGGTGCTCGTTCTTGACGAGGCGGACCGCATGCTCGACATGGGATTTGCCCCCCAGATCAACCGGATCCTCGCACAAGTTCCAAAGGATCGCCAGACCCTGCTCTTCTCGGCCACCATGCCAGAGGCGATTTCTCGCATTGCGGCCACGCACATGAAACTGCCCGTTCGGATCGAGATCGCGCGCTCGGGAACCACGGCGGAAACCGTGGAGCACGAATTGTTCGCTGTGCGCAAAGAAGACAAGATGCGGCTGCTTGAGAAGCTTCTTCTCGAGTACCGCGGGACCGTGCTCGTTTTTTCGCGCACCAAACACGGCGCCAAGCGCATCGCTCGCGGTCTCCGCGGCATGGGACACTCGGCCGCGGAGATTCACGCAAACCGTTCGCTTGCGCAGCGTCGCGAAGCGCTTGACGGATTCAAGTCGGGAAAATATCGCGTGCTTGTGGCAACCGACATTGCCGCCCGCGGAATCGATGTCGTGGGCATCGAGTTGGTCATTAATTTCGATCTGCCGGACCAGGCGGAAGATTACGTGCATCGCATCGGCCGCACCGGACGCGCCGGACGCTCGGGCAAGGCGATTTCGTTTGCGACTCCGGACCAAGGTCGCGATGTGCGCGATATCGAAAAGCTCGTGAGAATTCGCCTGCCCATTGCAAATCTCCCCGAACTTCCTCCGCACCGCGCCGCGCCACCAGAAAGACCCACGCGGTCCATGCCAGGGCCGAGTTTTCGGCCGCAACGTCGGTCATCTGGTGAGCCGGGCGGGCATCAACAACCGCGTCGAAGGAGAGGGCCGGGTGGCCACCGGTCGAATCGTTTTTAGGACGAGGTCCCGAACATCAAATCTCGCCAGCTAATCAAAATAAGGTATACGCCACCACTCGTAAGGATCAACGTAACGGAGGCGTCTGTCGAGGGCTGCGAGCTCGCGTGTTTCTTCGTCGCTCAAGGTGAAATCAAACACGTTACTATTCTCTTTGATGTGCTCAAGATTCGTGCTTTTTGGAATGACAATGGTTTGTCGTTCAATCCCCCAACGAATGAGCACTTGCGCTGCCGTCTTTTGGTGCGCCTTGGCAATCTTCTTCACCAGCGCGTCTTCCAGCAACACTGATTTGCCCTGACTCATCTCTGCTTGTGAACCCAGCGGCGAGTAGGCCGTGACAGCCACGCCGTGATGGCGACAAAACTCAATCAGTTTCGTCTGTTGATGGTACGGATGTAATTCAATCTGATTAACCGCGGGAGTGATCTTGGCATACGTCAGCACATCCACGAGCATCGGGGCGGTAAAATTGGAAACGCCGATCGCTTTTACCAGTCCCTCCCAAACGAGCTCCTCCATCGCCTCCCACGTTTCACGTATCGACACCTTGGAAGTCATCAGAACGCCATCGGAGTCGAGCGGATCAAAGCCCATGCCACATGGCGAAGCGATGCCAAAATGCATGAGATACAGATCAAGATAGTCCAGATGCAAGTCCTTGAGCGTTCGCGTACAGGCGTTGAGGACATCGCCCTTCGCATGATCCTCATTCCAGAGTTTGCTTGTGATAAATACATCGTGACGATTTCGTTTCTTTTGATCAAAAATCATCTGAAATGCTTGACCGACCTCCTTCTCGTTTTCGTAAACGTGCGCGCAATCGATGTGGGAGTAACCACAATTCACAAGCGCGTGCTCGACCGCAGAACCGACGCCGTCTTTGCCAGCGTTCCATGTTCCAAGACCCAGGACAGGCATCTTGGCACCTGTGTTTAAGATAATAGCTGCGCCGATGTGATCCATAAATTTTATTGGGACCTCTGCAAAATCCCAGCCGTCAGCTGAGATTTCGTTCAGTCGCGACTCTTACGCGCACTGGGAAGAAAGGTGAACGCATACCACCAAATGGTAATATAGAGCGGGACGGAAAGAGCAATACTCAATCCGATCCCCATCAATCCTTCCGTAAACGTAACCGGCTCGTTCAATGTCAAAAAGATAATCGCGACAATATCCGCGACAATCAGTATTGGAGCGAATCGTTTCCAAAAAGCACTCTCTCCAATCGGCTTTTCTTTATAAGCAATCCAAAAAAGACTGAGAAAAATCCCCCAAGCAAGAATATCGATTATGTCCGCACCACTTCCTTGCAGTGCCTTCTGAAAACTTAAGATGATTTCCCCGAGACCCGCGACGGTAGCAAAGAGTCCATAAAGTAGCATCCAGATCCGCCATTTTTTATTGATTGTTATTCGCTGCATAGCTTGAGATTATTTTAAACACAGTAGCGGTTGAGGCCTAAATACCAGTATTGATCAACCGCCTGTGATCGAAATACCGATGATGACGACATAGATGACGACCAACAAAACTCCTTGCCACCTATCCAATCGGTGACGTGTGCCAACGAACATCGCGATGAACAAAAGCAGCGAGGCGGCGGCGACAATGAGACCGTCCTGAAGCGCCCTCGTCGAAAAAGGAATCGGCGTCAACGTCGCCGTCAATCCAAGTATCAAGAAAACATTGAGGATATTCGAGCCGACAACATTGCCGATCGCAATGTCAGACTGCTTTCTCCGGGCAGCGACGAGGGATGTCGCCAACTCAGGAAGCGAAGTGCCTATCGCCACTACCGTCAAGCCAATGAGATGTTCGGACACACCAAACCCCCTAGCGAGGTCGGTCGCGGCGTCGACGATGAACTTGCCGCCGAGGCCAAGGCCGACAAGTCCGCCGATGACGAACATCCACGTCTGCCTAGCCGGGAGCGCCGCAAACTGACCGCCCGAACCGCCGTTCCGGGAGCCGGTACGCAACGTGTAGGAGAGAAAAGCGACGCCGAAGGCCAGCAGGACGAGACCATCCGCACGGCTCAAGATATTCAACGGATGGCCACCCAGCAAGACGTCACTTCCGAGGATGATCACGGCGGCGGCGGCCAGCAACGAGAACGGTATCTGTTTCCAGATCGTCTCTTTTTGAAGGATAACCGGACTCACGACCGCCGACAGGCCGAGGATGAGGAAAATATTAGCGATGTTGCTTCCGAAAATGTTGCCCAGCGCCAGATCAGTCGCACCACGGGCTGCTGAAAACAGGTTCACGGCCAGTTCCGGCGCAGAGGTGCCGAGCGCGACGACCGTCAGGCCGATGACCAGCGTGCCAACCCCGAGCCGCCGCGCGAGAGAAACAGCGCCCTTCACGAGATAACCGGCGCCATAGACTAACAGGATGAAGCCGCCCATGAGCAGCAATATTTGATTCAGCATAAGCTATGGGGATCTCTGAAAAACTGATGGATTTTCGTCTCCGCCGGAGGCGGATCCGCCTATGGCGGAAAACGGGCTGTCGAACCCCACGAAACGTAGGGAAACCTACGTTGAGTGGGGTCGACGGCCCGCCCGACTGAACGACGTCAGTCGTTCGGGCGGGGTGCCCGTGAGACGAAAAGACGCAGTTTTGCAGAGGTCCCATGGTTATACTGTATCAGTTTGAGTCCCATTTTGGGTATATCAAAAAACCCCAATAACTATCGCCGTATGGGTCAGGTCGTCGGGATTCGGAAATTTTGACTACGAATTCCCATATCCCGACCTGACCCCTAATCGCTCTTTGTGTCTGTCCGTTCGAGAATCGAAAACCCGTCTTGAACAGCGTCACACAGATAATCCTCCAGTTGACTGTGGTCACCTTTTGTTTGAGCTTTGTGCAGATACGTATAATACAATCGCTTTTGTTCCTGGCGAATGACAGCCGGTGCGTAGTTGGCCGCGAGCATCATCGCGTTCATCAGAAGCCGTCCGACGCGACCGTTGCCGTCAGAGAACGGATGAATCTGCTCGAAACGGGCGTGTGTGATCGCTGAAACAGCGATGATATCGCCGACGTTTTTTTTCTTTGCAACCTCTTTCATGACTTCCGGCATCAAATCGGGTACGCGCAGATAGTTGGCCGTCGGGACGTTTGCTCCAACAATCCTCACCGCATGACGACGATACGAACCAGCATCCGGCCGAACGCCGTTCATGAGAATCCCGTGGACTTTGAGGACGAATTCCTCATTCAGCTTCCCCCCTTGCCGAACATGGTCAAATAAATAATTGAGGGCTGTTTGATGATTCTTCGCCTCTAATTGCTCCGACATGGTTTTGTCGGGCAAAGCGGCGTTGTCGAAAAGAATTGCCGCCGTCTCCGGCTCCGTGAGCGTACTCCCCTCGATACGATTACTGTGGTAGGTGAGCTTAAGAATGAATTGATCGCGAATGTCAGGGTGACTCAAAATTTCCGTAATGACGCTTTTGTGCGCGGCCGACTGTTTTTTCAATGATTGTTTTTTTGATGTTAGTTGATCCGATGAAATAATCTTCTCTCCTGTTACCTCCAAAAACAGGTCGTCGATAGCCGCCAGCATCTTCGGGCGCGGTACAGATTTTTCCGTCCACCAGCTGTTGAATGCGGCAAAGGAAACGCCGAACCTTTCGGCCAGCTTTGTCTGGGTCACCCCAAGAGAATTCTTTATGATTTCGAGCTTTTGACGCGTTGTCATACATAATAGCAGAATAGCAAACTTTATAAAGTTTGTCAAAATACGATGGGCTTTATAAAGTTAGGTTCGAACCAGACGATTTTGGACGAACAACGGCGAGTTGAGGCATATCCGTGGTTCGTTCCAAGACAGTAGGGGTCAGGTCGGGATTCGGGAATTTTGACGACGAATTCCCATATCCCGACCCCAATCGGCGCGCCGGCCACTGGTCCTCGCAACCCGCGGCGTGGTACCATCCTGGCATGGCGACACCAGTGTCCTCGCACCTCTTGATTGCAACGATGGCATCCCTGCTTGCGCTTGGGGCTGGTTGTCGCGTGAATACGGTCACCCACACCCCTGAACCGGCGGATAATGGAACATCAACCGCAGCGCAGACCCTCGCCACCAGCCACTACACGGCCGAAGTTCCCTCAACGTGGTTTGTCAATGACGTGAATGGGGATGGGTCCGTTGTGGTTCTAGATCCGCGAGACGTGACGCTAATTGCAAAAACCGATGCCGATTTCGCGTTGGAGGCGTTCGTTCACGAACGTACCGCTATTGAACTGGTGAAGCAGGGATTTGGCGAAGATCCATCGACGAACTCAGCCGTGACGTACTTTGCTGAGTATACTAACGCTGCGAGTTTGAGCGGCTACGAGGTCCGGGAAAGCTCCGACTACCACGTGGAGCACACGCGAGCATACGTCTATCTTGATTTGGGCAACGGGCGAAGCATTATGGCCACGGCCAACATCGATAAGTACTCCACGGAGTTCTACCAGTTCGTGGATTCGCTCCGGGGAGTGCACTGACCGTGACGCTGTTTTGGCGAATCCCGATAGTCCTCGTATACCTGGCTTGGTCTAGACAGGCGGCAGTAGGGGTCAGACATCTATCATAGAGTCAAGCCTCCGCATCCGTTCGAATCCAAGTCCGGAAAAAAGCTCCAACATCCGTTGGAACTTTTTTCATGGCTCGGGGGGTGGGATTCGAACCCACGACCAATGCGTTAACAGCGCACTGCTCTGCCGCTGAGCTACCCCCGAATATTTTCATCGAGCCATTTCCTCCCCTGACCACTTTTGAGAAAATTTTCACGTTTTCTTGCTTCGGTCCGGGAAAGAAAATCCTCGGTGTAAATAAGAACAAATGGACGATTCAACTTGGTCCACTGGTTCGTACCGGCATTATGTTCGACAAGGCGTTCGTCCGCTTTTTTTGACGTACTTCCGACATAACGCTTTTTGCTCTTTGTGCTGCGTAGAACGTAGACATGGAACATATACGCACTGCCGCTGTCCGCCGGAGGCGGATCAGCCTTCGGCTGAAGCTACCCCCGAATATGCTGATTTTAAAAGAGCGCGGAAAAAGTATAACAAGCCGTCTGTTGTTGCGCAAACCAGGCTGCCTTACAATGGGATCGTATGACGCCCGCGCAAAAACTCCTGCGATGGTACGATCGCCACGGACGAAAGCTTCCCTGGCGCAACACGCGCGACCCGTACAAAATTCTCGTTTCCGAAATCATGCTCCAGCAAACCCAGGTTCCGCGGGTGTTGTTGTTTTATAAACGATGGCTAAAGCAATTCCCGAACTGGCGCACACTTGGGAAGGCCTCAAATGCCGATGTCATCCGAGCGTGGGCCGGGCTTGGCTATAACCGCCGCGCCCTGATCCTTCGCGATGTCGCGCGCGCTATCTCAAAACAGGGTGTCCCGCACTCCAAGGTCGAGTGGAGAGCCCTGAAAGGAATCGGCCCCTACACCGCGGCCGCGCTTGCCGCGTTTTCGCTCCACGAACGCACGATGCCAATCGACACAAACATCCGTCGCGTCCTCGCACGCTTTGAGCTTGGCATCCCCTATGTGTTTCACGATAGGTCCGATCGGCACTATAGTGGTTCGCGCCTTTTGCCGAAAAGGGGGAGATTCTACGATATCCCCCAGGCCCTCTTTGACCTCGCAACGCTCATTTGTAAAAAAGTTCCGGACTGCGCCGTCTGTCCACTGCGACGCGAATGCGAAGCCGCGCCGAAATTCCTCTCCGGCCGCGTTCACCTTCCAAAACAGATGATCAAGAAGCCTCCTGAATCTCGCCATCGTGATAAAAAATATCCGGACCGCATCTATCGCGGCCGAATCCTGAAGATTGTGCGCGAGTTTCCAGAGGGTACATTTTTGTCCCATATGGGACAAAAATGTGTCGAGGCGTTCAACCCACGATTGGACCAGGAGTGGCTCTTCGCAATGGTCGATCGGCTCATTCATGACGGCCTCATTACTCGACGCGGCAACCGACTGACTCTACCTTGATCCCTCCCTGCGCGAATGGGCACCTTGGCATCGGCAATGGCTTTTGTCAATGCTACAATGAGTTCCGTATGAAATCATTCACGGATCGCGTTTTCGCGATTGTAAAAACAATCCCAAAGGGCCAAACGCTCACCTACAAAGAGGTGGCGAAACGCGCGGGACGGCCACGAGCCTACCGCGCGGTTGGAAACATTCTCAATAAAAATTTTGATCCGTCGATACCATGTCATCGCGTGATTCGATCTGATGGAAAAACAGGGGGGTACAACCGCGGAACAAGACAAAAGGTAAACAGGCTCAAAGCCGAGGGGGCGATCCGTTGACACAACCACTACGGAGAGGTAGGTTAGCGCCGTCGGGAGATGGGATGCTCACGTTCCAGACGATCGTCGAACTGCGCTATCGCATGCACAACGGCTGGGAACACGCGCGACTGGTCGTCGACGTAACGCTCACGATTGGTGCCTGGGGCAAGTCAGCTTCCGTGCTCGTGATGGGCCTCGGCCATGCCCGATTTCTCACAACGCCCGACGGAAGGTTTGATACGCATTTCATCCTCCATCGAGGCCCGATGGTTCGCCTGCGGGGAAAAATTATTGCACGCAACCGTGGCCGTATCGACTGTTCCTTTGCCCTCGGTGAGGATCTTCAAGGCGTTTGCCATCGGCACGGTCGCCCATCGATCGCTTTGCTTGGACACGGCCACGTTGTCTCCTTCCGTTAACGTCCAGCCCACAAGGCTGTTTTCTTTTTTGCGCAGAAAAGAAAACTCGCCGTGCCGGGCAAACCAGCAGGGAAATCAAGGTCTGTCCAATCTAAACCAAACCTCAAGCACAGCCTTCACACGCGAAAACATCTCCCGAAAGGTAAACCACTTAATCTTTACGTACGGCTGACGGTCAGACGAAACACCAACCGCGTCAATCCCGAATTGTCCGGCAAGATAAATCGCGCGAGGCAAATGATACGACTGTGAAACGATGATAGCCTCGTCGATTCCAAACATCTCCTTCGCGTGCTTCATGGTCGCAAACGTATCCAGACCATTTTCATCAATAAGCAAACCTTCCTCCGAAATTCCGCGTGAAACCAGAAACTCCTTCATCCTCGCGGTTTCGTTATAATCGTCCTCCTGGCTACCCGAAAGCAAGACGACATCCGCCTTTCCGGCTTCGTAGAGTTCTTGAGCGGTCAAGAGTCTATCTGCGAGAATATCGGAGGGCGCACCGGAGCGCAAAACGCTTGCTCCAGGCACGATAATGGCCTCGGCGTAAGACACCTCTTCAAAGCTGATGATCTTTCCCTTCACGGCATCAGCAACAATTTTCTGTGAACCCAAAAAGAGTGCAAGGCACGCGATCACGACCAGCCCTGTTGATAAAACGAGGACACGCAAAGGTTTCGTCATATTCCCTTTCATGATA
>CAYJVP010000019.1:0-16575 GCA_964373615.1 uncultured Gammaproteobacteria bacterium | reverse complement strand
TTCAAACACTTGTAGCACGCGGCGTTGCGCACCATGATCGATCCGCACACCGTACAGGGCGGCGCGTCGGCCTGGTTGTCGAAGGTCGCGGTGTGCCCCACCCCGACGGCCGTCGGTGCGGCGAACAGATTCGGCTGTGCCTTCTCCTCAACGGCCACGAGCGCCGGTTTCGTTTGCGTATTGCTTGCTTCAACAATGGTCGTCGCAACAGCCTCTTGCGTCTCCGCCAAAGCATTCAAGCCGACCCGTCCCTGCTCATCCGGCGAAAGGAACTTGAGCGCCATCCAACGGAAGATGTAATCAACAATCGATTTGGCGATCTTGATTTGCGGATGGTTCGTGAACCCAGACGGCTCGAAACGCATGTGCACGAACTTGTTGACGAGCACGGGAAGCGGCACGCCGTATTGAAGGCCGATCGACACTGCGGTTGAAAAACTGTCCATGAGCCCCGAGATGACCGACCCTTCCTTTGACATGGTCACAAACAGCTCGCCCGGGACGCCGTCGTCGTAGAGCCCGACCGTGATGTACCCCTCGTGGCTGCCGACCGCGAATTTATGCGTGATGGAACGACGCTCGTCCGGAAGCCGGCGACGGAGAGGTTTGACCGCCGCGCGCCCATCGCCTGCCACCTCGGTGGTGACGACTTTTGTGGATTTCGATTTACTCGAAGCGTCTTTGTCTTTGGACGTCGTCAGCGCCTGCTGACGCTTTGATCCGTCGCGATAAATCGCGATCGCCTTCAACCCAAGCCGCCAACCTTGCGTGTACACGTCCTCGATGTCCTCTGGCGTTGCATCAAAGGGCATGTTGACGGTCTTTGAAATCGCACCCGAAATGAACGGCTGTACGGCGGCCATCATGCGCACATGACCCATGTACTGGATGGAACGCGTGCCTTTCGACGGCTTGAACGCGCAATCAAACACAGGCAGATGCTCCTCCTTGAGGTGCGGCGCGCCTTCGATCGTGTCATGTTCGTCGATAAAGGCAAGGATGTCGGCGCGCTGCTCGGGAGAATAGCCAAGACGTGTGAGCGCTTCCGGCACGGTTTGGTTTACGATCTTCAACATCCCGCCGCCCACAAGCCATTTGTACTTCACAAGCGCGATGTCCGGCTCAATCCCGGTCGTGTCACAATCCATGAAGAACGCGATCGTGCCCGTCGGAGCAATCACGGAAATCTGAGAATTGCGCAGGCCGAACTTCGCCCCGTGTTCAACCACGTTGTCCCATGCGCGGCGCGCCTCCTGACACAAATCCGCCGGCACGCCGTCGCAGGAGGAATCATAGGTCGCCTGCCGATGCATGCGCATGACCTCAAGACACGGCTCTGCGTTCATCTTGTAGCCCGCAAACGGCCCGACCTTCTCGGCGATTTTCGCCGATTGAAAGTAACAATGGCCGCTCTGAAGCGAGGAGATCGCCGCAGCAAGATTGCGCCCACCTTCAGAGTCATACGCAAGACCACGGCTCATGAGAAGCGCGCCAAGGTTTGCATAACCGATCCCAAGCGGTCGGTAATCATAACTGTTTTGCTCAATCGAAGGCGTTGGATAGCTCGAGTTGCCAACGATGATCTCCATGGCTGTGATCACGATCTCATTGGCTTTTTTGAAAGACGCGACATCAAACTCTTGCTCCACAGCCCCGGCAACAACCGGCTTGCGAAACTTCATGAGGTTCAGCGAGGCGAGGTTGCATGCCGTGTCGTCGAGGAACATGTACTCCGAACAATTGTGAACCACGAGTCCATTGGCGACAAAATGATTCGATAGCGGTTCTGTCAGATCGTAGACATCCTCCTCGCCAAGATAGGTGAGTGAGGCGAATGCGTCTGTCATCTGATCCTGGTAAGTGGCCACGGACTCGTTCAGGCGGCGCAGGACGTCATTTTTCGCGCTGCCAGTGATAAAGCCGATCTCCTGCGCGAAGCGCTGGCGCGATGATCGGCTGAGGCGCAGGCTGTGCATTTGCCTGACCGGGTACTCCCGGCTCCCGCCACGACCGTCCGGTAGAAAACTGGTGTGCTGATCTGGGCTGCGTCGGTTAGCATAGAGCTTGGCCTTGATCCCGAAGCCCAAGAGAAGCAACTGCACCTGTTCGAGCAATGTGAGGCTCGTCGAGTCAAGGGAGATGTAATGCGATTTTGACCCATAGTTGGCTACGGTGCCGTCCGCGGTAAATAATCCCCGTAGCACAGCAACCTGGCTGGCGCGGTCCAAAGAAAAGACAGCGTCGGTGAAACACTTCCCTCTCGATCCCTGATCGAGAACCGCGTACTTTTTTAGTAATGTGAGCACGGCGGACTGCGACGTAGCAAAGCGCACGCCAGTTTGCGCTTCATACACATGAGTCGTCCGAGCTCCTCTTCCATCAACGGCGGTCAACTGTTTGAAAATATTTAGCTTGGCTGTCACGCCGGCCAGCATGTCATATTCTTCTCGACCGGCCGTGATGATTACTTGTTCCTGCCCATGGGCAGCGTTGGTCGACAGACACCCGTCGCCGACCGCCAAGCCGACCATTTCAGCCATGCCGACATCCACACGACCCGATCCGAAACCAACGCCCTTCAACACCAGACGATCGCCGGCCAGGAGATCCTTTGCCTCCACGTCACCGCGGTTGGCTGTGTAAACTTTATGGTCCGTGGTCAATTTCAGCGTATAGCCACTCTCACTCTTCAGTTGGTAGACTGGCTTGCGCCCGGTCTTCCACACGCGCATGGCGCGCACAGGCGAGCCATCGCCGTTGACGATCTCCGGGTTGGCGCCAACCAAATCAACGATCCGGCGATACCCCTCGCTCGTCGAAACCAGCGTGTCGCCGGTCACACAGGGATTAGAGGCATTGATGCGATCCGTATTTTTGCAAGTGTGCCAGCGATTCACGGTCGTGTCGTATTGCACGCCCGGATCCCCGCATTGCCACCCGGCATCCGCCATCATACGGAACAGCTCGCGGGCCTTAAACGTCGTGCTGGGCTTGCCTGTGGTCACTTCGCGCGTGACCCATTCACGGTCCGCCCCGACGGCCGTCATAAACTCATCGGTCACGCGAACGGAGTTGTTGGCGTTTTGGAAATAAATGGAGGAGTATGCCGGCCCGTCGAGCGAGCCGTCATACCCCGCATCCATGAGCGCCCAGGCCTTCTGCTCCTCCTCGGCCTTGCACATGATGAATTGGTCAATGTCTGGATGGTCCACGTTTAAAATAACCATTTTCGCCGCGCGGCGCGTTTTCCCGCCGCTCTTGATGACGCCAGCGAAAGCATCGAGTCCTTTCATGAAAGAAACCGGACCGGACGCGCGGCCGTTTGATCCGCCGAGATACTCTTTGGAAGACCGCAACGTTGAAAGATTCGTGCCCGTGCCCGAACCGCCTTTGAACAGCATCCCCTCGGTAACCGCAAGGTTCAAAATGGAGCGCATGTCGTCTTGGACCGAGTTGATAAAACAGGCCGAACACTGCGGGTGCGGCGCCACACCCACATTAAACCACACGGGCGAGTTGAACGCGGCCATTTGATTCACGAGAATGTAGGTCAGCTCCGCCTCAAACGCATCCGCGTCCTCCATGGTTTGAAAGTATCCATCCTTGCGTCCCCAATTCGCCATGGTGATCGCGACACGATCTACAAGCTGTTTGATCGAATGCTCTCGCTCCACACTTCCCACTTTGCCGCGGAAATATTTTGAAACAACGATGTTGGTGGCGGTCTGGGACCAGCGCTTCGGCACCTCCACGTCCGTCTGCTCGAACACGACGACGCCCTTTTCGTTTGTGATGCGCGCATCTCGAAGCTCCCATTCGATCTGCTCGTAGGGATGCACCCCGCGGCGAGTGAAAAACCGCTCGACCGTGATTCCATTGCCGTAGCACGGCTGTTCGTTCGTCGCGACAAACAGGTTCGTGCGATACGCCATATACTTCTTGGCCACATGGATCAGGTTGTGGTCGACGAACGTGATGTTCACGATTTCCCGAATATCAAGCGAGGTCGGCGTGGTGTGCCCATCAAAGGTCTTCTGAAGCCTCATGATCACGTGCCCGGTGATCTTCTCGGCAAGCCCGGGATTCTTCATGCCCCCGTCGTACAACGCTTTCACAATCGAGTTGTGAAGTTTCTCGACCTGGAACGTTTCGTCCTGCCCACGACGTTTTGTCACGCTCTTGATCGAGGTAAGGTAACTCCAAACCGCCTCTCCAATCCCAGATGTGGAGAACGAGGAAACCTTTGTATCGAAGGACGCGGTGGGCTCGGGCATAGAGGGTTTCGTTATGAAAAAAGTTAAGGCAGAGATGAAAAGACAATCCCCACGGGGATCATCTTCGGGCTCCTCCTCACCACAACATCTTGTGGTCTAACTTCATGTTACGCCACAAGATATAGTGAGTCAAAGGGCCAAGTTATCCACAAGAACGGTCAAAATCCGACGCTAAAAAATGGCGATCATAAAGCTAAAACGGCATGGTTAGGTTAATGGAGGTTTTCACGGTCTCTTTCGGATGAAAATCAACCGGGATCGGTTTACGCAGTCCGGCGCGGTCCTCAAAGGCAAGCGCCCCGTACTTGAGTCCGTATTCGTAAACGGCCTTGGTTACCCGGACGTCGTCCAAACAGTACGTTTTAATCTTCTCAATCTCCCCACGCTTCCACCATTCGACCGCCTGAAGCCCATGCCCGGTTTTGCCGTGTCCAACGGTCGCCCATGCCACATGATCGAGTTTGAGCCGAAACCCAAGCGACTTTTCAATCTCCTCCAAAATATCGAGACTCGGAAACGTGAAAAAATCGCCAGGATAATACTGGTTCATGACGAGGTAGTCGAATCCTTTGGTGTTGTATCCGATGATACGCCCGGAGCGCTCGAGGCGACGCCAGAGCGCGGGGAGTTCGCGCTCCTCGTAGGCGAAATATTCATCCGTTTCATAAAAATAGACGCCCACGACGGAGATTTTAAGTTTGGTATGGTCGTACGCACCCACGTCTTCAAACGTGTTTTGCGTTTCAATGTCAAGCACGACTTCATGGGACATACGGTCGTCATGGAAGGCGATACACAAAGATCCGCTCGCCTTCCATGGTTTCTGATTTTACCAAAGGAAGGGTCGGATAGACAAACGTGCGGGAAACGAGCCGTGTGCCAGATGGATAACGCGCTTTGAGAATCGGCTCGAGCCGCTGCTGAACCTCGCTGAACAAGTACGTCGCAATCACGTCCGTGTCCGGAAGCGTGGCATGGAAAAAATTTTGACCGCGAAATTCCACACGGTCGGCAACACCGGCAAGACGCGCGCGCACGCGAGCGAGAAAACGCAACCCCGGATGAAACTCGTATCCGATCCCCTGTGCGCCAAATTCTTTTGCGGCCGTGATAAGCAAGGCCCCGTCGCCAGAGCCCAGGTCAAGCACACGCTCACCGGGCTTTACCTCCACCAATTCGTACATGCGACGAGCGATCTTGCGACCGGTCGGCACCCATGGAACCGTGAAGATGGCATAGATCACAAGGCTCAACAGGAAAAGAAGCGCGATGAGAAGGAAAAATTGGAAAAGGACAAGAAGCCAGAGGACGAGAGGAAGAAGCTCTGCCCTCATACCTTTCGCGCGGCGTGCGCGGCGACCGTGACCGCCTCCGCAAACGTTGGAAACGCATGGATCATTCCGGCGAGATCAGAAATTTTTGCCTTCAGATAGATCGCCAGAGCAAGCTCATGAATCACCTCGCCCGCGGACTCGCCGATCATGTGCCCCCCGACCACCCTTCCCGTCTTCCCGTCCGCCACGATTTTGAGAAGTCCAAAACGCGCCGACTCGGTCACCGCACGGCTCAAGGTCGCGATCTTCGCTTCGCCCACAAGAACTTTTTTGTAAACCTCCTTTGCTTCGGCCTGTGTCATGCCAACGGACGCGACTTCCGGGTCAACAAAGGTCACCCGCGGCACGACACGTTCATCAATGCGATGCAGAGGTCCGCGCAAGCCCCGTGCCATGCGCGCCGCGTTATGACCGGCCACCAACCCTTCGTGATGCGCCGTGTGCGTAAAAAGATACCCGCCCGCCACGTCTCCTGCGGCGAAAACGTGCTTCTGGCTCGTGCGACCGCTTGCGTCCTTTTTGATGTTCTGACGCTCATCAAAAAACACATGAGCTTTTGCCAATCCCAAGCCATCAACCGCGGCACGTTTCCCTGCGGCCACCAAAATCTGCTCCACGGCCACGATTTGCCTCTCCTTGCCAACCACGACCTCCAACCCGTGCACGCCGCCTCGCGCGGCCCACACCCGCTTCGTCGTCGCGTTCACGAGGACCTCGACCTCTCGCTCCGCCATGGCCTGTCCGGCGAGATCCGCAATGGCCGGGTCCTCTCGATGGAGGAGTCTCGGCGCGGCCTGAATGAGCGTCACGCGTGTGCCGAGTCCAGAAAAAAACGTGGCGAATTCGCACCCAACGGGCCCACCGCCGATGATCGCGATCGAACTCGGAAGCTGCCGCAACGAAAGCACGTCCTTGAATGTGAGAAAACGAACGTCGACAATGCCATCAATGGGAGGAACGAACGGCTCCGTGCCGGTTGCAATCACAAACGTTTTCCCGCACACCATTCGCTCACCGTCTGCATTCTTCACTCGCAAGATATGGGCATCCTCAAAACTCCCCTCTCCAAACTCAATCTTTATTTTCAGCTTTTCTGCCAACCGCACATATCGGTCCCCGACCTTCCCACCACCTGTAATCGTCTCGACCACGCCGTGCCCATACGCAAGGGCTTGCGCAAAATCAATCTGCATGCCGGAGGTGGTGATGCCAAACTCACGCGCGCGGCGCAAGAGCCGCCACACCTTTACGGTTTTGAGAAGCGCCTTGGTGGGCACGCACGCCCAGTTTGGACATTCCCCGCCGAGCCGCTCCTTCTCAACAAGACACACGCTCGCTCCAGCCTCCCGCGCGGCCTGCGCCGCGGAAAACCCCGCGGAACCGGAGCCGATAATAACGACATCGTAGGTCATACCTCTTCCTCAAAAAATATTTTTTGCTTCCTCCCAAAGCAATGGGTCACCGAGTTCGCGCTGTGCATACCACCATTCCACGCCCCAAAGATACGCTTCGGAAAATCCTGTGCGACGAGCAAAGTCTACATGATTTTTGAAATCACGTGGAGTGAACAACGCAGAGCGTTCTTCAACGGAAAGCTCCGAGAGAGGCCTTGACAGCCACGGTTCTGCCTGCAGCTCGGAAATAATGACGCGATCCACCAGCGACGAAACGGCCTTGGCTCGCGCCTGATAGTACGACGGGCTCAAAGGATAAAAGAAATAGCCGTACCATGAATTCCAGGTGACGCGATACATCGAGATGCCAAGCACGTCCGCGCGCGTGGCCATGTCCGTCCACGGATCGATCTCTCCGCTCACGGTCAGCATGATCGGGTGGCTGTCAAGGGAGCGCACGAGCGCCAATTCACGATCAAAAAGTCCCCGACTTGGCGCGGGGCAGATGCCAAATGGGAAAAACGGCTCGTTTTCGACCTGCCAACGTTCAAGCGCCGGCGCGTCCTGGTAGCGCGTGACGATCTGCTCCATGGTACTCAAGAGCGCGTCTTCGGCGCCGCTCGTGTCGAGCGTTTCGGCCCAATCAGGCACGAAGCACTCGGGCCAGCGCGGCACTTTGCGACCGATGACAAGCGTCACGCGCGCGTCGCGTTTTGCCGCCTCTTCGAGCATCCAGTCAACCTCCCCGAAGTGATACTGTCCGCGCGTCGGTTCTATGTCCGACCAATACACGGGAATGCGCAGCGAGCGGATACCAAGCTCATCGAGCGCTGCGATGAAAGCAGCCCTTGGGTCAATCCCAAGTTGCTTGGCATAGATCGTGCTAAACGTGACGCCGAATTCGGGTTCAACCTCGGTCGGTTGATTTGCCAAAAACGCAAAAAACACGAGCGCGAACCCCGCGAAGAGGAGGACAAGCACGGCGCGCGATCTCATACACAGATCCCTCCAAACCAATTCTCAAATCTCCTCTTTTTTCTCGCGTAGAAACGCCAACCATCCCTCCACAAGCTTGATCGCCGCCTTAAACGGCGCCTCCACGATGAAATCAAAGAAAAACAGGAAGACGTTGATGCGCGGAGCGCGCAGGCTGATCCATCGCCCGGCGCGCACGATCGGCAGAAAAAACATGTCAAAGAGCGGGGAAAGAAATGTGCCTTTCCCATCCACGATCACGATCTCCCGCCGGCTGCCGCGGATTTTGATGCCGAAAAACGTGACAAGGCTCAAAAAAAAGATGAAGAAAAAGATGGAAAGCGCATTGAACCCGAGCACACGATAGAGGAAGGTCGACAAGGCGCCAATCGTAAACAAGAACACACATACGTAGAGCGTGTCGAACACCCCATGGGCGTTCCCACGCATCCACGGACGCCGGGTGGCGAACCGAACGGGCTTTGCCTCTTCGATCCCAACCACGCCATGGAGAACGGACTGGATCGCAAGCGTATTGCGCTCTTCGGGAAGCGTGACGGTGAGGCCGATCACGCCAAGCAGCAATGGATGGAAAAAAATGTTCGTGAGAAGCGGGGCAAGGCTTGTGGTTTTCGCGATCGCCACGTCGTAGGGGAGTTCGATGAGGAGCGCCAGCGTGGTTTTCGTGAGAAGCAAAAACGCAATCGCGCGCACGATGCTGCGACGCACTTTGAGGCGAAAACGGTCGTAGCGATTGGTGGCGGATTCCACGACCGCTTTTTGCAGCGCTTTCGGATCGGCAAGAAGCGCGTCAAACCCGCTGGGGTCCTTCACGACAAGATCGCGCAGGATGTGGTACACCACCGCGTGACGCTGAACGACCCGAAACAGTCGATCTTGCGCAGGATGCCGAATCTGGGCCTCAATCACCTGTATGATGCTTGGAAGACTTCCAACCACGGTATCAACGAGCGCGGACGATGGCGTGTTCGTCCAATCAGGATAAAACAGCGTGAAGATGCGATACCGAAGCGTGGCGATATTCGATTTCAGCACAGCCCGATGAATGGCAATATACAGCTGCAAGTCATGATCCTCCGGCTTCACGAGTGATGTGGCCCATTCCATCCTTTCCTTCAGATCCTGGTAGGCGAAACTGGCGAGCGACTCATCCACCGTCGGTGCGGACACATGATACTCAATCTCAGCCGACAGAATATCCATGAGCCACAGATAACGCTTTTTGGCGTCCGTGCCGGAGCGACGGACAGACTCAAACAGGGGCCGATACTTTTTAAGGATCTCGAGGACCTCGTCGACAACACGCGCAGGGACCTGGGCATTGGGAAGATACCGCGCCCAGATAAGCTCTTGCACAAGCTCGCTCCCAAGTTTCGGAAGGTCTGTCTCGCCCCAATGTCGCTTCAAAATCCGCCGAATCGCATTGCGGCGCAGCAGGTGCTCCTCATCGTACTCAAGGCTGTTCCTGATCGTCTCGTACACGGAAGCGGCTGCAGAAACCGTCTCGTTCACACTGATGACATCGGCTTCCGGGGATGTTTGCGGCTGTGAAGCCTGGTACGCGGCGGCGACAAACGCCTCAAGATAGGGAGATTTCATACACTCCGTATAGTATAAACGAAAACCGCCCCACGACCAAACGCGAGGCGGCCTCTCAAAGCTCTAGGCGGCTTTTGGCAAAATCTTGAACATGCCCGTTCCGCACACCGAACACGACCCTTTCATGGCCGGTCGCGTCCCGCCGCCCTTGGCAGGCATGCTTACCTGGGCGGCTTCCTTCATCTCTCGCTTGTCCTTGCACTTCACGCAATATCCCATGACCGCTTGATCCATAGAAGGCTAATGTTAGCGAATTATGGCCTCGTCACGCCGTTGGCGGGACTACGGCCGAGGACCTCGCCCACAGGGGCGTAAAGGCCCTTCTTCATTCAGCATAGCCCAAAAGTTACAGATTGGGAAGCGAGCGTGCCCGTGCTTTTTCAGAGGTCCCCTTGGAAGGTTGCCTGTCGGCAAGTGGCAAGGTGACGTAAAAGACGGTCCCGTTTGTCGAGGTCTCGAAGCGTAAACGCCCGCCACTGGCCTCCACAAAATTCTTGCTCAAGTAAAGGCCGAGCCCGGCGCCGCTACGCGAGTCAGTGAGGGGAACGATTTTTACCTCAAACAGGCCTCCCCACAGCTCCTCAGGGATACCCGGGCCCTCGTCGGCGATCATGATGATGGCCTCTCCCCTCTCGCGGTCAATGCTCGCCTCAACACGGACCGTTCCGCGCGCCGGACTAAATTTAATCGCGTTGTGTGCGATGTTGCGAAGCGCCTCAGCAATCTTTTCCCGATCGATCCGCAGACGGACGGCTTTCGCGGGTCCGGTCACGCGCAGCATCACCTTCCCATCCTCCGCATCCTTCTGAAGCGCGCGCAGGGCGTCGCCAATCAGGTCCATAACGGGGACATCTTCCATGGTCAACTTCAACGCCCCCCGTTCAATACGCGAGGCGTTTAACAGATCCTTCACGAACTTATTTTCAAGCAAGATAATTTTTTGCATGCTTCCAAGCTGTTCTCGCATGCGGGCAGAAACACGGGGCTCGCTCTGCGCCTGCTCCACAAGCCAACGCAATTGCGTCATCGGCGCGCGCAGCTGATGCGACGCCATGTACACAAACTGCGACTTCGCGCGCTCCACGGCCTTGCGCTCCGTGATGTCGCGAATCAGGACAAGTATGCCGACACGGCGGTGATTGCCATCCTCACGCAAACACACAAAGGTGAGCAAAAGGTCGCGCGAGGCTCCATCTGGATGACGAAAAGACGCCTCCGTTTCCCAGGTGTCACAATCGCGGAGCATCTTCTCGGCATTCTTCATCGCTCTTCCCACCGTTTTTCCGAAACATGTCCATCGTGTCTGCCCGACGATCTCTTTGGCGCGTAGATGGAAAATATGCCCGACGGCACGGTTGGCGTAGAGAATGCGTCCGCGATCATCCATCGCGATAACGGCATCCGCGACACGATCCAGATAAAATTTGCTGCGCGCCAACTCCGCGATTTTTTGCTGCAAGGTCCGCGTGCGCGCCGCAAGTTCTTCTTGCAATTTGGATTGCCCGGAAAGCAGGAGATACACGATGGTGGCAAACGAGGTCAGCAGAAGCAGGACGCTCAAAAACACAACGAGAGCCAACCCGGAGGACGGCTGATGCACGGCCGGGTTGGTCAGGACGACGTAGGCCGCACGTGTCGCCAAGAGAAACCCGAAAAGGACGATGAGCAGAAAAATAATTTGGAATGTTTTGCGCGACATGATCAAACGATAAGAGGAAGAGCGTGCAACTCACTCTTACGCCCAAGCACAATATCCTCGATGCGGTATGTGCCGTGCGTGGGCGCCTCAATGTACCCACTCCAGGCCATGCGAGCCAACCCTCCGGAGTTGATCCAATCAAACAGCCATTCATTCGCGTAACGCGGGTCGTTCTGTGGCACCCCGCCGCCAACGTATTGCAGCCACAAACGGTTGAATTCCTCCTGGGAGCCAATGGGCGGCGCCATCACAATCGCGATACCGATCCCTGTATAAAAGGACAATTCAGAGGGTTTGGTCCAGAGAATATCCGTTGTTCTCAACAGGTCATTAAACCCCTCAAAATACGCGGGCCGCGAAGAAAAGGAGGGGATATGAAGCGAACGACCAAGCTGTTTTTTGAGCCCAAGCTCCACCGCCGTGGAGGTGAAATAGTCAACGATGTCCCGACGTGTCCCTGCAACCATATTCACCCGGATTTCGCCGCGCGCAATACGAGAACGCAGGCTCTCGAGAATCTGTGCGGCCAGACGCCGCTGAGCCCCAGCCCCTCCGATCGTGTAGGTGAGCGTCAAGGGGTGCGCAGGCTTCATGCGGCAACGTATAGGTCCAAGCTCCGCAAGGAGGGTACGATGGTAGCGCTTGGCGAAAATCCCCTTCGGATCCAAATTGCACAGACGCGCCGTGAGTAAATCCTTAAGAGTGTTCGCGTGTGACCCACCAATGAGCTCTTTGGGAAGCGGAAACCCGGTTAAATAAATATGCTCCTCCCGCACCCCATACAACTTCAAACGCTCGACCACGCGACCGTTGCTCGCGAAATATTTGATACGGGATTTTTTGGGATCAAGGGGCACCCAGCTGCGGCTGATGTCAGCGTCGGTCGTGACGCAATAGATGTCGCCCGGATAATTGTACTCATCGGCCGCGAACGCGGGCAGGAAAAAGGTGGTGATGAGCGGCACGGGTCGTGCGGCGAGTCTCTCAATCAAATGTTTGCCAAGCCCCTTCTTAATCATGGCATACATCTGACGCACTTGTAGATTCGGCTCCGAAAGATCGCGTCTGGGATAAAACGTCGGGATCTCCTGGAAACGGTCAAGCGCTTCAAAAAGGAACGAGCCGAGCACGGGAACCGGCTTCAGGCGCGAGATGGTTTCGTACAATTCACGGCTCTGCCGCCAAAGTTTCCGGTCTTCGGCTGGGATGCCGCGATAATCGTTTGCGGAAATCACCTCCCCGCCGCACAGGTCGCGAAGGACATAGGCCGCACGGCTGTGCCCATACCCCATGTTCACGTCAACAACCCACGCATGGACCCGTTTGGTCGGAAACGCATGATGATCGGTCATACCTCCTCAATGTGGTTCGGCTAAAAGAAGGTTCGCTCCTTCGACGTCTTCACGATCTTCAACGCCTCTTCGGCCGTATCGACGATCGTGAATAGTTTTTCATCGCCTGGAGAGATGAACGTTCGGCGCAGCATGGTGCCACGCACCCAGTCAACAAATGGCGTCCAAAATTCCTTTCCCACGCACACCATGGGCACGGCCTGGGCCTTCTTTGTCTGAATGAGCGTTAAGAGCTCTAAGAATTCATCTAACGTACCAAATCCGCCAGGAAAAAATACATACGCCTGGGCCGAGGCGGCAAGCATCACCTTGCGGGTGAAAAAATAATGGAAACCACGGCCGCGTTTCACATATGGATTCGTGCGCTGTTCAATCGGAAGCTGAATATTGAGGCCAATCGATTCTCCACCAGCTTCAAAAGCGCCCTTGTTGGCCGCTTCCATGAGCCCCGGGCCCCCGCCCGTGATGACCGTATACCCGTTTTTGACAAGCAGGCGACCAAGTTTTTCCGCCTCTTTGTACCAGGGGTCGTCCGCGGAGGCGCGGGCAGAGCCGAAAATCGTCACCTCTTGCGAGGACTCTGAGAGAAACTGAAACCCCTCGACAAATTCAGCCATGATGCGAAAAATGCGCCAGGTGATGTCCGACATTTTGGGAGGCTCGGACGACGGCCCCTTAGCGATTTCCCCGTGCGAAAGCGGGATGCGGCACTGACCCTTAAACGTGTGCGTGTGAAAACGATGTTTTGATGGTTTAGGCATAGTAGTCTGTAGTATATCACAAATCCGTCCCGAATTGGGACGGACCGTCAACACGTTTCCTCAACCTCAATGACTTCGAGTGGTCATCTGTCGAAAACCACTCATGAAATCCGCAACGGGAATGGCCTCGGGAAAAGAGAGCGGAACGAACACGGTCGTATCCTCCGCTGGCCCGACGTCCACCAACTCGACCAATGCCTCTTGTGGCACGGCATCCACAACACGTATCGTAGCTTGAGAAGTGTTCCACGGACCAAATCGAAACGCCACGGCCACGGCGGTGACAACAATGCCGCCGGCAATGACCGGAACGGTCATCTCCACAAAACGCATCCAGACAACAGGTTGCGGTGGATCAAAGTAACGCGAACGCAACAAAGCCCGACGCAATCGATGCCGATGCCCAACATCCCCGGGCACCTCTTGTGCCCCAAGGCGCTCAAGAAGATCTTCTAAATTAAGTGGGGATTTCGGGGGCATAAGAAACGGAGGAAGCGACCATCGCCTCCTGTGGTTCTGAATCGGCGTCTTCTGTCATAAGGACGGAAAGTTTTTGAATGGCCCGGTGGATGTGAGATTTGATCGTCCCTTCTTTCATGTTCATCACGCGCGCGATTTCGACAATCGAAAGACGCGAGAAATATCGAAGGCTCAAAATGTTCTGCTGTTTGGGATTCAACAGGCGTAGAAAGTGACGCAGCTTCCGTGCCTGCCCTTCGCGCTCCGCGCAGAGCTCGGCCGCAAGCGCCTGATCCGCGGGGTTCTCTCGATCCAGAGCGACAAGTTCTGGGCATTCCTCGACCGAGACGGAGAGGAACTTCGCGCGGCTTCGGTAAAAATTTCCGATCTGTGCCACGGCAATGGCAAACAACCAGCACGTGAATGATCGCCCGGGTCGCGGATGGTATCGGTGGATATTTTTCAGCGCCTGAAAGAACGTTTCGCTCGTAAGGTCTTTGGCAACGTCCATGTTTCCCGTTCGTTTGATAAGATACCCGAAGACGGGCTGGTAGTACGCGTCGTACAACCGCCCGAACGCCTCCGGGTCTTTTTGCGCATGAGCAACGACCTCCTCTTCGTCTTCCATAATAAGGATGTAGGAAAGAGATTTGTTCGACCTTGCATCAGTATATCGCACGAATGGAAGAAAGGTTGCAAAAGGAAAGACGTCAAACGATGCGAGTCAGCATGGCTAGCGTCTCTTCGTATTCCTCCCGAATGCTCTTTGGAAGAAGCCTGCGCGTCAAATCGTAAACGCCACGAAAATAGGAAAGTTTTTGCTGCGGTGTGGCGTGAAATTTTTTCCAAAAAGCGCCGTTGGTGCGGTCGAGCGCACAGACGAGATCAATCATGTTCGCAAGCGCATCTGCGGTCTTTACTATTTTGGCCTCCCGCGAGGCCATCGTGAGCCGCCCGAACAGCTCATCCTTACGCTCGTCCCATCCCTCGATCGACTTGATTTCGCTGCAGGCATCCACCATTTCCGCAATGCGCGATCCAAACTCCCTGCGCAATTCCTTCAGGGTGTAGGGCGTATCCTCGACCGTGTCGTGCAAGAGTCCAGCCGCTATCGTGTCGTCGTCGCATCCAGCGCGGGCAAGCAACATGGCGGCTTGAATGGGGTGCACAATGTAGGGCGTTATGCCATCTTTGCGCAGCTGCCCCGCGTGAAGGTCCATGGCGCGGATAAGCGCCTGTCGCACGATTGCTTTCATATCACTTGCGGCGATACTTCCCCTTGAGCTCCGCGCGGTCGATCGCATGCGCTTCAACCGTCGCGACAAAATTCTCTCGCGTAAGACCGGGAAGCGACGCGACGTCAACGGCATACAGCATAAAGGTGTAGTGATGTGTGCCTTTGGGCGGACAGGGCCCTGCATACCCTCGCCCGCCAAAATCGTTTTGGAGTTCCGTGCCACCGGTGCGGCCGCCCGGAGCCACCTCGCGCGTCGTGGCCGGGATATCATACACGAGCCAATGAGCGAAGGCGCCGCTTGGAGCATCGTGATCAAAACAGGAAATCGCAAAACTTTTCGTGTGGGGAGGCGCGTCGTTCCATTCCAAATGCGGCGAGACATTCGCCCCGTCGCATGTTTGCAACGCCGGAATGGATCCGTCCGGCTTGATGTCCACACTTTTCAACTCCATAGGGTGCCCCTTTACCTTACATCGAGACCACGGATTCCTCAATAACACCGATGAGATCTTTGATACCGTGCCCGGCGTGCGCGGAAACACACACGGGACGACACGCGCTGAATCGTTGTCGCAAACGTTCGTGATCATGTGGTGGGCGCGTATCTGCTTTGTTGAAAACGTAGATTTGCGGTTTTTCGTGCGCGTGGAGCTCGCGCAGAATCTGATCCACGACGCGCATCTTCGAAAGCATCATGGCATCCCCCATGTCGATGACATGCAAAAGCAGATCGGCTTCTGTCACCTCTGACAGCGTCGAGCGAAACGCGTGAATGAGTTCGGGGGGGAGTTGCTTCATGAACCCGATCGTATCGGAAACAAGAATCGACTGAGAAAGATTCGGCAGATACAGTCGGCCAACCCGCGTGTCGAGCGTCGTGAAGAGTCGATCCGCGACCTCTTCACGTCGACCCGTCAAAGCGTTGAGGAGCGACGTCTTCCCCGCGTTCGTGTATCCGACAAGTGAAATCGTCTTGAAATGATGGCGCCGTCTATGCTTTCGATGTCCGTCGCGCACGCGCTCGTATTGCTCCAAACGTTCACGAATTTTCCGCTCTTGTTCCCGAAGGTGGCGCTTCATGATTTCGATGTTCGTCTCCCCAACCCCGACCGTGCCGATCCCGCCCGCCTGACGTGAGAGCTCAAGACCCATGCCGAAAATGCGCGGGCCCATGTGCCGGATGCTCGCCAGTTCAATTTCAAGCCGTGCCTCGGTCGTCCGTGCGTGCTTGGCAAAAATTTTCAAGATAAGGTCAATGCGATCCCACACCTTGATGCCCACGGGTCGCAACATTTCTTCGAGATGATAAATCTGCTGCGGTTTCAAAACGTCATTGACAATAAGAAGACCGGCCCCGAGCGTCTGCCCCTCTTTTCCGATCATCTCCACCTTTCCGGGGCCGATGAACGTGCGCGGGTGCGGCGCAAACCGTCGTTGATACGTGCGCACCACCACGATGCCGCCGTAGGT
>CAYJVP010000018.1:0-16801 GCA_964373615.1 uncultured Gammaproteobacteria bacterium | reverse complement strand
AAACCGGAAAAATTCATTTCTCTCTGAATAGGAAAAAATCACTTCTCTTTGACACCGGGCAGTGCTCATTGACACGCGACCAGTTTTTCGATAGTCTTTGAGCCGCGCGCCCATAGCTCAGCTGGATAGAGCGCTTCCCTCCGAAGGAAGAGGTCAGACGTTCAAATCGTCTTGGGCGCACCAGAAAATTTTTGAATCGTATCCAGAACATCACGAAGCCATTGATATGGAGAAACACGAAGCCATTGATATGGAGAAAGAAGCGCGTTGGCTGGAGCACAATGCCGCGATGCAAAAGCTCATCCAGGAAGGAGTGGAAGCCGCGATGGCCGACATTCCGAATCTTGAACAGGCATTCGTGGGCGAAGAACCGACGCTTTGTTGCATGGACGAGGGAACACCCATGGGGAACATGCGTTCGGCTGGCTCTGGGATTTTGACCGAGGGAGAAGAGCGGACGGCGTTTGTTGGGGCTCTCAAAGCAGCCGGGGTCAAGGAGGTCACGAGCCATGCCGGTTGCGGGGCGGCAGCGCTGTATCGCAAACGTCACGGTTTGGAAAAGATGAGCGTGGACGATGTTGCCATCGAGCAGGCAAAACGGATGGCCGCAGAGCTCGGTGTTCCCTACAAAGGTCACATCACGGATCTTCAGCGTCCCGCGGAGTTTCATCACGCTCGCGTTGTCTATGTCGATGCAACCGGTCGGTTCAATCCCGCGAGGCTCAAGGAGCTTCCGCCCGGGTTTGTTGTGAGTCGTCGGTATATGACGCCCGCACAGGCGCTTGAGGAGGTTCGCATTGCCATGAGCATCGCTTTTGGCGACCATGGTTTTGGAAACAAGTTTTCCTCCCGCGAGCCGCTTCTTATTATGCCGATTACAGATGCGACGGAGGGAGACTTTGATGCGGATGTTTTGCGTCGCGAGCTCGAACAAATTTCTGACGAACGTGTGAAAGTCGACGGTTTCATTAGACCTGTTGCCTCGATAGCTTTACGCGAAGGAGGCAAGGCTTCGACTGAACCACTATAGGTCCGATCGACACGATAGTGGATCAAATCAAAAACCGCCTTGCCGGCGGGTTTTCAAAACGTCCGACGCAGTTTTGCAGAGGTCCTTTTTGTCACTCCGTCACGACCCCTTTGCCGGCGGCGAGGGCATCATCCGGCAGTTCCGTGTCAAGAACATTCGTTGACGTGTGCACCGTGTCATCCGTTGACGCGTCCGTTCCTTCAAAAGCCGTAACATTTGTGAGTTTCACGAAGGCGCCGACGTCGCTTGCGTCCGGTGTGATCGCGAGGTCAAACCACGCCTCAGCCGCCGTGAGAGACGTCGGGAGAATGTCGATCGTCCAGGTCACAAGTCGTGTCGTTTCGTTATAGACGATCGAGCCAATATCCGCTTGTGCGCGACCAACCCACGCGACGTCAGGCGGAAGGTTTGTCGTGACCGAAATATTTTTGAGATCATGGATGCTGTTCTGAAGATCCCAAAAAATGCGGTAGGTCGTTGTTTGATCCACGGTCGGCGGAAGCGGTCCGGACCCAAGCGCGGTCCCATCTTCGGCGAAGTAGCGCGCCGTGGCCGCAAAGCTCGCATCCGTGTTCAGACGAATTTCGATCGGTGGCGTTTCGATGGTGCGCACGCTCTCCACGCTCCCAACCTTCTCAAGCAGAACGGTGAGGGCGAGCGTGAAGGTGTCCGAAGACACCGCGGGATCAATGGAGGAGAGGAGCGGCAGAGTGACATCGATAATTCCGGAGGCGTTCGGCGCCAAGCTTTCGAGGGCCGGGAGAACAGACGCATCCCACACGAGCGTATTGCCTTGCGTTTTTGCGCCCGAACGCTCTGCCGATGCCCAGTCGATCGGCAGGGAGTTTGTTGGTGTTTCGAGTTTTAACGTGATGCTCACTCCCTCGATTACTTCGTCGCCCTGGTTTTCGTAATCAACGGAAATGCGCAGGTTCTCTCCGAGATCGATGGATTGTTCTTTATCTGAACCATTGGCGATCAGGCGGACCGCGAGGTTACCGCCCAGAAGATCCGTGGTTACCGTGGATGGCGCTTGGCTCAGGAAGAGGTCATCGAGATCGAGGAGACCCGCTTCAAACAAAGCCGTGACCGTGCCACTGGCGCCTGTGGTGAAGGACCCCTTTACCGTGAGGTCAAAGGCAGCGCCTGGTTCAAGTGAGTCAATAGTCCATGACGTGCCGCCTTCGTTGCTGGCCGCTTTGGTCGCTTCTGTGTGCCGAAAGGTATCCGGGAATATGGCCCGTACTTCCAGGTTATCCATGCGACGGCTGCCATTGTTGACGAGATGTGCGGTGTAGGCGATCTGATCGCCCGGAAGCGCCTTTTCCGGGCCCGTGGTAGTGAGTTCAAGCACGGTTTTTTCTACACCGATCGAAAGGGAAGCGATATCCTGGAAGTCCGAGCTAAAATTGGCCGGACGATACGTAAAAAACGCCTGGAGTTTTTCCATACTTGGCACAACCGATCGAAACGTGCCCGTGATATCAATGGAACCATCGGATCCCGGCGCCAGAGAGCCGATGACCCACACCGATCCCTCCGTGGACACGGGTCGCGTTTCATCGACGAGAAAATCTGCTGGCAAATTCATTTTCACTTCGAGCGCCGCAAGCGGGACGTTCGACGTATTTTCGTACGTGATGCGGTAGGTGATCGTTTCTCCAGCCGTGGCGGTCGCCGCGCCTTCGATCATGGCCGAGAGCGGCCGATTCGTCTGCAAGCCAAACGGCCGCCACAGGAAAAAACCACCCCAGGCAACGGCGCTGATGACCACAAGCAGCAGGATCGTTCGCACGAGCAGCCGCGTGATCTTCGACGTACGTCGATACTCGAGTTTCGTCAGGTCCGGGATCTCTCCGTCTGAGTTCGCGTAAATATTGCGCAGGTTTTTTTCAACGTCATGGGCCATCGTCTTGGTATTTTTTTTCTTCATCATCATAGAGACGTGCGTTCCAATAATGCGCCCCAGAACATATCCGTTTCGTTTGTGAACTCCACGGTTTCCCCTTCTGCCGAACGCCAGAGGGTGCGCAGATAATCTGGGATTTCAAGATGGAGACGCGTGGTGCGATCGAGCACGCCGGATTGTTTTTGCACGGTGAGCGTGTAGGTTTCAATCGGCGAGAGTCCGACCCTGGCCTTCAGTGTCTCAAGGAGGGAAAGAGACTCCCCAAGCTTTTCGAGGGTAAACGGCAGGCGGTAGACAAACGTGACCGTTGATGTCGTTGCCGGTTTCGTTTGCACCCAGTTGCCATAGACCGTCTTGCCGAATTCTTCGCTGATCTGCGTGCCAGACTCGGCATCCACCTGTGCCATGTCCTCCAGGTACTGGATATCTGGATCCTCAACCCAAATATGTTCAGGCCTTTCAAACAGGCTTGCATCCGGAATCGAGAATCCGCTCGCCGACAACAGCGTGCTGCCTTTTGGGACATAGACACGCACATAGTCGACATTATTGACGCCCGTAAACAGCGTGTTTCGAATGCCGTTGTGTGTCCGCGAAATCTTGAGGGTATTGACGATGCTGCCGTCTTCTTGCACCGCAACCGTCAGATCCACGTCCTGTTTGATCACGCCATCTGTTTTTCCGCCGCCCAAGTTTGTGTCTACAATTTGCAAATAATCCCCATCGACCTGTTTGACCTCACCTCCCCAACCGAGTGACTGTATCGTGGATTCCAGATCCTCATTCTCCAGATAGAGTTGCACGTCCTTGCGCATGAGCCCGGTATTGATGTGGGTCAAGATGGAAAGCAACTCATCGCGTTCGAGCGCGTTGATGCGCTCCAAGAGTTTTTGCGCGAGATCCCCAATGAACGCTTTTGGAGCCGCCTCTTTTCGAGATGGCGTGTCTTCTGCATACTGCGCGTACTCAAATTCCACAATTTTTTGTGTTTCGAAAAGGAAATTGTCCGCATCGATCACGCGATCATACTCTGGCATGTCAACGGGCCCAACCGCTGACAGCAATTCCATGATAAAGGTTGCGTTTACCGCGATCACGCCATCAACCGAGGGTCCGCCCGCATCTGCGTAGAAGTCGAGGATCTGCCGCGCGGAGGTGGGGAAATCCGAAAACCAGTTCGCGTCCTGGAATTCCCATCGCGCGTTCAACAGCTGAAGAGGTTTCGGCGCGGCCACGGACGTTTTCAACGATCCTTTCAGATCATAACTGCCGCCGCCTGGGATTTCCATGTTTTGCACCGCTCCGCGCACAAGGTCGATATGGGCAAAACTTCCCATGAATCCCCCGGTTGGACGCAGCTCCGCGTTATTTTGAAACACGAGCAGATACCGCTGTCGACCGTTATCACCAAGCAGCGTTGACGCCATGGCGGAAAATTCACCCACGTCTTCGATCGATGCCACCAGGGTCGGGAGGAGGGCGCTCAGTTCGTCAAAGAGAGGGCGTTTGTCCGATGGGATCGCTTCTTCATCGACGTTTTTCACGTTTTCCAAAGCCTCTTTGAGAAGCGGCAGGGCCGAGGACAGGGACGAGGCGAGCACATTCAACTTGGTGGTTGGTTCAGCCGCGGGCGTGTCGAGTCGGGCGAGGCCGTCGCTTACACGTTTTCCCGCCTCCGCAAGCCCCTCGCCGGCCGCAAGAAGATGCTTCGCCGACTGCAAGCTTGTGCGCGTATGAGGGAGGGTGGACAGGAGGAAGAGCGTTGACGCCCCGAGTTCCCGGATCCTCTGACCGGCCGCTTCGAAGTTGTTCTCGGCGTTGCCAAATGCCGAAACGGCTTGTGTGGCTTGTTGCGCGAAGACGGCGTTTGCGGCGGTTTGAAGATGCAGAAGCCCTCGGGCGCTTGCCGACTCAATCTGTTCCCGCGCGGCTCGCAGCTCTGCCAGTGTGCCAACCGCGTGCAGAGGGAGCACGAACGCGAAGGAGACAAGGACGAATGCGGCGATGGCGCGATGCCAACCCTTTGGGAGCTCGAAAAAGAGGAAGGATGATGGCATGCGGATGCGTGCCTCAAAGAGCCGCCAACGATCGTACACGAGTTTCCACGGTGATGGTTTTTCGGTTTTGGAGGTGGTCGCGGGGAGGCCGGTGAGTTCATCAAGCGTCAGCACATCTGATTCGTCCTCGCCCTCTTCCGCTTCCGGAAGATCAAGCTCGAATGGGATCGTGTGCGTCTGGGGTCGTTTAGGGATCAATCGAGAGGGGTCAAAAATTTCCGCCGCCGGCTCCCAGATGGATCTGCGTAGACGGAACGCGCGAATCGCCTCCTCAATGTCCGAAAGGGTCGGCAACCGCACGGGCAGCGCCGCGCGCGCCGAAGGCGTTTTGGTTCTCGTGAGGTCGTTTTCTTGGAGCTGTGCCATCGTTTCCTCCGCGTCCAAGTGGAGGGGCGCAGGGGAAAGAGGAGACAGGCTTGCGGGGAACAGTTCCTTTTCCGGGACGGCAAAATTAACGCGAACACGACGCATGTCCTGTTCGGCAAGGAGTGCGTTGATGCTTGGGAGCTCGGCGTTTAGGTGAATCACGAATGGGGAAGGAGACGCGCCTGTCCCAAGACGGATGTGAGGTTTGATCGCACCTGTTTGGCGAGGAAGAACTCCGTTAAAGAGAAGGTCGAGGGGAACGCCTTGGTCAAACAGATAACTCACTTTTTGGGGGCGTGGAGCGCGCGAAACCGCTCGCGTAGTTTTTGCACGCGTCGATTTTTTTTTCGGCTTCGCGTTAGGTTTCCTCCTCATACACCTTTTTAGTTTCCAGGGCCATGCGTGTCCAGGAATATTTTTTTGTTTGCGCAAATCCTTTTTGCACGAGCTCTCGTCGCAGGATTTCGTTTGTCAGGGCTTCTTCCATGACGCGTGCCATTTCTTCCAGGTCGTCCGGGGCAAAGTAGACGGCAGCATCCCCAAGCACCTCGGGGAGCGATCCGGCGCGCGCGGCGAGAACCGGCACCCCTTTGCTCATCGCCTCAAGGCCCGGGAGTCCGAATCCTTCGCGGCGCGAGGGGAAGAGGTAGAGCGTAGCGTTTGCATAGAGGTCGTTGAGCGTCGCATCATCGGGGTTTGGAATAAAATGTACGCGGTCGGATGGGACATCAATTTCTGAGAGCTCGCGCTCGAGTCGTTCAAAGAAGACGTCGCGTCGTCCGGCAAGCGCCAGGTGGACGTCTGGATGCCGTTTGTGAAAAAGAGAGAAGGCGTGCAGCAGGGCTCCCAGATTTTTGTGCGGATAGGCATTGCCAACCGAGAGGAAGTACGGGGTGGGGAGTCTGTGGCTCGTCGCCCGCCGTTCGGGGAGAGATGTTATTCCTTCGTAGATCACCGTTATTTTTTCTGGCGGGATGCTTGGAAAATGCTTGAGGATGGATTTTTTCGTTGCCTGCGAAACGGCAATAATTTTTTTGCTTTGAAACAGGGCGTGGTGCAACACGGCTCGGTAGCCAAGACGCTTGAGGCCAAACACGAGGGGGTGGCGCGTGGTGATGCGGGCCGAGCGCGGCTCATCAAGGAGGATCAGGTCATGGATGGTGACGACGAATGGCGCCTTCGAGCCGATGGGGACGTTCCAGTGCGGGAAGTGCATGAGCTCTACCCCGGATTTTTTGATGCATCTTGGCAAGGAAAGCTGTTCGGCAAGCGTGTACCAATGGACGTTCGCCAGCCGTTTTTCAAAATGCGGATTTGTGAGTTGGCACGCGTCGAAGCTCTCACGCTTCAGAAATAAAACATAGCGGTTTTCATGGTCCTGTTTTTGAAGCTCGAGGACGAGCTGTTCGACGTAGCGACCAAGACCGCCACCCCCCACCGTTGGCCCAAACATGCGTGCGTCAATCCCGATCCGCATGAGTCTATTGTAGCAAAAATTCCCCCTACGGGCTGTGGATGGATACATCCTCAAGGACCGCCAGGGTTCTCTCGGCGCTTGTCACCCAAGAAAAGTTCCGTGCACGCTCCAAGCCTCGGTCGACGAGGCGTTCTTTGAGTTCTGGAGAAGTGAGTAATTCCTTGAGTGCGACCACGAGGTCCGTTCGGTTGTATGGGTCAATGAGGATGGCCGCGTGGCCAGCCACTTCTGGCATGGAGGAAGTTACACTCGTTATGACGGGCGTGCCCGAGGCCATGGATTCCAGAATCGGTAGCCCGAATCCTTCGTAGATCGAGGGGAACAGTGTTGCCTCTGCCAGACGGTATAAGCTCGGTCGGTGCTCGGGCGGGACGTATCCTAGAGGGAGGACACCACGTTTGTGTTCAAGGGAAAGGCCGTTGAGGATTTTTCGACTGTACGACGTTTCTTTCCCGACCAAGACAAGAGAGAGGTCATCGTTGGTGTTTTTGCGGTAGGCGCTGACCGCTTCGACCATCATACGAATGTTTTTGCGCGCCTCGAGAGTGCCAACAAACAGAGCAAAACGTTTCGGAAGATGATAGCGCGAGCGGATCCCGTGATCTTCTGGTTTCGCATGCGCCCCGAAGCGTTCACTGATCCCATGCGGAATCACGTGGATCCGTTCTCTCGCGACGTTATATTGTCGCACAACGTCTCGCCCCGTGGCTTCGGAAGGAACAATGATGGCGCGGGCGCCGTGGGCAAAGAGGGAAGGCCGCACGCATCGATGCCACAGACGTGACTTTCGAGAGTAGAATTTTGGGAATAATTCAAAAGAAAGATCGTGGAGGGTCAGGACGTATGGAGCCGAGGGTGGAGTCGAGACGATGTGAAGGTTCGGAAAGAAGAATACGGTTTGTGTGGGTTCCGAGGTTGATTTCGTTGGGCCAAAGACGAGCGTATCCATGGAGGGACGGCGCATGGCAAGCATCGTGGCGTTCAGGATTCGGTTTGAGACCGGCACGTGAACATGGGAGATCCCTTGTCCGGTAAAACGTGGAACGTATTTCCAACTTGACGGACGTCCGCTTGAAAAGAGCAGATAGTCATTTCGGTGTTCAAGTTGAAAAAGCGCGTGGAGGAGGTTCACGGTGTACTCCCCGACACCGCTCTGTTCAGGTCGCGTCAGATGACGGATGTCGATGACGATGCGCATAATGCATGATTTCGAGTCATGGGGCCCCGGCTGCCGACACCTCGTCAGAGTGTCCTCGCCAACGGCGAGGACACTCTGCCAAGGACTTCGTCGGGCCGCCCCATGACACTCGGCTCATCGACGTCTTTGGCGCTCCTCCCACGCCTTCTGCACAAATGCTTGAAGCTCGCACTTGAAACGGGACGTGCTGAACTGCTCTGCATGCGCGCGAATGCGCCGTGGATCGTATCGGCTTTCCTCAAATCGGATCAGGTGATCCGCGAGCTCTTCCCAGGACTGTTCATCAAAAAATTCTCCCGTGATTCCATCGACGATGGTTTCTGTGGCCCCGCCGCGTCGAAGGGCAATGACCGGCCGGCCGCTGCCCATAGCTTCGATGGCGGTGATGCCGAAGTCTTCTTCATGCGGATGGATGAACGCCTTGCATCCGGCATAAAGATTGCGGCGCTCCTCGTCGTTTACGCGTCCGAGGAATTCGATATTGCTGCGAGCCTGCCGACGCAGGTCCACCTCGATGGGTCCCCTGCCAAACACCTTGAGGGGGAGCCCTGTTCGGTTGAACGCGTCGATCACCAAATCGTAGCGCTTGTAGGCGACCAGCCTTCCACCAACCAAGAAATACGTTTTTGGGGCGTCGCTTACACGGAACCGGTCGATGTCAACCGGCGGATGGATCACGTGACTCTCGCGCTGGTAATATTTTTCAATGCGTTGTCGGACGGTTTCAGAATTTGCGACGAAATAATCCACGCGTGACGCGGCCGCGTGATCCCACAAACGAAGGCGTGAAAGAACAGGCGGCAGCACACGTTTCACAAGTCCGGGGATGCGCAATTCGTTGATATAGCTGTGCGTGTCGCTCCAAAGGTAGCGGGTTGGTGTGTGGCAGTAGCAGATATGGACGGCATCTGGTCGCGTGATGACTCCCTTGCTGAACGCGCTCGAACTCGATACAACGACATCGAAGTCAGAGAGGTCGTGGCTTTCCGTGGCCGAGGGCATGAGCGTGATGTACCATTGGTACTTTTTGAGCGCGAGGGGAAGACGCTGCAGGAATGAGGTTCGGATGTCGTGTTGAGCAAACGCGGGGAGTGCGCGTTCGTCATAAAACAGCGTGAACGTCGGCGCCTTGGGCCATGTTTCTTGCATGATCTCAAGCACCTTTTCCGCTCCGCCGTTTTGGATGAGATGATCGTGAACGAGCGCAAGTTTCATATCAGAGCTGGGACACTGTATCACGGAGGTTTGCGGATGACAAAACTCTCCATCCTTTCGATTTTTGGGCTAGTTTTCCACAGAAAT
This sequence comes from uncultured Gammaproteobacteria bacterium, assembly GCA_964373615.1. Lineage (GTDB taxonomy): Bacteria > Patescibacteriota > Patescibacteriia > UBA9934 > GWF2-40-263 > CAYJVP01. The sequence continues at coordinate 7,462 of CAYJVP010000018.1, read as the reverse complement.
ACCCTTGACTTTTTCAGATTTGTTTGTATGATGAGAGTAATAATTTTCGAGATCCCCCTCTCAAATACATCCATATGCTAAGCGAACGCGACGTTGAGGTTTTGCGTGGGGTGATCAGAGAAGAGGTTGGTTCAATTATTGATGAAAATGTCATTCCACAATTTGACGGGATCTATACGCGTCTAGATAAGGTTGAAGGCAGGCTTGATAAGGTTGAGGGTCGGCTCGGCAAGGTTGAAAATCGGCTCGATGGTTTCTCAACGATCTACGTCACAAAGGAGTATCTGGACGATAAACTCGCTGACTTCAAAACCGGCCTTATATAGTCATCACACCATGAAACAGGACTCCATCCTCCATGAAAATGGCGATCTCCTTGCTCTTCGGGCAGAAAAATCCTCAATGGAGCTATGGCTCCATCTGCGGTTTTTCTGCCCTGCAGAGCGTCGGATCTCGTCCATTTTCAAGAAGGCTAAGTCCCATTTCACGGTGTGATGACTATAGATTCCTCTCGCTGGGTTGCAAAGCAGGTTTCAAGACTTACGGACACGCTCTACAAGGGTGGCACACTCACTGCCGAACAGGTCATCGAAATCCGAGCGCCATAAGCCAAACCCCGCGAGTAGCGCGGTTTTTTGACCCATCGGCATTTACAAAATGCCGATTTTGTGTTAGATTCAAGCGTCGTTTGATGTCCGCATTTTCGCGGGCATGGGCGGCGTAACTTTGCTTTCCGGCTATTTTTCTTCTCGCGGCCCCTCGGTTGCTTGAAGGCTAGGCTGGATCGCGGAGGAAGTCATGGGCTGCGTCGAGTCGGTCTTCGCCGCCGACCGTGCCTTCTGTGCGGTTCTTGCGGTTCTCGGTGTCTGGGACGGTGGGCCCGGGCTGGGCTGGCGCTGGCGCGACTTCGTCAGCCCGCTCTTCGGGTCCGCTTCCGCCGGGAGTATGGACGTTTAGTCCTCGCTCCTGAACTCTTCACAACCACTCAACCCTCAACCTTTATCGCGAGCCTGGAAAACTCGCGGCTTTTCTTTTAATACGCTCCCCGTCGGAACAGAACCACCATCGGCGTTTTCAGGATAATGTAGAGATCCAGCCACGGGTTCCAGTGTTCAATGTAGTACGTATCTAGCCGAACCTCGTCTTCAAAGTCAAGGTCCGCGCGGCCGCTGATTTGCGGAAGCCCGGTGATGCCTGGTTTCACGGTGAGCACGCGGCGCTGATGCGGCTTGTATGCGGCGACCTCCTCCGGCAGGTGCGGACGCGGACCCACAAGCGACATACGGCCAAGCAGAACCAGGTAAAATTCCGCGAGTTCATCGAGGCTGTATTTTCGGACCATACGTCCAACAGGGGTGACTCTTGGATCGTCTTTGAGTTTAAAGAGCGGAGTTCCTCCGCGCATATTGCCGTGTTTTTTCACAAACTCCGGATCAAAGCGGAACGTGTGTGCGTTTTTGACCATGGAACGAAATTTGAAGTAATGGAACGGTTTTCCCTGTTGTCCGATGCGAGTGGTTTTTTTTCCGTCCGGCGTGCGCGAAAAAAGAATACGCCCGGGTTGTTCAACAAAGAGGGCGATGGCAACCACGATTTGAATCGGCAAGGTCAGGAGGATGAGGATGAGGGCAACCACGATGTCAAAGAAGCGTTTGTAGATCGCTCCCCAACCGTCGAGGGGGGTCTTTTTGATTTCGAGGATCGGAATGCCGGCATAGGTGGCGATGTCGGTGCGGCCGATCGCGGCGGCAAAAAGATCTGCGGTGTATTTGAATCCGATGTGTTCCGTGTCCGTGAAGGCAAGCAGCTCCAGTGTTTTTTCGCGGCTAATGTTTGGGTCGGTCAGCAGAATCTCATCAACTTCTCCTCGATGGTTCAGGTCATGAATGCGACGGCGGATGTCGTCAGTGTACGTTTCAAATTGCGCCACCACGTGGAATCCCAGTCGATGCTTCCGCTGAAACTCTTTGATGATCGCATCGCTCGTTTTGTTTTTGCCGATGATCACGACCCGATGCTCGCCGATTCCAAGCGAGAGGAGGGCTCGCTGCAGGCCGCGCACACCGGTGCGCTCAAGCATGACAAACAGAACGGCGAATCCCCATCCTGCCAATGCGACGAAGCGCGATTCAAAAAGCGCTCGAGAGAAAAAAAGAATCGAAAAAACAAGCGCCATGCCAGCGGCCGCGGCAAGAAGGACGCGCATCAGCTCCTTTGCCAATCGGTGTTGATGGATGGCGTACAGTCCGGCCACGGCAAACACGCCGATCCAAAGCACGGCGACGGGGAAGAGAAAGGAGACGTATCGTTCAAGGTCAAAAGGGAATTGAACCGGGAGAAACCCCGTGATCGATGGGTGAAAACGCGCGTAGTAGGCCGCGAAGCCTCCCGCAATGATTGCAAAAAAATCTAGCGGCAGGAGGGCGGCGGCAATGATGAGCTCCGAGCGTTTCATAAAGGGAATCGTGAAAACTGTATCAAAAAGCCACGCGTTTGGCGAGGCTGTTTGATGTCGCCGGAAATGTCTGTAAGCCGAATTCTGTCTTCTCCAGTCTTACGACGGAGGAGATGGCCATCTCTCTGGGCCACGCATTGCTGCGTGGCTCAAGCGAGCTACCAAACTTGCTCTTGCACCGAAGAGGGTTTTCCACGGCGCTTTTCTCAAAGCGGTCCCGCGTGAGCTCTTACCTTCCACCTTCGCCAACCCGCCCGACCGTTCCGGTCGGGAACGGGCGGTGGCTACGGTGGACCCGCCGAAGTCCCGCCAAGGGCGGGACGAAGGAGGGCACGATTTCAACCTTACCCGGCCTGGGAAGTCCTTCGACTTCGTCCAGGGCCTTACCCTCGCTTGCGCGATGGCTCGGGCGGTGTATTTTCTGTTGCACTTTCCCTAGGCTTAGGACATCACAGAGGAGCAGAGATCTCTCACAGCTTCTCCGGTTGTTCGTATGCCCGGCCGCCGTTAGCGGCTCTTCTTTTCAACGCCCCTTGCAGGGCGATGGGTGTTCGGACTTTCCTCCCCGCGACTCTTTGCGAGTGCGAGGTAGCCATCCGACATTCCAGCGATGCCGACACCGTAGCAATTTTTTGAAAGACTGTCAATCCTTGAGCCATCCGGCCTTGATTTCGATGGGGTCCGCGGGGCGGAGCGCCGTGCGCTGCGCACGCGAGAGGATCGGATAGTGCTTCACGTCGCACAGGTAGTTTGGGATCTCCCAGATTTCTTCGTCTGATGTCATCCAGCCGCGACGGTCGAATCTCGAGAGGTTGATGGGGCGCGAGTAGCTTCGCAGCGTTTTCTTTCCATTTTTTTGAAGGAAGTATTCGTGGAAGAAGGAAAGGACAAGCTCGCGCAGCGTGCGATAGATCGGTTCGCGATAACGTAAGACCGCGTAATCGGTTTTTGAGAGCGCGCCCCAGTGGTCGTGCTCTCGGAAGAGGGCGACCACATGGTCCTCGTCGTCAGGTGCGGCCGTGAGATCGAGGACGAGCGGTTTGTGTCCGTGGAATCTCAAGATCGTCGCGGCGAGCATGGCGCCTTCCATGCAATGAGCCATGCGTCTTTGAAGCACGCGGCGTGGGGACCAACACGTGTCGCGTTGACGCTTCGGATGAGATTTCAGCGTGTTCAGGAAGTCCTGAATTTTTTTCGGACTTGAGAGCGAACGAAAGAGTTTCGTCTCCTCTCGCGTAAACATATTTAAAGCGCTACGCCGATTTTTTCGCGCACGAGTTTCATCTTTCGCTCGGCGATCTCGGCTGCCTTTGCGGCGCCGCGGTCGAGGATTTTTTTGAGTTCATCCTCGTGTTCAAGATACGTTTTGATCTTCACCTGAAGCGGCATCAAGAAGAGGATCAGCGCTTCGGCGAGGTTCTCTTTGAACTCTTTATATCCTTTGCCCGCATAGTCGATCTTGATCTGCTTGAAGTCCTGCTTTGTGAGCAGGGAGTAGATCGTCAGGAGATTGGCAAGTCCAGGTCGAGATTCGTTATATTCGATCGTTTTTTCCGTGTCCGTGACCGCACCGGCGATTTTTTTTCGGATCGCCGCCTGATCGTCCATGAGAGAGATATAGTTTTTCGGACTCGTCGCGGACTTCGACATTTTTTTGCTTGGATCATCGAGTCCCATGATCCGCGCGCCAAGTTTTCGAATCTGCGGCTCGGGGAGGGTGAACGTTTCCCCAAAGGTTTTATTGAAACGCTCCGCAAGATCGCGTGCCAACTCCACATGCTGTTTTTGGTCCTCGCCAACGGGTACGACGTTGGTGTCGTAGAGGAGAATATCCGCCGCCATGAGCACGGGATAGTCAAAGAGTCCAACCGAAGCCCCTTTCGCCTTATCTTTAAATTGCGTCATGCGCTCAAGCTCCCCCATACGCGCCGAGCAGTTCAAAATCCACGCAAGTTCCGTGTGTTCATGCACGCGCGACTGCTGGAACAGGGTCGTCGCGTTCGGATCCACCCCGCAGGCGAGGTACGTGGCCGTTGCAAACAAGATGTTGCGTCGGAGCTCGTCGGGCTTCTGCGGCGCCGTGATGGCGTGATAGTCGACGATAAACAAAAAATTTTCGTTGCCTCGTTGTGAGGCGACGAACGGTTCGATCGCGCCGAAGTAGTTGCCGATGTGGAGAAAGCCCGAAGGTTGGAGGGCCGTGAGGATTCGTGACATATCTCGTTTAGATATCCTGCATGATTTTCAAGTATTCCTCGACGCTCACCTCGAGGACTCGCAGGTTGTTCCTGATGATAAAAACAGGCAGTTGGGTGTCCCGAGGGATCACGACCGGCCTGTTTAATCCGCTGCGCCAGTAAATGCGGTGATCGCCTTTTTCTCGTTTGAATTGGCACCCGACGAACAGGAGAAATTTTTCGAACCGCCGCCAATGAATCGGAACCAACCCGGGCATAGTTCAAGCCGGAAGCCGCACGCTCGTCGCCACCTGCCCGACAATACGCGGCGCCTGCCACCCTTGCTTTGCCCGTTTCCATCCGAACGAGGAGAGGGTCTTATGGAGCGTGCCTGCCTCGACCAGCTCTTCGAGATAAATGCTGGAAAGTTCATCGAAGCGTTTTACCACTTCCTTGTATGTCTTTCCGGATGTTGAGATGTCAAAGACGGGGGAATACGCCACGAAGCGGTTCCCTTCGCGAAGGATGGTGACGGGGATATCCATGAGCAAATCTTTTTTCATACAACTCAATCATATAAAACCCTTTACTTTTTAGCAAAGATGACCTCGACGCGCTCGTCGAGAAGATCACGCCCCCCGTTTGGCCACTCTCGGCCGACCAGGAGTGCGCGGCGAAGGTCATGGGTCCGATCTTCGTCTCGCCCGCCGCGTTCTGCAAGGCGATGCGCCTGCGGATGCGCTTCACCCCTCCAACCTATACCTCAATCACCACGGGCAGCACCATCGGACGGCGTTCGGTTTTTTTGAACAGAAACGCGCCGACCTCGTTTCGAAGGTTGTTTTTAATGTAATCCATGTCTGCCTGGGATTTCGGATCCTTGTCGACCACGACCTCGCGCACCTTTTTGCGCGTGGCCTCGATCAATTCCTTATGCTCCTTCATGAAGATGAACCCACGACTGACAATGTCCGGCGAGCCGACCAGCCGACCCGTCTTTCGATCCACCTGCACGATGACAACCACCATCCCGTCTTCGGCGAGCATCTTTCGATCACGCAGCACGACCTGCGACACGTCGCCGATGCCGAGACCGTCGATGAACACATAGCTCGTGTCCGCTCGTTCGGAAAGCATGGCGGCTTTGTCGCGTCCGACGTCGAGGATGTTTCCATTATCCATGACGAACACGTTTTTATCCGTGTACCCAAGGCGGTAAGCGATTTTTGCCGCTTCTTTGAGGAAGTAGTGATTCGCGTAGACGGGCACGAAATACGTCGGCTTGATCTGGCGGATGACCTCTGCCATCCCAAGCGCGGTTGAGTGTCCGCCGATGTGGACCTCCATGATGTCCGTGTGGATCACGTTGTCGCATTTTCGATAGAGGTTGTCTTTGAGGCGCTGAATGCTTCGCTCGTTCCCAGGAATGATGGAAGAGGAAAATACGACCGTGTCGTTTTTCTGAAGCCTCAAGACGCGGTGGTTATCGGTCACGATCCTTGAGAGCGCGGCGTTGGCCTCTCCTTGAGCGCCGGTACAGATGATGACCACTCGGTCATCTGGATAACGGGAGACGTCGTTGACCGTGATGAGCGTATCTTTGCGCATTTTTAGATAGCCGAGTTCTTTGGCGATCTCGATGTTTGCCTTCATGCTGTATCCTTCGAGCGCCACTTTTTTACCAAGCTGCTCGGCGTACTCGAGGATGTAACTGATGCGTCGGATCTGCGAGGCAAAGGTGCCAATGATCACGCGTCCCTGGGCGTTTTTGAGCAGGTTTTTGAAGTTTTCATGCACCTCGCGCTCGGAAGGCGGCAATCCTTTTTTGAGGGCTCCAAGGCTTTCGAGCATGAGAACCGTTGGTTTGGGGAGCTCCGAGAGGTGCGTGTAGGAAATAGGGCGCGGGTCGATCGGATCGTTGGTGATCGTCCAGTCTCCCATGTGGATGATGGTGCCGGCCGGGGTCGTCATGATGATGCCGACCGCATCCATGATGGAGTGTTCCACCTCAAAAAATTTCACCTGGAACGCGCCAAGCTGAATCTTGTCCGCGAGGTTTCGTACACGCATCATTTTGAGCTTTGAGCTTGCCCCGGCATCCACATCTTCCACTTTGCGCTTGAGCATCATGAGGGTGAGATCGCGGCCGATGATCGGCGGATAGCCGAGTTGTTTTAGGAGAATCGGCGCGGCGCCAATATGATCCAAGTGACCATGGGTGAAGATGATGCCGCGGATGCGACTTTCCTTCCCCTTGAGGTAGCTTGCGTTTGGGACGATGTAGTCGATGCCAGGCATGTCCTCTTCCGGCCACTGCAGGCCAATGTCGATCACGACAATGTCGCGGCCATATTCAAACACGGTCATGTTGCGTCCGACCTCCTCGTTGCCGCCCAGGATCGTGACGCGCAGCTTGTTTGCATCTTGCCCGGGGAGTGATGGAGTGGCCGGTTTTTCAATGGGTTTTCCAGGTTGGGTTCCTGGCTTGCTCGGCTGGCCACCGGGTTTGCGGAAGACCTTGCCGCGAAAGCGATCAAAGCCCTTGCCGGGCGGCCTTCGATAATTTTTTTGGCGCTCCCCGGGGCGCGGCGTTGGCTCTGCGCGAGGAGTCGAGGCGGTTTGTTCGACCATAAGGATAAAGAAGAGATAGCACGTGCCAAGTAGCACGGGGCTGTTTATGAGGAAGAGGTCGGGTTCCAATCCTGATGGCTCCAGGGTTGCTGAAGCGGTCAGGACTGGTGCGCGCGGAGAGACTCGAACTCTCAAGCCCGTGAGGGCATAGGCTTCTGAGACCTACGCGTATACCAATTCCGCCACGCGCGCTTACTGG
>CAYJVP010000017.1:0-17132 GCA_964373615.1 uncultured Gammaproteobacteria bacterium | reverse complement strand
CTCCAAGTAACGTTTGTAATCGATCATATTGAGAGAGAAAAACGGACCGCGCTAGGCGATCCGAGTCAAAACCTCTTCGAACCGCTCGCGCATGAGATCGTACAACCATCCGCGCTCTGGCGCCAGGCAGTAGTCGCAGCGACAGGCGGCATAGACGGAGTAGGCGTGCAGATGGCAGATGTCGAACACGACCTGGTTGAACAGCCCATCGCGCACCATCCTCTCCACGGTTCCCGCGAAGAAGTGATCATACGGACTGGCCGGCGTGGGCGCCGCGCCAACAGTATGGAAGTTTTCGAGGCGCTTGCGCTCCAAGCTAACCAAGAACGCCGCGCAGTCGATCGCCACGGACCCGTACGGCGAGGCCGGGCAGTTCGCCCCCGGAACGGTCCGGCGCGGATCGATGAACCGCACGCCGCCGTCTGCCGCGCACATCACGTTGCTGGTCGACAGGTCGCGGTGACACAGACCGGGAACGAATGACGCACGAGCGCGACACGCCTCCTCGTCCAGACGGAACGGCAGCTCGGCGGACATCGCGTTGCGCGCGATCGCGCCGATGACCTCGTCGAACATCGCGTTCACGGACGCTGAGCGAATCTCTGACGGAACGGGCACGGCGGCGAGTCGTGCGAGTATTTCCACCACGTGGTCGATGACAGTCGACGGATCGATCACACTCCAACGTTCACGACTCACGAGAACAGCTTCGAATGTGGCATCACCGACGTACTCAAGCTCGGTTGTATACGAGCCGTCAATCTCACCGAGTTCGCGAAATCGCGGAAGGCACGCAGTGTAGTCAGAACCGAGCCGCTCCTCCAACCAGCGCAATAGATCAACCTCGGAACGGTCCGGGGTGAACTTCAGAATGCCGATGAGACGAACCGTAGCTGAGACGCCGGTTCCGCTCAACAGTTCCGCTCGTGCAAGCTCGAGGCCGGCGACTTGACGAGCCACGTCGAGTGAGACTTCGTAAGACATAGCCAGTTCTCCTATTAAAAGAGCCAGATCCCTAAGCTAATGGGTTTCCGGCCCTTTGTCAATGTTTCGCCTGTTTGGCAATCCATGCCGCATCCACGCGACGCATCTTGTATCCGATCAAGCCGGCGTACTGTCCAAAAAACAGTGGGACGAACGTTTCATTCTCGGTCCGCACCGTACGGAAATCCACGAGCGTCTTTCCCGCGACCTCCCCCGCCTCGATCTTGCTGTACACGTGGAACCATCGCCGATCACGCGGCAAGGACAGGCGGGAGGCAAACGACTTCTCGCGGCCGCGGATCGCCGGCACGTTGCGCAAAAACGATTTCAAAACGGACGAAAGCCGCTTCCGCGTTTTCTCGTACGACGTCTTCGTTCCCGATTCCACTTCCAAGCCGCGCGGGACAAACCGGGTAAGCGGCCCGGTCGTCGAGCCCGGGCGCGACGTCGGCCAATACAAAATGTCCTTCACGGGAAACGCGCATGCGAGGGCGAGAATTCGCGGGGAGATTTCCGTGAGGATCAGAACGATCCGGTCGTTCGCGATCGTTTGGTGCAGGTCCACTACGTAGCGATACGACTCGAACAGTCGCGACAACTCGTAGGCGCGACGAACCTCGTACGTTCGGCTCCTCTGCTTGCCGGGCGCAGAGCGATTCAAGTCCGCCTGCGTGAACCGCTTGTTCGCGGCAACGGCCTTTGGATTTCCGATGACCCAATCAAATGAGCCCGCCAGCTTCGGATCGCGCTCGAGGATCTCGAGCGCGTCCTTGCCGACCAGCTCATCCCCGTGCGTGCACGCGACAAAGCACGTTTCGTTTGTGCGCGGTCGCGGCGCCATAATTACGTACCGCTCGCCTCCGCAATCGCGATCTCGACTGCCTCCTCCGGCGTCGCGGCCGCGAGGACGCGGCGACGTTCGCGAGCGTCGACAAACTGTCCGGCGAGCTTGTCCGACCATCCGCCGACGCCAGTGAGGGCAACCATCGGGATATCCGATTGATAGGCGATGGCAATTTCTGTAAGCGTGCCGGAGCCGCCGGAGATGGCGATGATCGCGTCGCAGGAATTCACGAGCACGAACTCGCGTCCACCCCCACGCTCCAACCCAGTGACGACGATCACGTCCGTGTTCCCTTCCTTGTCCCACACGTCCTTTCCCTTCCCGTACGTCACGCCGACCGTGGTGCCGCCCTTGCGCTTGGCGCCGCGCGCCGCCGCGGTCGAAAGCGAGTCGTAATCCTTCTCCGCGCCGTACACGACGATCGCGCCCCGCTCGGCCAAAAGCTCCCCGACGCGCTCGGCGAATTTTGAAACTTCGTCCCCGTAGTTCAAGTCCGCGGCGGATCCCATCACGCCAATTTGGAATTTACGTTTCATATATGAATGGCGCCACTGTAACAAGAAGCTCGATCCTAATCCAACTTCCCCACCGCCCCCTCCACCATCGCCAACAACTCGTTCGGAAACAATGCCGCGACCTGCTCGATGTCCGTGTACAAAATCCGGTCCTGCGCCATGAACGAGACGCGCGAGCGAATGAGGCGGTAGGCGGCATCCGTGCCGCGGCCGAGGCGGAGCGGAAGCCGGAAGTCGGCGGCTTGGGTGGCGCAGAGGAGTTCGATGGCCGCGACTTGGTGGGCATTTTTGACGATCTCCGCGGCCTGTCGTGCCGCGATCGTGCCCATGCTCACGTGATCCTCCTGGTTGGCACACGTCGGAATTGAGTCAACGCTCGCCGGATGCGCGAGCACTTTGTTTTCTGAAACAAGCGCGGCGGCCGTGTACTGCGGGATCATGAACCCGGACGAAAGCCCGACCTGATCTTTGGGAATGAGAAACGGAGGCAGCCCTTCCGAAAGGTCGTGATCCACAAGCCGGGCGATCCGACGCTCCGAAATATTCGCAAGCTCGGACACGCCGATTTTCAAAAAGTCCATTGTTTGTGCGATCGGTTCACCGTGAAAATGTCCGGCGCTCACCGCTTCCTCGTCGTCAGCAAAAATAAGCGGGTTGTCCGTGACGCTATTGAGCTCACGCGCGACAACACTCGCCACATAGCTGATCGTATCGCGACTCGCCCCGTGCACCTGTGGCGCGCATCGCAGGGAATACGCGTCCTGCACACGACCGCAATTTTTATGAGACTCTATGATTTCTGAATCCGCGCACATGCGCCGCGTGTTTGATGCAACGGCGATCTGTCCCGGGTGAGGCCGCAGCGCATGCACTCTCGGATCGCTCGCCCGAACGCTCCCCATGAGCGCCTCAAGCGACATCGCATACGAAACATCGAACACTTTCGCAAGCTGCATCGCGTCCCACACCGCAAGTGTGCCAATGCCGGTCTGCACGGCTGTGCCGTTATTGAGCGCCAGCCCTTCCTTTGAAAGGAGCGAGATCGTCCCGAGTCCTTTCGCGCGCAACACGTCTAAGGCGGCGCGGCGCATACCGCCCTCAATGACCTCCCCTTCCCCCATGAGCACAAGCACAATGTGACTCAAGGGCGCGAGATCGCCGGACGACCCGACCGAACCTTGCGACGGAACGTATGGATAGACATCGTGATTCAAGAGATCCGCCAAGCGCTCAATGACCGCCGGACGCACGCCGGAGTATCCGCGCAAAAGCGAATTGATGCGCACAAGAATTGACGCGCGCACCGCGTCTTCAGGAAGCGGCTCGCCAACGCCGGCCGCGTGCGAACGAATAAGGTTCGCCTGAAGCCGCTCGGTTTGTGATGCGGAGATGGCGACGTTTTTAAATTGCCCGAATCCCGTGGTTACGCCATACGTCGGTCGACCCTCCGCGACCAGGCGGTCAACAAACGCACGCGACGCCTCAAGCTTCGCGCGAGCCGTGTCCGCGATCTGCACCCGTTCGCGGCGCCGTGCCACGTGAGCGACCTCTTCAAGGGTGAGCGTTTCTCCATTCAAGATGATGGACATACAGGCAGATGAGGTTTGTCAGCATCTTTGCCCGTTCCACCCTTGTCGTCAAGACCCTAAAGAGCTCGTGGGTCGTGGGTCCTTGCTACAGAGCTCGCGGATCCTCGCCCTTCCACAAGCAAGTGTCATCACTTTTGGTACCATGGTACCATTTTTGATGACAGATCTTTTCTTCCCCCATCCGTTAAAACTCCCGCTTGACACCCTATGTGTTTTAGAGAAAGATGCAGGTGGCTCTTTCAACAAAGGGGGCCGTGTTATGAACGACAGGACCAACCTCGTGAAGCCGAGCCTGCCTGGCGGGTTCCAAGACTTTTCACCGCAGCAAATGCTCGCGCGCAATCGCATGCTCGCGATCATCGAGTCGGTCTACCGCCGCTTCGGCTTCGTGCCCCTGCAGACCTCGATCGGCCAGCGCTGGGAGGTGCTGACCGGGGGGAAGCCGACCGAGAATCGGCTCTGGGACATGCGCGTCGACACGGCACGCATCACCTCTGACGAGGCGACCCGGGTGACCGCGCGGTTCGACCTGACCGTGCCGCTCGCGCGCTACGTGGCGGCGAACATCGGCACGCTCGTGTTCCCACTCCGCCGCTACGAGTGCGGCGACGTGTTCCGCGGCGAGTCGCCCCAGGCCGGCCGCTGGTGTGAATTCATGCAGTACGACGCCGACATCGTGGGCGCCGCCACCGGTCCGGCCGACGCCGAGATCATCCTCTGCATGGCCGCGGTCATGCGCGAGCTCGGCATCGAGCGGTTCCTCATCAAGGTGAACAACCGCAAGGTCTTGAACGGGTTCGCGGAGCGCGTCGGCTTCACGGCCGGATCCAAGTCCGCGGCCGCGCTCCTGCGCGTCATGGACAAGGCGGGCAAGATCGGGATCGACGGCGTGCTCGCGGAGCTCGCCGACAAGACCGCGCCGGAAGGCGAGGAAGAGACGTTCGCTTTCGACGACGCGCGCTGCGCACTGGTGCGGGGCTTCATGTCCCTCACCGACGGCCTGGCGACGAACGCCGAACGCCTCGCGGCGCTCGGCGCGTACTTCGGCGACGACGGGATCGGCGCGGAGGGCGTGCGCGAGCTCGAACTCATCGCGTCCCTGCTCGCCTCCGGCGGCATGCCGGAAGACAAGTGGACCGTCGACGCGTCTGTCGCGCGCGGACTCGACTACTACACCGGGCCGGTGTTCGAGACCACCCTGCTCGACCTCCCCGCGTTCGGCAGCGTCTACTCCGGCGGCCGCTTCGATGACCTCGTCGCGCGCTTCACCGGGGAGTCGCTTCCCGCCGTCGGCGCATCGGTCGGCGTGGACCGGCTGTTCGCCGCGCTCGAGAAGCTCGGTGCGGTCGGCGACGTGGAGCCGGACGTGGACGTGTTCATCCTCACGATGGACCCCGCCCTCATGCCGGAGTACTTCGCCATCAAGGCCGAGCTCATGGCGGCCGGGATCCGCACCGAGATCAACATGAACTACCAGGACAACTCGCCGCGCGCGCAGATGGGCTTCGGCCTCTCGCGGCGCGCGCCGGTCCTGCTGTTCTGCGGTTCGGACGACGCGGCCAAGGGTGCGGTGGGCGTGAAGAACACGCTCACCCGCAAGCAGACGGCCGTGTCGCGCGCGGAGCTCGTGAAGGAGATCTTGACGATCCTTGGCCGCTAGGGCAAGGTTGCTCACGCAAACGGGCAGGTAGCTCAGTTGGTCAGAGCACTGGGTTGTGGCCCCAGGGGTCGCGGGTTCGAGTCCCGTCCTGCCCACCATTCCCTTTTCGGAGGCCCCGTGGTCATCCTGATCGACGCCTGGGTTAGCCAAGACGAAAAGGAGACGGAAGCCTACTCCGTCCCTGACAACATGATGGAGCAGCTGCTTGCCTACCACACGCAGCAAACCACCCCGTCCGATCCTGTCGTGGCTGCCGCTCTTCCCAACATCGTCGAGGAGCTCGGCCTCATGACCAAGGGCTACCTCACCAAACAGGACCGCAAAGCAGTGACGGCCCACTTCGTGCGCACGCACGGCCAGAAGGTGGACATCCCGCGCTGGTCCTGCACCCTCTTCTAGCCCCGCCTCTCACGAGCACCGGGGCTTTTCATTTTGTTCGTTTTTGATGCGATCGCTTCAAAAACGACTTTTAAAATAAGAGGGCCTCTGCGAAAGTCGTTTTTGGCGCCGGAGGATTCCGGCACAAAATGGACTTTTGCAAAGGGGTAAAATCTTCAAAAAACCAAATGAACGATTTTGACGCGATCGCGTCAAAATCGTCAAATCAAATTTTTGCTTTTTGCGACGAAGGCGACAAGCTCGTCGCGTTTTGCTTCCATGAGTTCCTTTGAGCTTGCTTCGACAATCATTCGAAGCAGCGGCTCGGTGTTTGACGGCCGCACGATAAACCACCAATCGCGATCAAACTCGCAGCGGATGCCATCGAGTTTATTTACCACGGATGCCCGTGACGCGTAGGTTTCTTCCAAACGACGCAACACCTCTTCCTTTTGTTCCGCCTCGACATTCACTTCCCTGCTGTTTGCGAAACGACGCAAATCGTGAACAAGATCGGCAAACGTTTGACCGGAACGTTTCAAGATGGACAGAACGCGCACGATCGTGTGATCCACGGCTTCAAGATTTGAAAAATCTTTGTAAAAAAAATGGCTTGAAAGTTCGCCGCCCAATTCCGCACCCGACTCGTGCATGGCGGCAATGACGTTCGTGCGGCCAATGCGACACGAGATAACCTCGCCGCCATTTTGCCGAATAACGTCTGTGGTTGTCCAACTTTGATTAGGCGAGGTTACGATCTTGGCGCCGGCTTTTTGTAGAAGCAGCTCGCGAGACAAAAGGCCGAGTGTCAGATCACCTGGAAAATTTATCCCTTCATTATCCACGAACCCCACGCGATCTGCATCTCCGTCAAGCGCGATGCCAAGATCCGCCCGCTCGCGCACAACGGCCTCTTTCACGCTGACAAGCGTTTCCTCTTTCGCGGGGTTCGCTTCGTGGTTTGGAAAATTCGGATCAGGGTCCGCGAAAAGCTCGATCGCGGAAACGCCCAGACGTTCAAGCAGCGGTCGCACGCTCACGGCCCCCATTCCATTCCCGTAATCGACAACAATCTTCATGCCGGATAGATCTGGCACATCAACAAAAGAAAGACAGGCGTTAAGATAAACAGAGAGGATGTCGAGCCGGCTGACCGTTCCTGGGGGTGTGGGGGGCGTCCACGGTTCCTCTACGAGGCCCTGCATCTCTCCTCCGGAAATCGGGCGTCCGTTGTGATACGCCATCTTGATCCCGTTATATTGTGCCGGATTATGCGAGGCGGTGACCATGAGGCCGGCTTCAACGTCCGGGCGTGAGGAGACGGCAAAGTTATACATGGAGGTTGTACACAGCCCTATATCAAAGGCGTTGGCTCCTGCTTGCGTGATGCCGCGAATGGCCGCCTCGGCAAGCGCAGAGCTCGTCGAGCGCATATCGCGGCCAACGACAACGGTTTTGGCTTTTGTTTTGCCGACAAGCGCTGCTCCGACCCGCTCGGCGAGCGCAGGCGTCACCTCCTCAAGAAGCCCTCGAATATCATAGGAGAGAAAAATATGCGAAGGAAAAGCCATAAAATTGACGGTTAAGCTCAAAATGCGTACACTGATTGTATAGAAATCACTCGTAACTGTCACGAATATGGACCCAATTCTTTGGATCATCGTCGCGATCGTGGTCGTGGTCGGCGGATGGCTCGTTGTTACCTACAATGGCCTCGTGCAATCCCGCAATCGCGTGGATGAAGCGTGGTCGGATATTGAGGTGCAAATGAAGCGCCGCTATGACCTCATCCCAAACCTCGTCGATACCGTCAAGGCATATGCGAGGCACGAAGAAGGTGTGTTCTCAAAGGTCACGGAGGCCAGGTCAGCTGCCATGGGCGCCAAAACGCCAGCCGAGCATGCACAGGCGGAAAACATGCTCTCGCAGACCTTGAAATCGCTTTTTGCGGTTGCGGAAGCGTATCCGCAACTGCAGGCTGCAGGAAACTTCCTGGATCTCCAGCAGAATCTTACGGACGCGGAAGACAAGATCCAGGCCTCGCGCCGCTTCTACAACGGCAACGTGCGCGACTTTAACACAAAGCTCCAGGTGTTCCCGACAAACCTCATCGCCGGCACATTCGGATTTGCGAAGCGCGAATTCTACGACGCGCCGGACATTGTCGCCGAGCCGCCAAAAGTCGCATTCTAGCGAGGCCATTAGCCGTTAGCCATAAGCCATGAGCTTGAGGAATGGCAAAGCTAAAGGCTAAAGGCTAAAGGCTACCAGCTAACAACTACCCATGTACTCCCAAATCGACGCCAACAAACGCAAGACGGTCGTTCTCATCGTCGTGTTCACGATCGTGATCCTGGCGCTTGGCTATGTCTTGGGTGTGTACATCGAGGAGCCCAGTATAGGGATCATCGGAGCGACGATCGTCGCGACGATCATGGTGCTTGTGGGTTACTTTCGTGGAGACGCCGTGGCCCTCGCGGCCTCAGGCGCAAAGGCGATTGAGAAACGCGACCATCCGGAGTTGTACAATCTGGTTGAAAATCTCGCGATCGCCTCAGGGATTCAAACCCCGAAAATCTACGTGATCCAAGATCCGTCCCCGAACGCCTTTGCCACGGGTCGAGATCCAGCGCATGCGTCCGTCGCTGTAACAACGGGGTTGCTCCAGACTCTGGATCGCCAGGAGCTCGAAGGGGTCATGGCACACGAGCTGTCGCACGTAAAAAATTACGACGTCCGGGTGATGACGATCGTGGTCGTGCTCGTGGGAACGATTCTGCTCCTCTCGGACATTCTCATGCGTGCGTCGTTCCACGGTGGCCGACGCGATCGCAACGGAGGGCAAGCCACCATGATCCTTTTGCTGATCGGACTCGTGCTCGCGATCCTTTCCCCTCTGTTTGCTGAACTCATTAAACTGGCGGTCAGCCGCAGTCGCGAGTACCTCGCGGACGCGTCCGGAGTGCTCCTCACCCGCTACCCAGATGGACTCGCCCGAGCGCTTGAAAAAATCGCCAAGCTCGATCAACCCCTTGCCCGCGCCAATCATGCGACCGCGCATCTCTTCCTTGCCAACCCGTTCGATCCGCATGTCACAAAAAAATTCGAACTCTGGTTTTCGACACATCCACCGATTGAAGAACGTATCAAGAGACTGAAAAACATGGGGGGGTAACCGTTAGCTCCATGTGGCTAAAAGCTAATGGCTAATGGCTAATGGCTAAAAGCTAATGGCTAATGGCTATATGATGGACCACCACATCGTTGAAAAATTTACGACCCACCTCAAAAACGTGCTGACTCGCGCGCTGTGTTTTGTTGTGGAAACGCAACAAAAAACTATTCAGTCAGAGCATCTCCTGTGGGCGCTTGGAACGGAAAAGGGCTCCATCGGCGCCGAGGTCCTCCACAAAGTACGCATCAAAAGTGAAACACTGCGGGAACTCGTCGGCGCCTCGGTCAAGCAACCCGCGCAGGCCGAGCCGCCAAAAACCGCGCTGGCTCCCCTGCTTTCCGAAAACGCCAAACGCGCCATTGAAAAGGCCGTGCTCGCCGCAAGCGTTTACGAACATCAATATGTCGGTACCGAGCATCTCCTTTCCGGATTGCTGCAAGTTCGCGACCATGCGCTCGAGCATTTTTTTGAAAAGCAACACGTTGACCTCAAGAATCTGCGCCACCACCTTTCGATTGTGTTGAAAAGTGCGTCGAAGTTTCCAGAGCTCGCGAACACGATCGTAGACCCGCAGCCGAACACCACGGCCCTGCCCGCCCAACGCGAAGAGACGAACGAGGGAGAAGAAGACAAACACAAAACCCCGGCGCTTGATTTTTTCAGCCGCGATCTGACCGCGCCAGACGTCGAGTCGAGACTCGATCCGGTCATCGGCCGCGACGCGGAAATCCAACGCGTCATGGAAATTTTGTGTCGGCGCACGAAAAATAATCCTCTGCTTCTTGGTGAACCGGGGGTTGGAAAAACGGCCATCGTCGAGGGGCTCGCCAAACACATCGCAAAAGGCGTGGTGCCCCCGCCGCTTCAAGGCAAGCGCATCTTGGCCCTCGATCTCTCGAGCATGATTGCCGGCACCATGTACCGCGGCGAATTCGAGGCGCGGCTAAAGCAAATCGTCGAGGAAGCGCGCGAGCACCCGGAGATCGTTCTCTTCGTCGATGAGGTACACATGCTGGTCGGCGCCGGAGCGGCAAGCGGCTCGCTCGATGCCGCCAACATGCTCAAACCCGCCCTCGCACGCGGCGAAATCCGCTGCATTGGCGCCACGACCATGGGCGAATACAAAAAACACATGGAAACGGACACGGCGCTGGAGCGCCGTTTCCAGAGCGTGCTCATCGACGAGCCAACACCGGAGGCGACGCTCGAGATTCTGCGTGGTGTGGCGCAATACTACGAAGCGTTCCATGGGGTGCGCCTGACGCCACCCGCGCTCGATGCGGCGGTAAAACTTTCTGTTCGCTATCTCCCAAACAAGCACCTACCGGACAAGGCGATCGATCTCTTGGACGAAGCCGCGGCCGCCTGGCGCGTGCGGAGTTCTGTTCCGTCGTCCGCAGACCGACAACGGACGCTTGAACGCGAATTGGAACAGGTGCGCGGACAAAAACGGCAGGCGGTCGCCGAAGAAAATTTCACGCAAGCCTTAACGCTCAAAGAACAAGAGCGGCAACTTTCCGATGAATGGCAGAGGCTCCACGGCGCCAAGAAGGAGGTCGACGCCCCACACATCAGCGAGCAAGACGTGGCCGACGTGGTCGCTCGGATGCTTAAAATCCCGCTCACGGAGCTGACAACAGACGAACGTGACCGACTTGCCGATCTTGAACGCGAGCTCACGCGCCACGTCATTGGGCAGGAGGCAGCGGTTCGACGCGTGGCCGACGCGGTTCGACGCGCGAAAACCGGCGTATCGAATCCGGCCCGTCCGCACGCATCCTTCCTGTTCCTGGGTCCCTCAGGGGTTGGCAAAACCGAGCTCGCGCGCGCGATCGCGCGCGAAGTGTTCCAGGATGAACGGGCGCTCATCCAGCTTGACATGTCTGAATTTAGCGAGGGATACACGATCTCGAAATTGCTTGGATCTCCCGCTGGCTACGTGGGCTATCGCGAAAGCGCCAAACTCACGGATCAGGTCAAACAACGCCCGCACAGCGTCGTGCTCTTTGATGAGCTCGAGAAAGCGCATCGCGACGTGCAAAACATTCTCTTGCAGCTACTTGAAAGCGGCGAGCTTTCGGACGCCACCGGTCGTAAAATAAATTTTCGCAACACCATCATCGTCATGACGTCGAATGTGGGTCTCGAACGGTTGGAAGGAACCCGGATCGGCTTCCGTGGAGAAGAGGACCAAACGCACGTGATCCTCGAGGATCTGCGCGGCGAACTTGAGGAACGCTTCCGTCCGGAACTCTTAAACCGCATTGACAGCACGTGCGTGTTTCAAACTCTTTCAAAAAAGGCGTTGCGAGACATCGCCGAAAAACAGCTTTCCGAGCTCTCTGCACGCCTCAAGGAACAGGAGGTCCTCGTCTCCTTCGAGCTGTCCATCGCCGATCGTCTGGCGGCACGTGCGTTGGAAAGCAAACTGCGCGCGCGGGAAATTCGCCATGTCATCCAAACGGAAATCGAGTCGCTTATTGCCACACAACTCTTAGAGCGAAAGAATAGTAAACGTATGCACCTGATGGAGGCAGAGGGCGTCTTTACGCTTACCTCCAAACGCGGGTGAGGAGTCTATGGTCGCACCCGCTTCGCCGAAGCCGGCCGGGCAGGGGTCTGCTCCCTCCCAAACTGCGCGAAACGCGCCCGGAGGAACCCTTCAAGCTCCCGGCGACGGATTTGGGCGCCAGGCCGCCATGATGGGTCAGCTGCAGGAGGGTCTCGCCAAAACACGTGCGCAAAAACAGACGGGCCGCTTTGGCGGAAAACCCACGGGAGCCCTGCTTGGAGAGATTCCCGGGGGAGGCGAACGGGCGGAGGAGTCAGAAGGGAATGAGGAGGCGGAAACCGGACAAGACGAACCTATGCAGGGCCAGGTATTGGCCCAACAAGCGGCCATGGCGGAGAGACTGCAATCCATGAAACAAATGGCTCGCACAAAGGCGGATCAGGCGCTTGAAAGCAAGGAAGGTCAGCAAGCGAAGGACAAGCTCCAAAAAGAGGTCCGCAAAACGGCCAAGGTAGCGATCCGGCGCGGCGTGGAGTATGTTATTAATTTTGTCTGCGGAAGTATTGACACAGGGACCGTGGGTGTGAGCTTGATTGTCGACATTTTTATCTACGCCTTCACCCTGGTCGACCTCAACATCCAGATGATTTGGGGGTATTATATTGCCAAGGGGAAGAGTCTCCTCTTTCCTGCTCTTGACTGGACTCCACTCAAGGTGCCCTTGCCTGTCATCCTCTTGCACGCCGGGTTGGTCCTTTTTGACATCACGCTCGTGCTTCTCATTGGCACCCTCCTGCTCACCACCATGATCATCCTGTTTCTCCCGCAACTCGTTGCCGCAGTCGGTCTTGCGAGCGTGTATAAATTCGCCACGGATCCAGCCTTTCGCACCATCATCAGCAACATGATCCCCCCCTGACCTGTATGTCCGAACGCATGAAAAAAATCCTCCTCGTCTCTCTGTTTGTCCTTTCCGTCTTCGGATTCGGTTTTGCCATTTATTACATGTTCTTTCGTCCGGCCCCACCCGCACCAACCGTGGAAGAAGGCGAGACGCCATTTGGTATCCTCCCGGGCGCCCTGGAAGGCGGCCCACCGACCGCGGGGCCAATCGAAGGCGGCGCGTTGCCAGAGGCCGATGAAATCGCGCGTGGAGGACTCACAAAAACGACCGTCTTGACCACAAACGAAATTTCGAATGTCACCCTCTCAACAGACGGTCAGGGCATGAATTTCTACAACCCGGAAGACGCGAGGTTTTACACGATCAAAGAGGACGGCACCATCGAAGCGATCTCGAAAACAAAATTCCCAGAGGTCGAGGATGTCGCGTGGAACTCGGAAGGAACAAAAGCCGTCATTGAATTCCCGGACGGATCAAACATTGTTTATAACTTCGATACGGAAACGCAGGTCACGCTTCCCGAGCACTGGGAGGATTTTGAGTTCGTTCCCGATTCAGATGAAATCATCGCAAAAAGCATCGGCATTGACCCTGGGAATCGCGCCCTCGTCGTATCAAACGATGACGGCTCGCGGGTACAGGCGGTCCAAGCGCTTGGCGACAATGCAGACAAGGTGCAAATCAACCCGTCCCCGAACGATCAGGTAATCGCGTTCTCGGACACAGGGGAAGCGCAGGATGGCTTCGCTCGTAAACTCATCATCCCGGTAGGCAAAGCGCATGAAAATTTCAAAGGACTCATTGTCGAAGGGCTTGGGTTTACGTCGCTCTGGAGTCCGCGCGGGGACACGATTCTCTATTCCGTCGCAGGCGAGACGAGCGACTACAAACCGCAGCTGTGGCTCGTCAATGGATCACCAAATTCAATCGGAGATGACCGAAAAAGTCTTGGCATCTACACCTGGGTCGACAAATGCACCTTTGCAAGCAATACGCTTGTGTATTGCGCGGTTCCCCAGGAGCTCGACGCCAACGTCGGCCTGCTGCCGGCCCTTGCGGATGGGACTCCGGATGATGTCTATACCATTGACCTCTCGTCCGGCCGTGCGAGCCTGATGGCTCGTCCCAACACGGGAGTCACCATGGAAAACCTCCGCGTGACATCTGACGGATCGACCCTTTACTACACGAACCAAACAACGGGGCGATTGGAAAGTATCCGTTTGAATTAGTATGCACCCGCGATGGCTCACCTTGCTTTCGATCACGTTTGTGACCGCCATTGTGTTTGTGTTATTCGCCTATCGCCTGCAGCCTGTGTGGACGCCGGAGGATCTCGAAGCGCAAACAAATACGACCGGCTCGCAGACACAGCCGACCGTCACCTACGTCAACCCCAAAAAAGGCGCGTCCGAACCCGAGCTCGTGCTTGTCGAGTTTGGTGACTTTCAATGTCTCGCTTGTAAAGAGTTCGCAGAAACACTCGATGTTCTTCTGCGAACCATCCCCGAGGTCCAGATCGTCTGGAAAAACATGCCAAACGAATCCATCCACCCGCTGGCAACCCCCTCTGCCATCGCCGCGCACTGTGCCGGCGAGCAAGGAAAATTTTGGGAGTACCACGACGTTTTGTTCGACCGCCAAGCGGTCCTTTCCGAATCCCTGTTCACGGAGATGGCGGCGGGTCTTGGCCTTGATCAGGACAAGTTCGATCGCTGTTACAACAGTCGGGACACGCTTCCGCTTGTGAAAAAAGATTTCGAGGAAGCGCTCGCGCTTGGCATCCCCGCAACCCCCACGCTCTACATTGGCGACGAACCCTACATTGGCGCAATCGACTTGAACGAGCTCTTGGGAATCGTGAGACAAAAGCTTGCTGAGTAACGTATGAAACGAGCTCTCGGTGTCCTCGTATTTCTCCTGAGCTGGATTTTTTTGTTTGTCCCGACGGTTCTTGCGGACACCTGTGCCTGCTATGACACCGCGGGCGGATGCTCGAAGATCACCTCAACCGCGGCAAATTGTCAGACGGATTGCGGGACAACGCTTTCGGGACAGACTAAATCTCTCTCAACATCGGTCTTTGGAAGCGGGGATACGGAAGCGAGTGTCGTGGCTGCTTGTGACGCGGCCGCGGCGGCCGCGGCCGATGAAACCGTCTCGGACACGAGTGGCACGTATTTGACACCAACGCTCAATGTCAATATTCCGGATATCTCTTTTTCAAAAATTGCGAAAATCGGAAACACGCTTTCTATTAATTTTATCGGTGAGTATGTCTCCGGCTTCTACAAATATCTCATAAGCATCAGCGTGATCATCGCGGTTGTGATGATCATGATCGGCGGCGCCCAGTATGTCGCGGCAGCAGGGAGCGGGGATGTCGGCAAGGCGAAAGAGAGAATTCGAAACGCGGTCACCGGGTTTATCCTCCTCATGTTTGTCGTCCTGCTCATGCAGACCGTGAACCCAAACCTCATCTTTTTTAAACCACTCTCGATTAAACAGATCGACCCGGAAGTGTATCTTGTCGACAACTACGATACGGCCGGCTCTGTTTCTACTTCAACGTTGAGCGAGGTTGCGGCCATCAACTGCCCGAAATCGGCCGGCGCCGCAAGCGTGTATGATATCGCCATGTCCTTCAAAGGACGCGTGGCCTATCGATTCGGCGGGAAAGGCGGAGCGCCGCCGTACACGTCCGAAACGAAAAAAGCGCCTGACGGCACACCCTACAAGGATTTTTGTCCAGAAGACAACGTGTGTCTCGACTGCTCGGGGTTTGCCAACATCATTCGCGCCTGTGCCGGACTCGCCGCAGTCAGTGGAGGCACGTCTCAAATTTTCGCGTCCGCCGAATCCGTAACATCCTGTGCAGGGACTTCACTCAATGGCGTTCCGCTGCAGCCGGGAGATTTCATCGGATGGAAACAGGGGGACTTAAAAAAAGATGGAAAAACGAAACAAAATTTTGGCCACGTCTATGTCTACATTGGAAATGGCATGGTCGCGGATAGCCACGGGAGCGGACGCCCGGCCGGAACGGCGATGGGCCTCTACGCCCTCCAGCAAATCTGCGACAAATTCAATCTGCGCGTGGCGCGGGTCTCGCCCTAGGGTATGTTCATCTGCCACACCTGCGACGCCCAGGTTCCGAAATGGTCCGGACGCTGTCCGGAGTGCCAAACGTGGGGAACGCTTCACCAAAGTGACGAAGAGACGGCGCTCGCAAACCACGCAAAGCCTGCAAAACCGAAAATGCCGACCGCTCTTTCTGCATCTGCCGCCTCGGCGACACACAAAGAGGAAACTCGCATCGGTGAGATCGACCGGGTGCTTGGCGGCGGACTGGTCTTCGGCTCTCTTGTTCTCCTTTCGGGCGAGCCAGGTGTGGGAAAATCCACGCTCGTTGCCGCCATCGCAACCGCCGTATCAGGAAAGGTTCTCTACATTTCTGGCGAGGAATCATCAACACAACTTGCGGGTCGGTTTGAGCGTTTAGGACGGCCCTTCGCGCATGTTCACTACCTCGAAACAGGGCCGGTTGAAGAGCTCGCCGCAACCATTGAGGCGGAAAAACCTGCCCTTGCCATCATCGATTCCATCCAAACCGTACGCTCTCAAGACCTCGAAGGCGCCTCGGGGTCGCCCACGCTCATTCGATATGCGACGAATCTCTTGCTTCAATGCGCGAAACGAACGAACGTCCCGATCCTTGTCATCGGCCAGGTCACCAAAGACGGTCAGGTCGCTGGCCCGAAAATGCTCGAACACCTGGTGGATGTGGTGCTTTCGCTTGAGGGAGATCCGGCGCACGCGTTTCGCATTTTACGCGCGACGAAAAACCGATTTGGGGGAACCGACGAGGTTGGTGTGTTTGAAATGAGTCGCGAGGGACTCGTGCCGGTTGCCAATCCTTCCGAGCGTTTTCTTGCGGAACGCGCCGTCACTCCAGGATCGGTCATCACCACCGTCCTCGAAGGGTCCCGCGTCTTCCTAGTCGAGGTACAGGCCCTTGTCGAAAAAAGCTTGTATGCCACGCCGACGCGCCGCGCGTCTGGATTTGATACGAATCGCCTTCAGATGCTCACCGCCATTCTCTCGAAACGCGCCGGTCTTAAACTCGCAGACCAAGATGTGTACGTCAACGTCATTGGCGGGATGGAGTTGCGGGAGCCGGCCGCGGATCTTGCGGTGTGCGCCGCGATCACCTCCGCGGTTTCCGGCAAAGCAGACACAGAACCGACCGTGTACATCGGCGAGGTAGGACTCGGCGGTGAGGTGCGATCCGTGCCTGCCTGCGAACGGAGGCTCTCTGAATCGGCGCGCATGGGGATCGTGCGAGCGATGGTGCCGAAAAAAAATGCGAAGCCTGCCCCGACGATGGAAGTGCGTGGAGTCGAAACGATCCAGGATCTTTATCGGCCACAGGATCTTTATCGGCCAAAAGAACCAGCGTGACGTTGTTGCATATGCGACAGAAACGCGCTTCCTGTTTCAGGGACCTCTGAAAAACTGATGGATTTTCGTCTCCGCCGGAGGCGGATCCGCCTATGGCGGAAAACGGGCTG
>CAYJVP010000016.1:15663-17136 GCA_964373615.1 uncultured Gammaproteobacteria bacterium | reverse complement strand
AGCCCCTGCCAGCCTTCGCTCCAGCTGACGCTGGAGCTTCGGCTGGCGGAGCCATGCGAATTGAACCAATGGTTGAATTTTTGAGCTGGTCGTGATATTTTCTAAGCGAATATGAGCATGTACAAACAAGCTAAAGATCAACTAGCTCGTCTCGTTCTTGGAAGCAAGATTGCCCCTCAAGGATTAGTTGAATTGAATCATTATTTTCGCTTCCACGGTCCGATTAATTTTCGGCATGAGAAACAGGAAGACGGCTCGATCGTCGCCATCAGCGAGAATTTTCGGTATGGGAGCATCATCACCCATGCAGAGCGCCCGGACGAGCTTGATGAAAAAGTAAAAGACGCGATCCTTACGGCCTTTGAAGTGCCGTCCTCTTACGCAAAGGAAGCTGGAGTACACCGCGTTGGGGAGAAGGAGTATGCCTTCGCGTAGTGAACTACCTGGCGAGTTATCTTGAAAGAAATTCCTAAACGCCCTTCGTCGCCTCGGTTTTGAAATCAACACCGTCGGCGGGAAGGGCGATCATGTTAAGGCGATTTGGCCAGCGACGCAAAAGTCGGTGATAGTGATCGGCGATCTTCGAAAGGATGTATTGTACTATCTGTTGAAAGAGATCGAAACGATCTCGGGAGTTTCCTGGAAACAGATTGAGGAAAAGCTATGACCGAAATTTTGTATCCAGAGATCGCTCGCGAGATTGAAAGAATGACCGATAAGGATCAGAAAATGCGAGAGACTGCCGGAAATGACACTACGAAATGGGACGTCAGCGTGGACCATCGTAATACCGGGCGAATGAAAGAAATCGTTTCTGAAGACGAGAGACGAAAGAGTCTTGGAATGCCGTCATTCTCTGAATATGAAAGATCTCTACGCGAATTACGGAGCCGGTCATTGGGCTTGAGCTAGTTTTCAAACCCGAACCGCCAGTGTGTTATTCCTGGCCAGAACCGCGGTTCTAACAATTTCGCACAGCCCTTGCCACGAGCCGGTGTGGTTGCTCCAGTTTAAACTTTACAATACAATATTTTTACCTCCTGTTATTATTAGGTATATGCGAATCGGAGATGTAATTGTCTACCACGTGAAGGATATCCTCAGAGTGGCGTTTCCAGCTTGTGAGGTTGATGTCATTTGGACAGCAGACGATAGGCTTGATGTCACGGTACTGGATCAAAGCGGGAATGATCTCCCAGAGCAACAAGTTTATGAGGCCCTGCGCAGCGCGGCAACGGAAGCAGAGAATAATAAACTGTCAGATCAAGAAAAATGGCGCGCGCT
This sequence comes from uncultured Gammaproteobacteria bacterium, assembly GCA_964373615.1. Classification (GTDB taxonomy): domain Bacteria; phylum Patescibacteriota; class Patescibacteriia; order UBA9934; family GWF2-40-263; genus CAYJVP01. The sequence goes on along the minus strand of CAYJVP010000016.1, from coordinate 15,852 downwards.
TGCACGAGGCTTAGAGGTCTACGAATTCACCCAAATGAAAAAGTTTTCAGAAGCCAGAAAAGGGACTCGTCGTTAGCTTCGAACGTTCGCTCGTCTCTGTCAGTAAACAGTCAGTAAACACACTCACTCAAATAGCGGTTCTAACAATTTTGCCCCCGCCTTCGCCCTTTTGGCTTCGGCCGGGCAGGC
>CAYJVP010000016.1:0-15563 GCA_964373615.1 uncultured Gammaproteobacteria bacterium | reverse complement strand
CGGCCGGGCAGGCAGCCCCTGCATTTTCACGATTGTACGCAAGATTAAAAATGTTATTTTCCCTTGAGAGACAATGATACGATATGACCAAACAGGAAGGAATGAGGAGGCGCATTCCTGAACGGGATGTGCGGCGGGACGCAGCATTGCAATTGCGAGACTTGGAGTCTGATATTGAAGATATTCGACGTGATCGAATAGCGGATCGCGTTGAATGGATTGACCGTTGGCAGAAAGCGCTCACCGGTCGCCGGGCAGCAGATTACGCCCGCGAGTCCGGCATTGCCCTTGACCAGCTGTTTCCGGAAGGCAAGGAAGTGCTGAACATTGGCGATCCGTGGCAGACGCTCGACCTTGACGGGGTGACCAGCATTGATTACGAGTTCGGCGAGGAAGCGGAATTTGTAGCGAATGAAGAATCTTTTCTACGAGAGGTTCCGGCATTGATGAATCAGGTCACCGCGAATCTTTCCGGCTATGAGGCATCAAGCGAAGAAGTTGTTCGTCCGGAAGAAACGCTCGCAAAGAGCATTCAACGCACGATCGAAGCTCAAACTGCCGCGGTATTGGCGGCGGTACCGGATGACTTCGAAGCGCTTGCCAATATTTTTCGGACCCTGCACGAACAAATATCCCTCCTTCACCAGGCAAAAGGCCTTGCACCAGGGGACGTGCGCGAAATAGATACGGGTTTGCGTGAAGCATGGTACGGACTGGTTCGGCTGGAACGGGGGTTCCGCGACAGCCATCTGGTCCGCACGGTGATCCGTCCTGCGCTTCAAGCTCAGATCATCCGGGATCGACTTTCGTCGGAAGACCAGCAAGAGTTAATGCGGCAACTGATTGAGCAGCATCGGTTTGAAAAGAAAACCAAGCATGCGCGTGTCATGAAGGCGACATTTCCTAACGTGCCATTTGAGCCAAAGTCGTTTGACCGCATCATCGCTTCTTGGTCGCTCTCAACGCATATGTTTCCAGAGATGTCGCAGGAAGATTTTACTGTGTATTGGAACAAAATTGACGAATTGTTACGCCAGGACGGTGTTGCGTACTTGTGGCCTATTTATCAGGGGAACAACGACGTTCTGGTGAACAGCCTGGTCGCATATGCGAGGACCGGCGGGCGGGCCGAAATGATCCTATCGGCCGGGCCGGACGAACGGTCGACGATTGTCTCAATCGACGATCCGCATTCCTTCCTTGACGTTCTTGAGAACGGCGCCACCCTGGCTGTATACCCGAGGAAATGATATCAGTACGAAGGATTCAGTTTACATGAAGATTTCGTACCAACAAAACCGCAGATTTTTATGAGACGATTACTCAGGAGATCAATGTGTTAACCGGAGCTAATTGAATTTTCAAATATAAACGGCAATGTTCAAGGATGAGCGACGGTTCTAACAATTTCGCACCCTCTTCCGCTCCTTCCCACTTCGTCCTGCGGACTTCGAGGGACAGGTCGGAGCTGCGGCGGGCAGGCCCGGCAGCTGCCGGGCAGGCAGCCCCGCCCGTGACAAGCGGGCAGGGATTTGATATAGTTTGATCGTATGCAGCACGAAAAACGCATCGTCTGCAATCCAGCCGTCCTTGGCGGCAAGCCGACGATCAAAGGGACACGCGTCCCTGTTGAGTTAATTTTAAAACTACTCGCTCAGGGAGCCACCTATCAAGAAGTACTTGAGGATTATCCAGACTTAAAATTGGAAGACATTCGAGCCGGGATCGCCTATGCCCGCGAAACAGTTGCGGCAGAGGAGGTCGGCCACCTCCATACGGCCGAGGTATGAAGTTTTTGCTGGACGCGAACGTCCGCTACGCGATCGGAACATTACTTCAATCCTTGGGACACGATGTACAATTCTTGGCCGGCACTCCTGAGCATTCCCTGTCTGATCACGAGGTACTCGAACTTGCTCTGCGAGAAGGCCGCGTCTTGATCACCAACGACAAAGACTTCGGACAACTAATTTTCCGACAGCAGCTCCCGCACTCGGGAGTGATTTTGTTCCGCTTGAGCGACGAGTCACGCGACAGCTATATCAGTCGTCTGAAATCCATTCTTGAGATGTACCATAGCCGGCTTGCTGACCATTTTGTAGTTGTGACCGACGGCCATGTCCGGCTGAGATGACGAGCTACAAATGTGTTCCGCCTTCATTTCGCCACAACAAACAAAGGCAAGATCGCCTCACTGCAACGCGACCTTTCTGAGCTTGATGTTCAGCTGCTTCCAGTTGAAATGGACATTCCCGAAATCCGTGCCGATGAAACGCCTGAAATTGCGCGACGCAAGGTTGAATATGCCTACTATCATCTCAAACAACCATGTATTGCACAGGATGGTGGCTTTTACATCCCATCCTTGAATGGTTTCCCAAAGGCTTACGTCAATTTCGTGATTGGCACGATCGGCATCGATGGTATTTTGAAACTCGTCGAAGGCAAAGACCGACACTGTGAGTTCCGCGACACGCTTGCCTTCATGGACGAACAATTGAAAGAGCCGATTCTGTTCACTGCTGTGACGCGAGGAACACTGGCTGAGGCCCCTCGTGGGGAGCTGAAGTCATACCACTGGGGTGAGCTTCACAAGATTTTTATTCCCGAAGGACAGACCAAGACCTTCACAGAGATGACTGAAGCCGAGATGGATAGTTGGCGCGCCGGACGTTATGAAGATTGGTGCGGCCGTCAGTTTGCGCGGTGGCTGAAGGAGAATCGGTTGAACTGAGAAAGATCATTAACGTCGTGAAAAATTCTGGGCTTTGATTGGGGTGAATCGTCACAATTAACGGTTGACCGTTTAACGAAACAAAACAGCGCAATTCTTGCTAACCAGCGTTCGAGCCCACCTTCGCTAAAGCTTTCCGCCAGAGGCGCCCGCCTGCCGCCCGCCTGCCAGCAAGGCAGGGACGGGCAGGGACCAGCCTCCGGCTGGCGGCGGGCAGGTCCGGCAGCGGCCGGGCAGGCAGCCCATCCCACAAAAATTCTGCCGGTTCCGGCAGAATTTTTTGTTTAGACGAAGAGAGGTTTCGTGATAGGATAAATAATAATATGCTCGAACTGTTTGACGATCGAAAAGACGCCGGGGAACAATTAGCCAAAAAACTTTTAGCGTTTAAGGGAGCAACAAATACGATTGTCTTGGCCCTGCCGCGTGGAGGTGTTGTTGTGGGCAGAGTGGTCGCCGATGCGCTCGACCTCCCCCTTGATATCGTCGTTCCACGCAAAATTGGAGCAGAGGGGAATGAAGAATATGCCATCGGGGCAATCACCGAAAAAGGAGACGCGGTCTGGAACGAGGCAGAGCGCTCGCAAGCCAGCATGTCGTATCTAGAGCGGAGGATGGAGGAAGAGAGACAAGAAGCGGCGCGACGGCTCGCCGTGTATCGGCAAGGACGGCCACCCCGAGATCTGCAAGGAAAGACGACACTCCTGGTCGACGACGGGATCGCAACCGGGCTCACCATGCGCTCGGCGATTGCCACCGCTACATCGGAAGGGGCCGCGCGGACGGTCGTCAGTGTGCCGGTCTGTCCGCCGGATGCGCTCAAGCTCATGAAGCAGGTGGCCGACGATGTTATTGTCTTGCAGGTCCCGAAATATTTTTCAGCCATCGGAGCGTTTTACAGAACATTTCCGCAAGTTGAGGACGAAGAAGTTATCAAGCTATTATGAAGACAAGTTTTCTTTCCGTGCGGAAGTTACTCTCACGCTTTCTCCGTGAAAAACATCGGGAACTATCCCAAATTGACTTCATCGTCGGAGTGAGCCGGGGCGGGTTGATTCCGGCCGCCCTGATCGCGACATCGCTTGATAAGCCACTCGTCGCCGCCTACATCGACCGTGAGGATCGGGTGTACTTGGATCGAGGCGCCTGGCTTGCCGGCAAGCGAGCGCTACTCGTCGACGACATCATCCGCACGGGAAAAACGTTTGAAAAAATGCTCGGCCTGTTGGCTCGAGCAAAACCTAAATCAATTCAATCCTTCACCTTGTATTGCCTGCAAAGCGCCTCTGTCAAACCAACGTGGACGCAGATGGTGGAACAAAACCTGGTCATGCCATGGGACGAATGATAAACTTGTGGAACGTATGGGGTCGGGATACGGGATGATGGTAGACTGATCAAGACCCCGCGGCAACCTCGCTAGATTTGGTTCTGGGCATGTTTGCAAAAAGCGGATATCTCACGACGGAAATTGCCTGGTTCCTCAAGATGGGTCGCTCAACGATAGGAAAGATCACCCGCAACACAAAGTCATTCCCGTATCCCGACCCCGAATCGCGAATCGTATGACGGCTTCTCCCTGCCAGCTATCACGAAGACGGAAAAACATGAGGACGAACAGACTCCTGCCGGTGGACACATGATAAACATGCCCTCACTAAGCTTATATTTATTCCTAATTTAGCAAAGATATGAAATCGTCCCTTACGTCACATGCGGTCCGTGTTGGAGGATTCTTCATCGTTCTTTACGTCCTTTGCCTAGTTTGGCAGATGTGGAGCACGGACGCGGCTGTCCAGACGTTCCATCTCACTTCGTTGAAATTTTTGTTCCCGGGCTTTACGGGTTTTACTCTGCCAAGCATCATCTGGGGCGGCGTATTGAGCTTCGTTTACGGATTCGTCGGCTCGTACGTCTTCCACCGGTTTCATGCCAGCTGCTGCACGCCGCAGAAATAAATGCGCGGAACGGGGTCAGGTCGGGATACGGGAATTATGGTAGACTGATCAAGACCCCGCGGCAACCTCGCTAGATTTGGTTCTGGGCATGTTTGCAAAAAGCGGATATCTCACGACGGAAATTGCCTGGTTCCTCAAGATGGATCGCTCAACGATAGGAAAAATCACCCGCAATACAAAGTCATTCCCGTATCCCGACCTGACCCCAAATCCGCGCGTCTCAACTTGACACTGACCTGTGAAGAATTTTTGAAACAGGCACTCTGACTTTTTGAAGGTTTTTTAATATGAGAGAAAGACATAATCCAGATTTTGATTCTGAAAGAGAAAGAAGGAAGGAAAGCAGAGAGGTTTCAAAACAGGCCAAAATTGCAATTATTGCTGCCCTCTTATTTGGTGCAGTTGAGATGATGCGACGTTCTTTGCAGGAAGAGGCGACGACGACGGATCCTGTAGCTCAGACCGTTTCAAAAAATTCAGTCGAGAAAGCAAAAAAGGAACTCGACAAGGCGAAGGTATTGATAGAGCATCTTGAAGAGGAAGCAGTTGAAAGGTCTGAAGCAGAACAAGCGACTCTTGATTTTCGACAGATGAAGATCTCGACAAGTTCCTTGCAAGAAGCTATACGTGATTTTTCCTTACATGAGGGATGGCTAGAAGTTTCAGATGAAAGAGAAAGAGAGAGGTTTGCTAATGATCAAGAATTTCGCGATTATTACCAAAGGTCTGTGGAATCTTTAATCGTTGATATCGAAAAAGATTTTATTCATGTCTATATACCGGAAGAGGAAGAATGGGATTTAACTTTTCAGATTGCAGATGCCGAAGACATGGGATATAAAGATGCTACCGACGTTCATCTTTTAATGGGGGAAGGAGAATTTCCAATGTTTGTCACATCTCATCCGGAAGGTTTTGATCCACAAGGAGTTCGTTATGGAATTTATAGCAGAGTTCAATTCGATCTTTTTAGATATCTTGAAGAAAAACAGGAAGGATGATTTCTATGACTATTTCCAATCGTGCCAAGGTTCTTTATAACAGGCCTCCTCATCATCCTTACGATCGCATCAAAAGGGGTCTTAGCGGTTGGTGTAGGGGATGTACAATCCTTACCCCAAGACCTGACCCCAAATCCTTCCGCTAATATGGAAAAGCGCCTCATGCCCGTTATTTGTCTTATTCTCGTCGCTGGTGCGTTTGCGTACTGGAAGGTTTCGCATCCGATCACCAATGAACCGGTGGCGCCGGATACGTACATTGTTTTTGGTGCCGTCAGGGATCTCACGACGAACGTCAATGAGCCGTCTAGCTGTGAGGCATCAGTTTATCGTTATGCGATCGGTGCGAAGAGGTTCTTGAAGCTCGAACAACGTCTGCTTGGCGAGGAGTGTCAGGTTCCTTACGGCTTCGACACGGTCGAGGGATACGTCTTTCTCGATGAGCTGGTTGCGCTGAATTTGAACGGGAAGGACATCACGACAAAAACCAACCTGCAAGTGATGCATGGGGTTGGGGGATATGTGAACCCAACGACCGGCATCGGAGTGAATTCTGAATACATCATGCCGGAGAACAAAACGTACGTTTCGTTCTTTGGGACGGAAGACGCTCCAGACGGCTTTGAGTTTGTGAACACCAAGTTCATCTCCGCTCCGTACTACCTCGCGCCGGTGATGATTAGTGACGATTCTTCGCAAGTTTATTTCGCCGAGTACACCGAAGCGGGTGGTTCGCTTCGTGAGGGGGTTCACCTCTGGGTCTACGACATGGTTGCAAAGACGATGACGCAAGTGGCGTACGGGAAGGATCTCCTTTTTTTGCCCTACGATGCATTTGTGATCGACTCGACGCACAAACGTCTGTTGATCGTTTCCGGTACGCGCAAGGTGAACGAAGAAGCTCCAGGCTGGGACGAAGTCGTCGGTCCAAGTCAACTCCACCTCGTGGATCTCGTGACCGGCAAAGGGGTGACTCTCGGCTTCGCGACTACGGACGAAGAGATTGTCTATGGTCCGCAGTTTTCGCCGGTCGATGCCAACACCTTCGCGGCGATCACGGGAGGGATCACACATACCATCATCGTTGGTGAAGATGGGCTTATCCTCGAGGGTCACGATATCGAAGGACAGATCGCCGATTGGACGAAGGACTTTATGGTCGTGAACGGTCCGTCCGGTTGGGATGTGTACGATCCGACCGGGAAGACGAAGCTCGGCTCCGCGCCGTTTGCGGATTTTGATTTGACGGACGGAAGCTTCTGGTTCCAGTACCTTGGGTCGATCACGATTCAGTAACCACCCATGCAAAGCGCAAAAGGGGTCAGACATCTATTCCAAGGCGGCGATTTTTTGATCGAGGAGAGTGAAAATCGGCGCCTCCAGCTTCAGTTCTTGGCCAAAGCGTTGACGCTGTTCAGCCGTCCGGGCCAGCCTTAACCTTGTCAAGGAATCTGCCGGCTCCGCCTCCATTCCAGATGCCCGGTCATCGAGAACGCGGTGAACAGTTTTCAGGGCATCCAAGTAAAAGTCGCGTGCTGGCGGAGCGAGTTCAGCCACATGTTTCTCCCACTGCGGATCGCGCAGGGAGTTCAAGAGCGAGGCGATAAACTCAGGCGGATTTTCCTCGGGGTGTCCTCCGAATTGGCGCATGAAGTTTTTTTCACTCAATTGTTGCAGGACCTCGGGCGTAGCGCGCAAAAACAGCGCTTCGATGCGCGGGTCCGCGCTGATCTGGGTGTCGCGATCGATGAGGTGAAATAGCTCATGAGCCGCTGCCGTCTCCATTTCTTGGTCGGTAAGTCCCGTGATAGGCAGACCCAGGTCTTGCAATAACGTTTTTCCCGGTTCCTCCAGGCGCAGCAGGTCGTCGTGTATGAACAGCACCGATTCGGTTAACATTACGAAAGCATTTGGCTCGACCTTTTCGGCAATGATGACGCGGTAGAGCGGCGGTTTTTCGTAGCCGAAAAGCGAGAGCGCCTGTTTCATGCCCGCCTGCCACTCATCCGCGTAGGGCGCAAAATAGTCACGGGCCTCTTCCTCCAACAGACCGCTTTCGGCGTAGACGGGAATTTCTCCGAGCATGCCGACGGCTGCCCGCTGCCGGGCGTAGAAGGCGTTTTCGATTTTTCCGGAGCCGAGCGCTGACAGGTCGATGGGTAGGGGCACCAGCGCGGGTTCCTGTCCGGGCGGGGCGTATTGCGGTGAAGGTTCGATGAGGATGGTCTCGGAAACGATTCCGTCGCCATCATCCCAGCGGCGCGTGACGGATATGTCGTTGCCATGGGAATCAACCAATGTGGTGGAGGCAATGTGTGCCACCTCATGGGTTTGCTCGATGCCGGTTGCGATCGTAACCGTCATTGACCGGTGTTCCCAGATCACGGGTCTCTTCCCGGTTTCTCGCGCCGTCCGCATGATTTCGAACAGGTCCGGTGCGGCGGTCATGGCCTTGATTTCCTTGTCGGATAAAGGAACCTGGTGCGACAGTTCAATGGAGACCTGTGTTCCTTGGCTGACGATGGGGTGCTTTTCCTGCAATTCGTCCGCGGAGAAGACTTCGGGGATGTAGTACGGAGCGGCCGTTGTCGGATCTTTTTCCTGGCGCGTTAAGATGAGCGGCGTTTGGGACTCTGGTGCCGTCTCGGCAATTTGACGCAACGTCCGCGCGGACTCTAGACTCATGGCCGGCAAGGTTTTCGCTGTCTTCCGGTCGACCGCGCTCATGGCAACGGTCTCGGCCGCCACCTCTACCGGACCAGGCCGTTCTTGGGACTGTTCGGAGGCCATGGCGGTTTCAGCCGAAAGCATGAGAGCCAGGGCCAGTCCGCGCCGCACCCAAGGCGGAACCGGGACGGTTCGGCTTATGGAGAGCGCGTCAGCGACTTCATGGCGCGCCCTCTGTCCCAACTCATTCTCCCAAGCGCGCATCGCCTCCATCTGCTCCCCGAATGCTTCGCGCGAAATCTCCTGTTCAGTGGATGGTGCAGGAGCAGCCGCTTCCTGTTTCCTTGTCGGCTCATCACTCACTAATGTTTCAGAGCGTTTTCTCATACCAATTTTGCCTTTATCTTCATCTGCGCCAGCTGGTCGAGGAACCCTTGCACCTCAACCTGCTCCTCCTGCTCGATGGCTCGCAGCGCCTTGGTGTCGCGCTTACGCATCGCCTCTGTTTTTCTCTCAAGACGATTTTGCAGCTCGAGCAACAGTTCCGGGTTGTCGAAAAGAATATCCCGGACATATGAGCGCTGTTGTGCCGGCAGGAATTTCAATATCTGCATGATTTGTGACAGACGGATCGGCTCTGGCATATTCGTTTGTTACTGGGTTAGCCAACCTTCGGCCTCAAGGAGTTGGCGGAACCCCTTATCCTGCAGAGAGACGATGGGGAAGAACTCGCCGACTAGTTCGCGCTTCCACCAGTTGCCGCTTTCTTTGCGCTCGGCCGGCGTGGTGAAGTGATATTCGTAGCGGTAGGCACGGATGAAGCGTGGCGGTTCGTTCGGGAAGGGGTTGGCGCGGATGAGTTTAACACGGTCGGGTCGTTTTGCAAAAGCTTGGCCAAGAGGTTGATAAGCGGAACGTGGTCAGGTCGGGATACGGGAATTGTGGTAGACTGATCAGGTATGGCTCGACCCCTTCGTATTGAGTACCCGGGTGCCCTGTATCACATCACCTCGCGAGGGAACGCCCGACGGGACATCTATCGAACTGATCGTGATCGTTTTAAGATTCCTCCAAGTTTTGACGGACACGATCGAGACACACAATTGGGCTGATTTGGGGTCAGGTCTTGGGGTTTGGTGTAGGATGTACAAAACTCCTCACCCCAAGACCTGACCCCTTTCGCACTACACCAACATTTGCTTGCTCGCTATACTTGAACCATAATTAATCTCATGAAAACACTTATTCTTGCATCAAGCGGAGATTTCATCGCCGCCAATAATATAGACCATTTTTTGCCTAAGCCTTAAAGGACTGGGGTCAGGTCGGGATATGGGAATTCGTAGTCAAAATTCCCGTATCCCGACCTGACCCCAAATCCGCAAAAAGTCCATAATCCGACCTGATCCCTGTATGCGTACGTCTCTCTATTCCATCCAGCCATACATTCTCGACCGCTGGTCGCCGCGCGCGATGAGCGGTGAGTCGCTCACGGACGAGGAACTCATGCCTCTCTTTGAAGCGGCACGTTGGGCGCCTTCTTCATACAATAATCAACCGTGGCGTTTTCTTTACGCGAAACGTGATACAGAGCACTGGGATCGTTTCTTTGGTTTGTTGGTTCCGTTTAACCAATCATGGACGAAACGCGCGGCGGCGCTTGTTGTTATTCTTTCTAAAAAAACCTTTGATCACAACGGCAAACCAAGCCGTACGCATTCTTTGGACACAGGCGCAGCATGGGAGAATCTGGCGCTCGAAGCGCGCGCCCGCGGTCTTGTTGCTCATGGCATGGAGGGATTGGATTATGAGGCCGCGCGCCGTTTGCTCGGCGTGCCGGACGAGTATGATGTCGAGGCAATGGTGGCCGTCGGGAAGCCCGGCAAGAAGGAGGATCTCGATCCCGCCTTGCAGGAGCGCGAGACCCCATCCGATCGTCGGCCCATGCGGGAGATCGTGATGGAGGGCACGTTTCATTCAGACCATTGACCCTCTTTTCTATGCGAATATTTCTTCCATGGTTTTTCATCTTTCTTCTGCTTGCCGGAGTCGGGTGTTCTCTGCGCGAGTCCGTGGAAACGGTGCTGCCATCCGACGTTACGGGTGAGCAGGAAGAGCTCGTCTTTGTGATCGACGACGGAGTGCGGATTCCGGACGCCTCGAACCCCATCGTCATCAAGGTGGACGGGCAGGAAGTCACCCTCGCCTACGAGTATCGTTCCGTACAGCTCAAAGGTCTCCCGATGGAGCGCGTGCGTGTGGCGACGGCGGCGGACGGATTAACATTTGGCGAAGGAGAGGCTCTTGGGCCGCTGACTCAAATCCCCCCGGGGGTTCAACTGCTGGACGGGACCTGGCGTCGCTATAGCTATCATCCACGGTCGGCGCAGCTTGTGAGTGAGCGTTCAGAGGACGGGGTTGTCTACGTGTCGGATCCAGGCGTGCGATATCAGCCCACGCGCTCGGCCTCGACAAAGCCGGAAGAAACCTTTGGGGTGTATACTTATTTCGTGGACGCGGAGGGTGGGGTGGTCATGCTCCACAACACGACGAACACGCAAGGCGAGGTCGTGGTCAACCGTCTCTATGCCGCGCCAGACGACCAGGGTATGAATTTCACGCTGACAGACGAAAACATCCTGGACGGTACGCTCGAGTACAATTCCTTCATGGACCCCAATGCGATTCTGCTCCCGGACGGACGCGTGCGGCTTGTGATCATGCACCAGACACAGGGGCCAAAAGCGCCCTTGGGCCGACAGGGGTCGATCCATTCCTATATCAGTGAGGACGGGGGGAAAACGTTTTCCTATGAGGGGAAGCTGTTTTCCTTCGAGGACTTTGTTGATCTCGATGTCTATTCACTGAACGATCCAAAGATCGTCTTGCTGTCGGATGGCGCGCTGCGCATTTACGTGGCGGCCATGGTCCCAAGCGAAACAATGGACAATGGGTATGGGTGGGTGATTGTGTCGGCGACCACGCCGTAACGTATGGAGAGAAACCGCGAACCACTGGGCTCACAGGCGTGCGTGCCGCGCTCCTATACACGACGCATTGGATTATTTTTGATGCTCCTTGGGGTGCTGTTTTTCGGGATCGTGTTGGCTTCGGCTGCAGACGCGGGTCGTGTGTTTCGCTTGGGTATTGGAGCGACAGTATTTTTGATCGTATGTGGCGCCACGCTTCTTCTTCGTGGGAAGATTCCTTTGTGGTTCTTGCGCAAAAGCGCAGCCATGGAGGTCGCCCGCGCTCCGTTGCCCTTGTCGGATGACGAAATTCTTTTTAAGAGGAATACCGTGGAGGACATCGACGGCGTATCCGTGGCAGCGGGGTATGTTTCAGAACAGGAGTATTGGGCAGCGGATGGAACACCGCGCACGGGTCCGGCGTACAATATCTTGTTTGAGGACAGGGCAAGACTCAAGGTTGGTGTGGGAAGTCGCTTCATGGTTCATCGATCGACGTGGGAGGTGAAAGAGTCTGGGCCGCAATTTTTGCGTCTTGTGCCCGTTGTGGCGTCACGTCCGGACGCTGGCGCGTTGGACTGGGCATATCAGGAAGAATGTCCGCTGTGTGGTCGAAATGCTGGTTGGAGCGGGGAGCTCGAGCAGGACGAGACGGGGATTGGGCGCGTGATGCGCTGTCCACACTGCGGGAATGTATCTACGTGGCAACGGGGTGTGGATCAAGAGGGGCTGAAAGAGGCGTGGCAGCTGAAGAGGGTGCCGGCGTGTTATCCTGGTCGTGGACTCAAACGCGAGTTATAATTTTAACGGCCATGCCAGGAGGGTATGCATAAACGAATCTTCTTTTTTTCCATCATCGCCATGTGTCTCCCGATCGTTTCAGTCTCGGCGCAAGAGGTTGGTGCGGGCTCACTCATTCGTTGTCCGGATTACGCAAGCGTGTATTATCTTGATGCGCAGAATCGTCGCTGGGTGTTTCCAGATGAAAAAACCTACTTCACCTGGTTTGCTAATTTTGACAATGTCCTGACCGTGTCGTGCGTCGAGCTTGCAACGTACGAACTCGGTGGGCTCGTCCCCTATCAAGCTGGCACGCGACTTTTGAAGATCCAGAGTTCGCCAACGGTCTATGCGGTCGAGCCAGGAGGAAGGTTGCGCGCCATTCCTTCTGAGGGAGCCGCTCTCTATTTGTACGGTGAGAACTGGGCGAGTCGAGTCAATGATTTGTCTGATGGATTCTTTGCCGCCTATACGGTGGACGATCCACTTGAAGATCAAGAGATCCCCATCGGCTCCACGTTGTTTGACGACAACGAAGAGGATCCGTCATGGTCAAAATATTATTTTTATGGGGATGACGGACTGTATGACATCACCTCTACCATCGATGAGGTCATGAATGACTGGGCGTTGAGTGTACGTGATTTGGGACTTGAGAACATAGACGTGCTCATGATGAGCGATGAGGATTGGCGTGATCTGAAAAACCTTGCGTGGCAGGAAGAACAGGAAGAGGAAGACGGTTGGGAAGCGCGGGTTCAAGCGGCGTTTGCTGAAACTGACTGCGAGGTGGAATCTCGAGTCTATCCAGAAGGTTCCTACACGGGTCCCATGATCGACTCGCATCTGCATATCGCCAATATTCCAGACGCGGATGTGGGCGCCTCGCCGGAAGAACTGGAAGAAGAGGCAGGCGATCGCCCTTCGCTCGGAGTGAATATTACGATCCCAGAGATTGCGTGCGTGTTGCAGAGCGAGGGAACCCAGTCAGCGATTTCGTTTTTTCCGGTGTATCCCGATGTTCCTGACCCGGCTGAGCACATGGTGGAAGTTGCTGATCGAACCATGGATCTATACCCAGATTTGTTCATTCCGTTTATCATGCCGCCAGATGACGATGGGAACCCTGAAGGTTTTCCAACCGTTGACGCCACCACGCTTCAGGAGATGTTAGAGTATGCACCTCATCTGTTTGACGGGTACGGCGAGATCGGCCTGTATGAACGAGACGGCGGCGCGCCCGAGCTTTCCCCGGATGACGACCGACTGCTTGAGATCTATCCGATCATTGAGGATGAAATGATGGCCGTGTATTTTCACCCTGGTGACGGCCAGGACGACAACCTAGCGCGTGTCCTTGAGCAATATCCAGACGTTGCATTTCTGGTACACGGCGATCAGATTCAGCCAGACATCGTGGAGCTCATGGATGAATATTCAAATATCTACTTCACCATGAATGACTTGTACGGGGACGAGTGGTTATTGCGCCGTGAGGTGACCCCGGAAGAGTTTTTAGAGTATTTTGAGGACTTTGAGCCGCTCATTGAGAAGGATCTCGAACTGTATGAGGACATGATCCAGGCGCATCCGGATCGGTTCATGTGGGGGACGGACCGTGGCGGGGAAGCGCTTTGGACCTACGATGTAGAGGTGGGAAAGATGCTTGCTGATTATGGACGTGCATTCATTGGCAGGCTTGATCCAGACGTGCAGGAAAATTTTGCGTATAAAAATGCTCAACGATTATTTGAGCCATGAGTGTTTATCATTCGGAACCTCTTCTTCTGGAAGAGGCGGCCTAGGGTCATTGGTCTTGACCATGAGACGTTTTCGTGCCAGGTTACATAGGTATGGGCCTTTTTTTTCGTGATTTTGTAAGCAAATTTCAAGCACACGCACGGCCTGCCGAGGTTGCGCTGCCAAGCCAGCCCAGCTCCGGGGTGCGTAAGGTTTCTCTCCGCAATCGCAAGCACCAACGCGTGGTCGTGCTTGTTGACGAACCTGGGGTGAAGGGAACCGCGGTCATCCTGCACGGGCTTGGGTGCTCGAAAAACGAGGCAGACGTCGAGACGGTCTCGCGTGCTCTGCGCGACGAGGGATACACCGCGGTTCGTTTTGACGCCACAAACGGGGTCGGCGAAAGCGATGGAGCGTTTCGAAAAGCGACGGCGAGCGGATATCTTTCGGACCTTTCGGATGTTGTTGACTGGACGTGCGAGCAGCCATGGTTTCGCGAGCCACTCGTTCTTGTTGGTCACGACATGGGCGGCATGTGTGCAGCCCTGTACGCGGCCGAGCATCCAACGCGTGTGGCTCGTCTCATTCTTCTTGCTCCCATGGTCTCTGGGGTATTGAGCTATCAGACGCTTGAAAAGACCAACAATCTTAGCGGGTGGAAACGGTTCGGTTCCATGATTTGGGAGAGCCAATCGCGCCCCGGCCTCATCCGGCGGCTTGATTGGGCACACATGGAGGATCGTTTGCGCTACGACCTTCTTCCTGAAGCCGTCCATCTTCGAATGCCCGTGCTTCATGTTGCTCACGAAAAGGACAAACTGACGCCCGTTGAGCATCAAGAGATGTTGCATCAGGCTCTTCCGGAATCGCACAAAGCGTGGTATATCTTGATGAACGCCCATCACCGTTTGCGCCACGAGTCACATTTTCAAAAACTCTATGAGTTGATCCGTCTCTGGCTAAGAGAAGGAAAGCTCCCGTCAACCATGTAATTATTATCGGGACTATAAATTTTTATGGAAGATTTCATTGCGTTTCTC
This sequence comes from uncultured Gammaproteobacteria bacterium, assembly GCA_964373615.1. Classification (GTDB taxonomy): domain Bacteria; phylum Patescibacteriota; class Patescibacteriia; order UBA9934; family GWF2-40-263; genus CAYJVP01. The sequence continues at coordinate 674 of CAYJVP010000016.1, read as the reverse complement.
TTTTCGATCGCGCCCTTCGTGGTGGTCGCGTTGCTTGCGAGCTTGCGTCAGGTCAACCAGTACGAGCGCGGTGTGAAGTTTACGATGGGACGTTATACCGGCATGGTTGGCGCTGGCTGGCGGCTTGTGATTCCGGTGTTTCAGTCTATGCGCAAGGTCGATCTGCGTCTCAAAGCCGTTGACGTACCTTCGCAGGACGCCATTACAAAGGACAACGTTTCTGCAAAGATCAACGCGGTCATCTACTACAAGGTGACGGATCCGGCAAAGGCCGTGCTCGAGGTCGAGAATATTTTCTATGCCGTGCTTCAGCTCGCACAAACGACGATGCGAAACATCGTTGGGGAAGTCACGCTCGATGAGCTTCTGTCTCAACGCACGACCATTTCGGAAAAAATTGAGAAGAGCGTTGACGCGGCCACCACCAACTGGGGAGTCGAGGTGACAACGGTCGAACTGAAAGACATCAATCTGCCACCGGAAATGATCCGGACGATCGCCAAACAGGCCGAGGCCGAGCGCGAACGCCGCGCGGTTATCATCAACTCGGAAGGCGAGGTTTCTGCCGCGACGAACCTTGCCAAGGCAGCCGAGCTTCTCGCTGGTTCAAAGGGAGCGCTTCATCTTCGCACGCTGAATTCGATTAACGACATCTCATCGGATCAATCAAATAC
>CAYJVP010000015.1:10086-17396 GCA_964373615.1 uncultured Gammaproteobacteria bacterium | reverse complement strand
CCGCTTGTTATTGTATCTGATTTTCGTTTAAACGGGAGTTTCGTAATTCACAGCCTCCGTGGGCCTCCCCCGGCAGTAGTGGGGAAACAGCGTGTTTCCCCAAGCCCCTTCCGGTCCGATCCCCTCCAAAACAAAATCTCCACCGGCTAAAGCCGATGGAGATTTTGGTGCGCTGGGAGGGGATCGGACCCTCGACCTTGGGCTTAAAAGGCCCCTGCTCTACCACTGAGCTACCAGCGCGTGAGGCAAATATAGGGCATTTTCGTTGGCATGGCAAGGTTCAGACGTTGACAAAACGGCCTTTTCGTGTATATTTTAGCGTTCTGCCACGAGAGGACCCCGTGCCCGCCGCTGGCGGGACCATCGCACCCAACATCTTCGGACATTGGGTGCTTTTCAATCGTCACGGTTTTCACGGAAGACATTGGCAGCAAGAAAAACAAATGTTAATGTCCCATATGGAACATTAACACAAATAGGCCCCTTAGTATTTTTTCGTGACTTTTCCTATGTCGAAATCGACATGGTCTCCACGGTCCGTCGGTCTCGAGGTGTTGCGATCGATTGTCGATCTCTTGGATCTTTCACTCGAATGGGCCGAAGGCCCACAGGATTTCAAACGTCGGCACTTTTCCGGGAGGATGTCAGCCAGTGAGTGGAAACGCCTCATGCGGCCGGTTCGGGAAAGACAGGCCATGAAGGCGTTGCAAAATAAAAAATGGATTGAGGCTCGTGCAGAGGGGGACAAAGTCGTGGTGGAGCTCCCGTACGACGCTGTAGCCGCCATCCTTCGCGAACGGATCCGGCAAACAAAAAAGAAGCTTCCGGCCGGCTCCTTTTGTCTGGCCATGTTTGATTTTCCGGTCGGAGCCGATCAAGCAAGAGCCTCGTGGCGTCGGTTTTTAAAAAGCGCGGAATTTCAACGACGACAATTGAGTGTCTGGACGAGTGACAGAGATGTCATTTCGGATATGAAACGACTCGTGAAGTTATTGCGTCTTGAAAATCGCGTTGCTATTTATTGGTGCCAAGACGAGTAATTGTTCATGTCCCATATGGGACATGAACAATATTTCATTCCTTTGCATCTTTTGTCTCCTCTGAAGTCGGAGCAGTGTACGGCTGATCAATGTACCGTTTATCAATCTGCTGGCTCATCTTTTTTATTCCGTGCAGATAGCCATCAGGCGCGTGATCCGTGCTTGGGGCTCGATTGAATGTGCGCTACAATGTCGCATACCAGGATATGACAAAAATCGTTTGGCATGAGTTAAGCGCACGAGAGGCCATGCGCGAGCTGAAGAGCCTCGCCGTCGGACTTTCCGCGCACGAAGCACGACGTCGCCTGGAGAAGTTTGGTCCGAACGCCCTGCCGAGGGAAAGGTCCGTTCGTTGGTGGACCATCCTACGCCGCCAATTCACAAGCCCGCTCATTGTTATTTTGATTGTCGCTGCCGCGGTGAGTCTTGCGCTCAATGACCTCATGGACACCGGGGTGATTGTTGCCACGGTTGCGCTGAACACGGTGGTCGGTTTCGCGCAGGAATACAAGGCCAACCGCGCGCTTGAACAGCTACGCGTTTTGGTCGAACCGCAGGCCACGATTCGCCGGGATGGGCGCGAGGCACGCTTGCGTGCGGACGAAGTGGTTCCCGGAGACGTGGTCCTGCTCCAGTTTGGGGACAGTGTCGTGGCTGATGCTCGGCTGATTGAGTCAGCCGATCTTGAGGTGAATGAGGCTCCTCTGACCGGAGAGTCCATGCCGGTTGGTAAACAGGTGACGCAACTTCCCGCTGGCGCCGTATTGGCGGAGCGCGCGAATATGATCTATGCCGGCACGAGTGTCGTGGCCGGCCGGGGCCTTGCCGTCGTCGTGGACACTGGCGCACGGACCGAGCTTGGTCGCATTGCCTCTCTGCTTGCCGGAACCAAAGAAGAGGCGACTCCTCTCCAGGCCGAGCTGGCCTCTGTGGCCCGGTGGATTTCGATAGCCGTGATCCTCCTCATCGCGCTTCTTTTCGGGGTCGGTATTCTGCAGGGTCAGCTTTTTTTTGAAATGTTGCAAACGAGCATCGCGTTGGCCGTTGCGGCAGTTCCAGAAGGCCTGGCCGTGTCTGTGACCGTCGTGCTTGCGATCGGCATGCAGCGCATCTTGCGTCGCAAGGCGCTGGTTCGACGCCTGCTTGCCGCGGAGACCCTTGGAAGCGTTTCCGTGATTTGCGCGGACAAGACCGGCACGATTACAGAGGGTGAGATGAAGGTGCGACAGGTCGTGCTTGCGGGAGAACCATCCGCATTTGCCGCCTTGCGTGAAACGTCGCAGGTTCACGACATGACCGTTTTGCTTGAAGCGGCCGTCCTGTGCAACGATGCGACCTTCACGCGCGGCACGGAACTCACACAACCAGAATGGCACGGCTCGCCGACAGAACGCGCGCTTTTGGAAGCCGGGGTTCAGTCGGGGCTTTCGGCGGATACACTCCGGGTCAAATTTTCTCGTCTTGCCGAGATCCCCTTTGATTCCTCGCGGAAGTTTATGGCCACCCTGCATACGTGGGGGGCGGGCCGTATGTTCCTGTTGAAGGGAGCTCCGGAGCGTGTTTTGGAGCGATGCGCAAATGTGCTGGAGAGCGGGAGCGTCAAACCTTTATCTCCGGAGCGTTCGCGGCAATGGCAGCACACGATCAGTGAGCTGACAGAACAGGGTCTGCGTGTCATAGCTTTTGCGCATAAGCCGGTGAGGAAGGACATTCAGCAAATCGCAGAATCAGACATCACGGATTTCACGCTTGTCGGCCTTCTTGCCTTGCAAGACCCGTTGCGTCAAGCGGCCAAAGAGCAGATCAAAAGGGCGCGCGAGGCTGGCGTGCGCACCGTTATCATCACCGGCGACCACCCAAAGACGGCCCGCGCCATTGCCGAGGAGGTCGGGCTTTCGACGCACGGCGGGGGTGTGTTGACAGGCGAGGAACTCGATCAATGGAGTGACGATGAGTTGAAGCGTCGCGTCGTTGAGATCGACGTCTATGCACGCGTTGAGCCAAGACATAAAATACGCATTGTGGATGCGTGGCAAGCTCGCGGTGAGGTGGTTGCCATGACCGGGGATGGGGTCAACGACGCGCCGGCCCTGAAGTCTGCGGATGTCGGGGTCGCGCTCGGGTCGGGCACAGAGGTGGCCAAGGAAGCCTCGGATTTGGTTCTTGTCGATAACAATCTTGGCACGATCACGGCGGCCATCGAGGAGGGACGCGTGATTTTTGATAATATCCGAAAGACCATCGCCTACCTCATGACGGACAGTCTTACCGCGATCATTCTTATCGCCGGCTCCCTGATCCTCGGGTTGCCTCTCCCCCTTTTACCTGCTCAAATTCTCTGGATCAACCTTGTGACCGACAGCCTCCCAAACATCGGTCTGACCATGGAGCCTGGGGAGGCGGACATCATGCGTCGTCCGCCGCGCCGTCGCGGCGAGCCAGTGTTGAATCGCGAGATGATCGTGCTGATTTTCTTGATCGGCATCGTGACGGATCTCGTCCTGTTCATTGTTTACATATGGATCCTTGGCGCCACCTTGGATGACAACTATGCGCGCACCATGATGTTTGCCGCGGTCGGCATTGACACGCTGATCTATGTGTTCGCGCTTAAAAGTTTCCGTCGCAGCGTGTTCCGCATGAATCCGTTCTCGAACCCATGGCTTTTGCTCGGGGTTGCGGCCGGATTTGCCCTCATGGGGATCGCGCTCATCGTTCCGTTTTTCCAGCGCGTGTTTGAGGTGACGCCCCTTTCCTTGTCGGACGCGGGGTTTTTGCTTATCATAGGGATGATTAAGCTTGTGGCGATTGAATGTACAAAAGAGGCGTTGTATCTACGCCGATCGCGCAGCGCACCATCATCCCTGTGAATGTCCCCTCATTTTTTCAAACCCTGAGAAAACGTTACGCAAATCTACAGCGTGAGCGACGTCTGCTCATCCACGCTTCGAGCGAAGCGCAAAGTCGCGCGAAACGCGCCATTTTTGCGTTGCATCGGGGCGATGCGCGCGAGGCGGGGCGTTTGCTTCGCGAAGCCTCCGCGCTTCTTACGACGGTTGCCGCGAAGACACGGCGTTTTCCCGAGCTTGAGGAAGAGGGTTCGTATCGCGCGGCGCTCGAGGAGTATGCGGAGGCCGTGTTGTTTTCGCAGTACGTCACGCACGGACGATTTACCAAAGGGGAAGGTCGCATGATGGAGTCGCACATTTTTTTAGGAGCTTTGTCGGACGCAACGGGCGAGATCGTTCGTTATGCCATTGCCGAGGCCACGCGCGGCCATTTTAAGAACGTCGCGCGCGCTCACGAGACCGTCGAAATGGTGGTGGGGTTCCTGCTTGAAATGGACCTGACCGGATATCTGCGTCAGAAGTTTGATCAAGCAAAAAAGAATCTGCGTTCGCTTGAAGAGATTCTCTACGACATCAGCATCAAACGGCCGCCTGTATGATGGATGCTCATCGTTCCCCATGGTTCTACTTTCGCGATGATCTCGACCTGCTTGAAGAGAAGGTCGATGCGATTTTTCTGCGCCACGAAGGAGGAAAGATGGATACGGTCACGCACGCGATGGAAGATGAGGTGATCGAAGAGCAGATGCAAAGCGAAGAAGCCAACGATGAGCTGTGGGAAGAGGCGGTCGGGGCCCATGACCTCGTCGCGTCCCATCATGACCACCTCACCTGCTGGCTCGATGACACGCGTCCCATCCGGGACATGCTTCACGATGGCCACGGACGCGATCCGCTTTATCTGCGCGCGCGGCGTTGGGCTGATGCGTTGTTTGCGTGGTCTGGTCATACGTATGAACATTTGCGTCACAAAGATCGTGATCTTTTCCGCCTACGCGTAAACGTGTGTTTGGTTCCGGCGAAAATCGCCCTGGCACGAGAGGAGGAGCAGGGAGAGGATCCCCTCGCCTGGGAGTTGGCAGGGAGGGAGTTTACCCTCGCGCTTCTGTACCTGGATCGCTCTCTCGAATCTTTCCGTGCGTTTCTTCACCGTCGAGGAGCTCTGTGGCATCGTGCGCGCGGGCATCTTGTGGAAGGCGCCGAGCTCCGCTGTCTCATCGAGCGCCAACGCGCGGAGGTGGAGAGGCGCCGGCGTTTTCATTCACGTCGCGCATAGTCTGTGCCGCATCGTTCACGCACGGCGGCGATCATCCCCGCCTACAACGAAGAAGCGACGATCGGCGAGGTCGTTGCCGCGGTGGCCGCCTCTCCACTCGTGGACGAGGTCATCGTCATTTCGGACGGCTCCACGGATCACACCGCCGAGATCGCAAGAGGCGCTGGCGCGCATCTTGTGCACGAACTCCCACGTCGTGGAGGGAAAGGAGCCGCTATGTTGCACGGCATCACGCACACGGACGTACCCATCATCGCGTTTTTTGACGCCGATCTGAAAGGTCTCACTCCTGACCATGTGGAGCGGCTCATGCTGCCTGTGCTTTCCGGCGCGAAAGCCATGAACGTTGGCCTGCGCGATCGGGGTCCGTGGCGCACGCGTCTTTCCAGGCGCCTTCCCTTGATCAGCGGGGAGCGTGCGCTCCGGCGCGAGGTGATCGAACGCATCCCGCCAGAGTTCGTCCAGGGGTTCATGGTCGAGGCCGCGCTGAACTATTCCTGCCGTTCTCGCAAGCTCCGCTACGGCACGGTCGTCATGCCCGGCCTCATGATTCGGCACAAATACGAGAAGGTCGGGATGAAAAAAGCGTTTGGGGAATACGTACGGATGTTTGCGCAAGTGTTGAAGGCAATGATCGTTGTTCGGGTTGCGCATTTATTTAAGCAGTTTTAATGGTATGGCTATGGACGTTTCCAACATCAAACAATTTCAGGACGCGGTCGTGACCGTGATGGGACTTGGCCGTTTCAAGCAGGGCAGTGGGATCGGCGCGGCCAAATGGCTCATGCGCCACGGCGCACAGATCGTCATTACGGATTTGAAGAGCCAGGAGGAGCTCAAGGAATCCGTTCTGGAGGTCATGGGATGGTACGAAAAATATCGGGAGATGTTTCCCAATCGCGACATCTATAGTCCCGTGTTTGTGCTTGGCGAACACCGCGATGATGATTTTACGGACGTGGATCTGGTCGTGCAAAATCCGGGCGTGCCGCGCGAGTCGAGATTTGTGCAGTTGGCGCGGGAACACGGCGTGCTCATTGAAAGCGACATCAGCCTCTTTTTTCGCTATTGCCCGTTTCCGCTATACGCCGTGACCGGCACACGCGGCAAGTCCACCACCACCGCGCTTGCCGGGGAAATGTTCCGCGTCATCCATCCCAAAACGGTCGTGGCCGGCAACATCGCGGTCTCGCCGCTTGAATTTCTCGACGATCTCCTTCAAGAGTCTGCGCCTGTGCCGGTCGTGCTCGAGCTTTCTTCCTGGCTCATTGACAGCCTTGAAAATGTGTCTCGCGCGCCGGACATCGCGGTGTTAACGAATGTCTATGAGGACCACTTGAATCGTTACGGTTCATTTGCGGCGTATGCCTCTTCCAAAGAGGCGATGTTTCGCCACCAAACGTCTGAGCAAGTCGCCGTATTGAATCATGATCACGACCTCGTGCGAGGGATCGCCGAGCGCATCAGGGGACAGAAGGTCTGGTTTTCCTTGCAGCCGCTTGCGTCTGAAGACGGCGCGTTTGTAGACACCGGGGTGATGTGCTTCCGCAACCGTGGAAACACGGAGAACGTTTTGTCGGTTACCGACATGAAGCTTCAGGGCGACCACAACGTTCAAAACGCGCTTGCCGCGATCTGTGTGGCACGCTTGGGCGGCGTGCCGATCGACGCGATCCGTGAAACCTTGAAGACGTTTGCTGGTCTGCCAGGGCGGCAGGAGATCGTGCGGGAGCTTGCGGGGGTGGCCTATGTCAACGATACGACCGCCACCTCGCCGGACGGCACGATTGCCGCGCTCGATCGGTTTGGACAAACCAAGCAGGTCGTGTTGCTGTGCGGGGGTGCGTCGAAAAATTTGTCGTTTGACACGCTTGGGAAAGCGATTCGCGCCACGTGCAAATTTGTCGTGCTGTTCGATGGGGATGCGACAGACGCATTTGCTTCCGCCATCGGCGATTCCGTTTCGACGGTTCGGGTTGATTCGATGAAGAAGGCCGTGGAAGCGGCTTCACAGGTCGCGCAAAGCGGCGATGTGGTGCTGCTTTCGCCTGGTACGGCGTCCTTTGGGATGTTCAAAAACGAGTACGATCGGGGAGGGCAGTTCGTCGATGCCGTGAAAGCGCTTTAACGCCAACATCCGGAACC
>CAYJVP010000015.1:0-9986 GCA_964373615.1 uncultured Gammaproteobacteria bacterium | reverse complement strand
GGTTCCGGACTCCGGAACCCGGTTCCGGATCTGCTGAGGGTTTCATCTTCTATGCGCGGTGAATCATTTGCGCTGGGCGAGTATTATCATGTCTACAATCGTGGCGTAGATCGCGTTCAGATTTTCCATACATCTATTGATTTTCAACGCTTTTATAACTCGTTGTATCTCTTTAATGATGCCAATTATGAACATCATGGAGGCAGTCCTTACCTGAAAGAGAACCTACTTGCGTCTCATGAGGTATTGGCTGATGAACGTCAACCATTCGTCAAAATTTTCGCCTTCTGCATTTTATCCAACCACTTCCATCTTTTTATGCAGCAAGCGATTGATGATGGCATTCCAGCATTCATGATGAAACTTTGCGGCGGATATTCTCGCTATCACAACCTTCGATATGATCGCTCGGGCCCGCTGTTTGATGGCCGGTATAAGGCTATCCGGATCGACAATGAGGCTTACTTTCAGCATGTTCCGCGCTACATTCATCTGAATGCTCTGGACACTGTCAGTCTGCCCTGGAGAGACGGAGAAGTCATTGACTGGCCGCTCGCGGCGCGGAAACTCGACGCGTATCCGTGGTCAAGTCATAGGATTTATAAGGGAGAGGAGCAGGAGTTGCCGGTCGTAGATCCTGAGATGGCCCGCAGGTTGTTTACGAGTTCAAAAGAATATGAGGAATTTCTTTTTTCTTGGAGCGGGCGCTACGTTTTTAATCCGGACAATCCATGACTCAAAAATCCGGAACCCGGTTCCGGACTCCGGAACCCGGTTCCGGAGGTTTTGGCGGAAATGAGCTAAATTGTCAACCATCCTGATTTTTGATAAATTGTAAAAATGTAAACACACGCGCATGTCATTATTTCGTTTTTTTCGGCGTATCACGCCAGAGCGCGCCGTTTCGCTGTATCACCTCGCGTTTGCGCACGCGGCTGCTTTTTTTTACGGCCATCCGTCCGAGAAGCTCATGGTGATCGGCGTGACCGGCACCAACGGCAAGTCGACGACCGTGCAGTTTATTGGGAGGATCCTTGAACACGCCGGATGGCGCGTGGGTTGGACCTCCACCGTAAGTTTCAAGGTGGCAGATCGGGAATGGGTGAACAACAAAAAAATGACCATGCTTGGTCGTTTCCAGACGCAGAAGCTCCTCCGCGACATGGTGCGCGCAGGCTGTCGTGCGGCCATCATCGAAACCTCGTCACAAGGAATCGCCCAGTTTCGCCATGTGGGCGTCAACTATGATGTGGCCGTGTTTACGAATTTGACCCCCGAGCACATTGAAGCGCACGGCGGGTTTGAGAACTACAAGCGTGCCAAGGGACGGTTGTTCGAACATTTGACACGCATGCCGCGAAAAGTTTTCGACGGTGAGCTGCTGGCAAAGATTTCCATTGTGAATGGAGACGATGAGCACGCCGCATACTTTTCGTCGTTTCCCGCTGACCGTCGGTACGCGTTCACCCTGTCAAAGGACGCCACGCTGACCTCGCAATGCTCAACTTTTTCGATGGAAGGGCATACATTTCATCTGAAACCCATTGGTCGATTTAACCTTTTGAACGCGCTGGCCGCCATCACCACCGGTCGCGCCCTTGGACTGTCCTTCAAGCTTTTGCAAGAGGCGGTCGAACGGCTTGAACCCGTTTCCGGACGTCTCGAGCCGATCGAAGAAGGGCAACCCTTTACCGTCATCGTTGACTATGCGTATGAGCCCGCTGCTTTAAACACGGTGTACGAAGCCATTGCCCTCTTCCCACGGAAGCGTTTGATTCATATTGTGGGGTCCGCAGGTGGCGGTCGCGACGTGTCACGGCGCTCCGTCTTGGGACGGTTGGCCGCAGAGCGGGACGACATCGTGATTGCGACCAACGAGGATCCGTACGATGAGGACCCGACACAGATTATGAACCAGGTCGCCGATGCGGCCGCGCAAGCCGGAAAGAGGGACGGGGTGAATCTCTTCCGCATCCTTGACCGGCGTCTGGCGATCGTCCAAGCCATCGGGATGGCGCAAGATGGCGATCTTGTGCTCATCACGGGTAAAGGGTGCGAACCGATCATGGCCGTCTCCGGCGGCAAAAAAATTCCCTGGGATGACCGCGCGGAGGTTCGCGCGGCGTTGCGTCAAAGACCGAATCGCGTATGAACGCGCACAAACGTATTCAATTGAAACCGGACGAGCAGGTGCTCGCCGCGTTGCACGAGGCCGGCGTCGCGTACGTTCCATGGTTCGCGCTGTTTTTCGTGTGGATCGTGGCGCCGTTCTTTTTTCTCTTTCCTCTGTTTCGGCAAGGACCACTCGGGGTGACAATTTTTTTCGCGTTGACGCTTTCCGGCCTTCTGGTCGCCCTGCGAAAATTTTTTATCTGGAAACACTCGGTTCTCCTCGTGACCGATCTGCGCGTGGTGGACGTAGAACAGCGAGGATTTTTTGACCGCACGTATTCTGAAGTGGCGTATGCCGACGTGCAAGACGTAACCTTTCGCGTCAAGGGAATCTTCCCAACCGTTTTTCGCTATGGCACGCTCACGATCAAAACAGCGGGAAACGCCGCGGACATTGAAATGCGCCGCGTGCGCCACCCGGCGAAGTATCACGACCTTCTCCACGACGTGAGAAAGGAGGCGGTCGTAGCGGTTCCAAAAAATTTGCGCGCGCGAAAGGTCAAGGAGTTGGTAGAGAGGATGAGCGACGAAGAGGTCGACCGGCTGGTCTTGAATGTTCGTGAGAAGGAGCGCGACGAGGCCACGAAGGAGTTATACAAAAAACCTTCCTGATATGCCCCGAGAAGCGCGCAAATCTTTTTTTCGTCGCGTGCTCGAGATGAGGATGTTCTTCGTGGTGAACGTTATCATTCTCTTTTTCTTTGTCCTCGCGTTTGGAAAGGAGTTCGCGCGTAATTACACGATCCAACGGGAAATCAACGAGCTTCAGGCGCAGGCCGATACGCTTGCGGCGCGCAATCTTGAGGTGGCCGAACTCGCGCAAGCGATCCAGACCGAATCGTTCATCGAGCGGGAGGCCAGATTGAAGCTTGGGCTCAGCAAACCAGGTGAACAGGTGGTGGTTGTCGATGAGGGGGGCGTTGGCCAGGCGATGGACGCTGGCGTCACGGCCGTGGAGCAAGCGCAGGCGCTCATGGCAGCCGCCGCGTCCGAGGAGGGTGAGACGTACACAGACGTTGCCAACCAAACGAAATGGTGGTATTACTTCTTCGACAAACCCAAGTTTGAGGCGATAAAAATTTATGGAACATCTTCCGCATCCGAGCGTTGAACCGTCCGATGTCGAATCCGTCTCTGTGGCTCCGGCCGTGCGCGTACCGAACCCGCGCTTTTTTCGTTTTCTCATCGGGGGGATCGCGGCCCTCGTGGTCCTGGGCGTTGCCCTGTCTGTCAGCGCGGCGGTGTATCTGTTGCCGACCACGGATCCATTCGTGCGTTCCGTCACGTCGAGAATCCCGTACCCCATCGCGGTTGTTGACGGGCGCGTGCTCACCTTTCGTGCATTTTTTGAAGAGCAAGATGCGCTGGAGCGGTATCTTCTACAGGCCGGAGCAGAGCAGGAAATTGAAAATTTTGCCTTGCTTCAGGAACAGATTTTAAACGCGATGATCGATCGCGTGCTTGTCGAACAGATGGCTGCTGACCGGGGGATTGCTCTTGACCAGGCCAAGGTGGACGCATTTTTGGCGTCGGCGTCCGAGCAGAGTGGCTCAGAGGACGCGTTTTTTCAGGAGATTGAAGCGAGCTTAGGTTGGGACAAGGAGGCGTTTGTGTCACACATCATGGAGCCGATTGTGCTGGCTGGGCAGGTGCAGGAGCAGATGTACGCGGATGCCACACAGCAGTCGGAGGCGCGGAGTCGAATTGAGGCATACCTCTCACGCATTCGTGCCGGCGAGGCCTTTGCCGATGTGTTTGCGTCCACGGACGGGGAAGACGACATTGCTGGTGGGGAATGGGGGTATCTCACGCAGGAGCAGATGCCCGAGGCATGGCAGAGTGTTGTCCCGGGGCTTGCCCTCAATGTCGTGAGCGATGTGATTGAGCTTCCGGACGCGTACAGCATTGTGCAGGTGAGCGAGCAGATCGAAGCAGCGGAGGATATCCAGTATCGTATCAACACGATCATTGTCGCGAAGTACGGCATGGACGAAGCGATGGAAACATACCGTGCGGACGCTCGGATCTGGCGGTTTTTGAAGACCTGATGACGGGGATGGGCTCTTGATCGCGAGGAAATCTTCTGTTATGATTTCGCCGGCGTGCCACTTTAGCTCAGATGGTAGAGCAATGCTTTCGTAAAGCAGAGGTCCCGGGTTCGAATCCCGGAAGTGGCTCCAGAAACCGTCGCGTCTGAAGACGCGGCGGTTTCTGTTGTCCGGGATTCGAACGAGGGGATGGTAAGGGGAGGCACTCCCCTTACATGCCGGGGGTGACCTGACCGACCCTGAGCGAGCGCAGCGAGTCGAAGGGGAGGGAAGACCAGAGGGGCGGAAGCCCCTATGGAGAGGCCGAAGGCCGACGTGAGAATCCCGGAAGTGGCTCCATGAAAGCCTTCCAGAAATTGGAGGGCTTTTGTGTTACACTTCGACGGTATGAATGAATTTTTTTTGATCGGCGTTCGTCTTGGTCTTGTTGTTCTTGCCGCGGTTGTGATGGTGAGGGCCTTGCTGCGCGACCTTCGTCACTCCGTGGCGCCACACGTGGCGATCCCACGGGATGTTTCTTTGAAAGCGCTGGCTGCCCTTGAAATAAAACCAAACGACCGCGTGCTTGAACTTGGTTGCGGGCGGGCTCGCGTTCTTTTTGATTTGGCGGAGCGTTCTGGCATCTACGGTACAGGAATCGAGCTTGATCCCTGGTTGTTCCTCTTCACATGGATTCGAGCACGCATGCGTTTCGGCGGTCGAGTGAAGATCCTCTATGGCAACTTGTTCGATCTTGACCTTTCTTCCTACAACAAAGTCTACGGATACCTCATGAAGCGGGCGTATCCGAAACTTCAAGAAAAATTTGCGCGCGAGCTTCCGTCCGGGTCCCTGGTTGTCCTCGCCGGCTGGCCGTTTGAGGATACCTCGTCTGGGCATCAGATTGTGAAGAAAGGCGAGGAGCGGATCTACGTTTATCGGTACTAACAAAAATCCACCAGCGTACTGGTTGATGGTGGAGCGGGATACGGGAATCGAACCCGCATCTCCAGCTTGGGAAGCTGGCATACTACCACTGTACGAATCCCGCATCTTGTCTTTGATTTCCGCGGGCGGTATTATGGGCCTGTCGCCGAATGCCATTTTGGCTGCAGCGTCCGTATTTCGGCCATAATCGCTTCAAAACTTTTCGGCTTATCCTACGGATAAACCTCAAAGTTTGTTCAGCGATTCTGTCTCGAAATCCGGCCGCTTCGCTTCAAAAGCGCATTCGGCGACAGGCCCATTATATCCGGGACAGATGTCTATGACAAGAAACGCTTTGTGGGGGATGTTCGCGCCCCTGATCTTCATCGGCGCGTTTGTGTTATTGATGCCACCGGCTCGCGCGAGCAGCGACCTGTTCGAGACGGTTGTCTCAACCTCTTTTGACGCCGAGACGATTGCCAGAGGATACACCCTGTCGTCAGACGATGGTCTCATGCGACTTGGTATTCGTCCTGACACCCTGAACGTCGCAACGCGCGTGGATGTGAAGACGCTCGCCACACGTCTCATGGAAACGACGTACCCTTCCGATCGCGAGCTCTTGGGGAACGTGTATCTTTTTGATATCCTGAATAAGGAGAGCTACGACGGATCGGACTTCTTCTTTCTCGAGATCAAGTATCCACAAGAGGATACGGGTGTCATGCACGGCGCGCGTCGGATCTATTTTTACAACGGCGTCAGCCAAGCCTGGGAGGAGCTCCCCTCTGAAGACAGTCCGGAGACCGGTTCGGTTCGCGCGCTCATCCATCTTCCATACGCGCGGCTTGCCATCTTCGAGGAGTCCATTCCCGAATACGGCAAGGCGAGTTGGTATGCGTACAAAGGATGCGATTGCGCCGCTTCGCCGGATTACGAGAAGGGAACCTACCTTGTCGTGTCTCGCGCCGATGATCCGACACGCAGCGTGACCGTGCGCGTGAACGACTTCGGCCCGGATCGTGCGGTTCACCCCGATCGCGTCATTGATCTTGATTCGGTTGCTTTTAAAAAACTCGCAAGCCTTGGAGCGGGTGTGATCGACGTGCGAGTGAAATTTCTCCAATGATTCGACTCAAGAACGTCACCAAACAATATCCGCCCAACACCACGGCGCTCTTAAACGTCAGCCTCCACATCCAGCCTGGCGAGTTTGTTTCGATTGTCGGGCAGAGCGGCACGGGCAAGACCACGCTTGCAAAGCTTTTATTTGCGGAAGAGCGCCCAACCAAGGGGCAGGTGATGATCGGTGGATGGGATATCACGGATATTCGGCATGGGGATATTCCGCTGTTGCGTCGCCAAATTGGCGTTGTGTTTCAGGATTTTAAACTCTTGCCGAGAAAAACCGTGGGAGAAAATGTGGCGTTCGCGCTTCAAGTTTCCGGCGTGTCGCCCAAGCGCGTGAAAGAGATCGTTCCCCAGGTTTTGAAGATCGTGAATCTTCACGAAAAAGCCGGTCGCTATCCGGATCAGCTCTCCGGCGGGGAACAGCAACGCGTGGCGATCGCGCGTGCGCTGGTGCACCGGCCGAAAATTATTGTGGCCGATGAACCGACCGGCAATCTCGACACGATCAATACGCACGAGATCATCTACCTTCTCAAAAAGATTAACGAGTTCGGAACCACGGTTGTGCTCGTGACGCATAACCGCGACGTCGTCAACGCGCTCAAGAAACGCGTGGTCACGATCGACCATGGAGAGATCGTTTCGGATCAGGAAGAGGGCCGCTATCGTTTAACGTGATGTGATTTCCATTCTTCGCATTATAAAATTCGCCCTCCAGAATTTTTGGAGGAACATCTGGCTGTCGATCATCACGATCAGCATGCTCGTGTTAACGTTGCTGACGGTGAATATTCTTGTTGTTCTCACCCTTGTGACCGACACCGCCATCCGCGCGGTCGAGGACAAGGTCGACGTTTCGATTTATTTTGAGGCAGACACAGAGGAGTCAACCGTGAAAAGCGCCTCCGCATATTTGCAAGGACTGTCTCAAGTTCGGGACGTGTCCATGATCACGCCCGAGGAGGGGCTTGAGCGGTTCCGACAACGTCATCTGGATGACGAAGAGGTTCTTTCCTCGCTTGACGAGGTCGGGGAGAACCCGATCGGATACACGCTGGTCGTGCGTGCCTACGACGCTGATGAGTTTCCGTTTATTCTCGAGGCGATCGACAGCCCGCAATATCGCGACGCGATTCGCAAGAAAGATTTTTCCGGCTACGCGATGATCATTGAGCGGTTGACGAATACAACAAACAGCGTGCAACTTTTTGGGCTGGCGCTCTCTGGCATCTTTCTCATGATCGCGATTCTCATTATCTTCAATACGGTGCGTATTACGGTCTTCGTGCATCGTGAGGAGATCGCGATTATGAAACTCGTGGGTGCCACGAACGGGTTTGTGCGTGCCCCGTTTTTCTTTGAGGCGATTTTTTGCAGTCTGATCGCTGTTGCGGTATCAGCTGCCATCGTGTTTCCGACCGTGGGTTTCCTTCAGCCGAGATTCGACGGGTATTTCCAAGACGCATCCGTGAATCTCGTGCAATATTTCATTGATAACGGTTTGATGATTTTTGGCGGGGAACTCGCCGGCCTTGTCCTTGTGAGCATCCTCTCAACCGCCTACGCGATGCGGAGATATTTGAGGGTTTAATGTGGCGTAGGTCATAAGACAGTGGTCGTTGACACAAGTCAGAACAATGCTAGGATCTCAACGGCTCTGTGACAACCAAAAACAACAGCCGAGGGACCTCTGCAAAACTGCGTCTTTTCGTCTCACGGGCACCCCGCCCGAACGACTGACGTCGTTCAGTCGGGCGGGCCGTCGACCCCACTCAACGTAGCTTTTCCGCCGGAGGCGGATCAGCCGAAGCCTTGGCGAAGGCTGACACTACGTTTCGTGGGGCTCGACAGCCCGTTCAACGAAAATCCATCAGTTTTTCAGAGGTCCCACCGAGCTCCTCGCGGGCTCGTTTGATGGAGGTCCCGACAGATGGTTTTCCACCCAGAGCAGTATCCCCTCATCACCGGGTCCACGATCTCCTGTGCAAACTGGCAGATCGAGGCGGCTCTGCGAATGATGCGAAACAACCTCGTGCAGGGCGCGAACCCTGGCGAGTTGATCGTCTACGGAGGTCGAGGAAAGCTCGCACGCAACCCCGATGCCTTCGTGGCGATCGAGCGCGAACTGCGCTTGCTCCAGCCGGACCAAACGCTGCTCATCCAGAGCGGCAAGCCGGTCGGCGTACTCCGCACGTTTGAGGACTCGCCGCGGGTGTTGATCGTCAACTCCATGATCGTGCCCAAGTGGAGCGACGACGAGCGCTTCTGGCCCCTCGAAGAGAGCGGACTCACGATGTATGGGCAGATGACCGCCGGAAGCTGGGCTTTCATCGGCCAGCAAGGCATCATGCAGGGCACGCACGAGACATTCGCTGCCGCCGGCGCCAAACCTGGCACGTTCGTGTTCACATCCGGTCTCGGCAATATGGGCGGGGCGCAAGCTCCGGCCGCCAAGATGTGCGGGGCCGTCATCCTCATTTGCGAGGTCAACGCCGACAAGATCGAGCGCTGCACTCGCGAAGGGTGGATTGATGCTTCGTTCGACGACATGGCGAAGGCCGTCGGACGCGTGCGCGAGGCTCTGAGTGGAAGCGTGGCAGAAGCGATCGCATTCCACGGCAACGTGGTGGACGCGCTGCAGTATCTCGTGGACAACGGGATCGCGCCGGACATCGTCACGGACCAGACGGCCGCACACGATCCGCTCATCGGGTACTTCCCGCACGGTCGTTCGTTCCAGCAAGCCCTGAAGGATCGCGTCACGAACCCCGACGCGTACGTGGCCGATTGCAAGCGCTCCATGCGCAAGCTCGTCGAGCTGCTGCTCGTTCTCAAGGCGCGTGGCTGCACGGTTTTCGACTACGGCAACGGCATTCGTTTCCACGCCAGGGACGAAGGGCTCGCAAACGCCTTCGACATCGAGGGATTCGTGCCTCTCTACGTTCGCCCGCTCTTCTGCGAGGGTCGTGGCCCGTTCCGGGTCGCCGCGCTTTCGGGTGACCCGGGTGACATCGACGTCATCGACCACCTCATCCTGGATCTCTTCGCTGACAACGCGCTGCTCTGCAACTGGATCCGTAAGGTCCGGAACGCCATCAACTTCGCCAAGCAGCCCGGGCTCCCTGCGCGGGTGTGCTGGCTGGGGATGGGCGAACGGGCGCTCGCCGTCCGGAAGATCTGGGAGGCCATCCGGGATGGACGCATCAGCGCTCCGATCTGGGTCGGTCGCGACCATCTCGATTGCGGTTCGGTCGCCTCACCGGGACGCGAGACCGAGAAGATGCGTGACGGGAGCGACATCATCGCCGACTGGCCGATCTTGAACGCGCTCATCGCTGTGGCGAGCGGCGCGACCTGGGTCTCGGTCCACAACGGCGGAGGCGTGGGAATTGGGAAGTCGATCCACGCCGGGCAGTGTTTTGTCATCACGCCCGACGAAGCCTGTGCGGAACGCGCAGAGCGCGTCTTCACCAACGATCCGGGAACCGGCGTCCTGCGACATGCCGACGCAGGCTACGAAACGGCTATCGCGACGGCTCGCCGTCATGCTCTGGTCATTCCCATGCGCAGGTAGTCCGTCGCAACAACTCCGAGGGATGGGCCGACGTCCGGTCCACCCCTCTTTTCATTTCGTTCATGGCGTGGGGCAACAAAAACAGTCCGGCAAAAGCCGAACTGTTTTTATGGCTCAGAACCCTGAACGAAATCTTTACCCAGTAGTGAGCTTTG